>NZ_JBEZDU010000013.1:0-162844 GCF_040648495.1 Nonomuraea sp. NPDC049129 | reverse complement strand
TTTGTTCAAGCACGGGGGGGGGGGCCGCCGGCCCGCCCCCCCCCCCCCCCCGCGGCCCCATGTCCGGAGGTGTTCGTCGTGGCCGTTACTTCTTGAAGGCGTCCTTGACCTTCTTGCCGGCGTCCTTGACTTTCTCGCCGGCCTGTCTGAGGCCCCCCTCGGCCTGTTCTGTACGCCCTTCGGCCCGCAGGTCCTCGTCGTCGGTGGCCTTTCCGAGGGCCTCCTTCGCCCGGCCCTTGAGCTCCTCCGCCTTGTTCCGGATCTTGTCATCGGCGCCCATGTCCATGCCTTTCTCATCGGTTCCCGGAAACTCCCACTTTCCGAACAGACCGACTAGAAACATGGGGGCCGGTCAGGCGAGGCCCCGCCCCGGATTAGTTGACGCAGTCCTGCTTGTGGAGCCCCAGCGCCATCTCGTACACCTTGCCCTTGTTGAGGAGGAAGGAATAGTACGCATGCGCCTTGCCGGGGATGTCGACGTACGGGTAGCCGCTGGCAGCCGTCTTCAGCTTGGGATAGGCCTTCTTGATCTGCCGGTACGTGGAGCCCAGTCCGATGCCCTCAGGGGTCTTGGCGCCCTTGGGCGCGAAGATCACCGCAACGCCGTGCTTCTTGGAGATGAAGAGGCCGACGGAGTCGCGGCCTACCGGGTGAGCCTTCAGGCTCCAGCCGGTGCAGGTGGGGGAGACGCCGGCCCCGTCGGCGGGCGTGATCTTGCCGCTGGCCTTGGCCGCCTTCGTGCTCATCCCCAGCGTGATGCCCCCGTATCCGGAAGGGCCGAAAGTGGCGGGCGCGGTCGCGGCGTGCGCCGCTGGCGCGAGGCCGCCCAGCACCAGCCCTGCGGCCAGGGTCGTGCCCAATACGGTACGGGTCATCGTGTGTGTGGTCATGCACGGTTGGATGGACGAATGAGCCGCGAAGTTCGCACGAGACGAGGTTCTGACAACTGCTCCCGCTCGAAGTAGCCTCGAGGTCGGGCCGTGGACCGTACGCGACACCGGGCCCGAACACCGCACGGTCTACGCCAAAACCTTGCTCCTTCCTCCTTCAACGAGGGACGACATGCCGACCACGAGATCGTCATCAGGAACGGACAGTCGCCGGCTCAACGACCCCATTCTCGTCACCGGTGGCAGCGGCCACGTCGGCTCGCACCTGGTCAGCCGGCTGCTGCTCGACGGTCACCGCGTGCGCGCCACGGTCCGCTCGCCCGCCCGCGAAACCAGCCTCCGCGAGGCGGTGGCCGCGGCCGGCGCCGATCCAGGGGATCGGCTCGACGTCTGCCACGCCGATCTGTCCGCGGACGACGGTTGGGCCGCGGCCACGGCGGGCTGCGCCTATGTCCACCACGTCGCATCGCCGCTGCCCGCCGGTCAGCCAAAGGACGACGACGAGCTGATCGTCCCGGCCAGGGACGGAGCGCTGCGCGTCCTGCGTGCCGCCCGCGACGCCGGTGTGGCGCGGGTGGTGATGACCTCGTCGTTCACCGCGGTCGGGTACAGCCGTAAGGCGAGCGACGAGTACGACGAGCGCGACTGGACCGACCCCGCCGACGACAACACGGCCTACACCAGGTCGAAGACGATCGCGGAGCGCGCGGCCTGGGACTTCGCGCGGACCGAGGCCGATGACCTCGAACTGGCCGTGATCAACCCCACCGGAATCTTCGGTCCGCTGCTCGGCCCGCACCTGTCGGTCTCCACCATGCTCGTCAAGACTTTGCTCGACGGGGACATGCCGGTCGCGCCCCGTGTCTTCTTCGGCGTGGTGGACGTGCGGGACGTCGTGGACTTGCACGTGCGGGCCATGATCCACCCCGCCGCGGCCGGACAGCGGTTCCTGGCCAGCAGCGGCGAGATGATCAGCTTCCTGCACGCCGCCCGGATCCTGAGCGACCATCTGGGCGAGCTCGCGGCCAAGGTGCCGAAACTGGAGCTCGCCGACGAGCAGGTCAGGGCCGCGGCGCGGACGAATCCCGAGTTGCGGGCGATGGTCGACCAGCTGGGCCGCATCCCGCTCGTCCACGCGGACAAGGCTCGTGAGGTCCTCGGCTGGCAGCCGCGCGCCCCGGAGACCGCCATCGCCGACACCGCGGACAGCCTCATCCGCCTCGGCCTGGTGGCGAGCCGGCCCTCGGCCACCAGTCGTTCGGCGACGTTCGGCAACCGATCGAGATCATGAACCCGAGGGCGGGGTGTGCTCGCAAATAACAGAGCACTCGCTCCATAATGGTGTATCGTCGTTTCCGGCGCTGTGAGGTGTGCGGCGGCCTGTCGCCAGGCCGATACTCACCCGACCCGATCTTCCACGGATATTTGAGGAAGTAGTTCTGGGCTGATCATCAGGAGTTTTGATGTTGGCAAATCTCTCTCGGTCTTGCTCCCTGACCTTGTCAAAGGCCTCGGCGGGTTGATCAGACAAGGCGAGAAGTTCGCTTTGGAAGCGTCGCCGCAGCATGCTCCTGTCCCCGGCAGAGGTATCCGAGCTTGGGGTAGCGGTCGCATCAGGGGCGCCGAGGCCGAGATTTAATGGGCGCCCATTGAGCACTGCGTCATGGGCCAACGGGATATTCGCAATCGACGACTCAAGCGCGATTTAGGAGCGTGAGCATGGCGCCAGAATCGATACCACCCAAGGCCCTGGAAGACAGCTGGCCGGGTCTGGAGGCGGAGCGAGATGGCGTCACCTACAACGAAAAGGTGATCAGGGAAAGTGCCAAAGCGCTGAGAGAGGCGCTGGGGCGCTTCACCGGCGAAGGCGGCAGCGCCAAGGGGAGCAGCCTGGCCGCCGGCCAGGGCTCCATCGATGATCTGACCAAGTACGCCGCGCTCGAGGAGCTGAGGACCCAGTTGCAGAGCGTTGCCCGGTGGGAGGGCGGTCGCACGTTCGCCAAAATGCTGGAGACCTGCCACCAGGAGTTCACCACGATCTATCGAGAGGTCCACAAGAACTTCGATATCGCGATTGCGCTGCTCGACGCCGGTGCGGGCAAATACAAGGACGTCAGCGACGCGAACACGGACGGAGCCTAGCCACCCATGGTCGAGAAGACCGACAAGAAGACACACTGGCTCAAGCCCTCCCGCGGTGAGGACTGGACGATCGATAACGACGACCGCAGATTTGAGGAGGTCAGGGACTTCATCAAGGGCATCAGCGTCAAGGAGATTCAGGATGCCGGCGCCTCCTACGTGGACGCGTGTTCGGTCGTCGCCAACGCCCAATGGGTGCTCGGACAGGAAGCCGAGGCTCTCGCTAAGGTCTGGGAGGGCAAGGCCTCCGTAACGGCACAGCGGGCCCTGAGAACTCTTTACATAGCGCTCGGCGAACTCTCTGACAAGCTGCTGGCGATGGGCCGTCCGCTCGAGACCCTGGCCGGAGTGGTACGCCAACACCAGGAGTCCATCGACGGCGAACTTCCGGAGGCGGAGCGCGAAACCTCGAATTTCGGCTTCAGGCGCGATGGTCACGGCGACCTCATTTTTAACGGAGTCCTGCAGTCGGGCAAGCATGGCGTGGATTTAACCTGGAAGAATCTGGGTAAGCTGGCAGGACTGCAGCTGGAAGCGTTCAGCAAGGACCTCGAGGCGATCTACAGCACCCTTCCCAAGACGGTGGAGATGGAACTGCCCGCCATCGCCTATCCGGTGGCACCGCATGAGAAGCCCGAAACGGTCGACTACAGATTCGGCGAGAGGCCGTCCGCCGGAGCCTCCGACCGCTCCCCCTCCCATATAAGCCCCACTGGCACTGACCGCTCAGGCGGCGGCCCTGCGTTACCTGCCGGCGCGGACTCTTCCGCACCGCATGGCGAGCGCGCCCATTTCCCTGGTGATCCCGAGGACCGGGACAGGGCGGACCTCAGCCAAGGGCCGGACAGCCGATCGTCCGACGCCGCCCCGGGCAGCACGAACGCACCCCGTTGGCCGGCCATCCTCGACGCGAACGGCAACGACACATCGCCTGGCGACCCCACCCACGGCTCGAACGATCCCACGAGCGCCCTGGATCGGCCTACCAACCTGCATACCAAGCTGGCAGACTTCCAGCGCCCAATCGACTCGGACAGCAGTCCGATCCACTCCACCCCCAAGAGCCCGAACCACTCCGCGGCCACCGACCCCGGCAATCCCGGCGCCGGCATGGGCAGTGGATCGGGAGCCCCGGCGACGATCAACGGTATTCGGGCCACCGCCACGAACGGGACAGGCTCCCCCTTCATGCCGATGAGCGGGATGGGCGGTGCGAGCGGCCAGGAGGACAAAGAGCGCGAATCCGCCACTTGGCTCCACGAGGACGACGACGTCTGGGGCGGCGACATGGACGGTGTGGTCCACGACAGAATCGGCTGATCGCCTGCCAAGCGCCACCGCAAGGCCCGTGTCGTGTCCGGTCGCCGTCACCAGCGGTGCTGAGAACATTCTGCGTATCGCGTCACCAGTGGTGCTGAGAACGTTCTGCGTATGACGGCCGGTGACGACGGCGTGTGGTTCGCCGTCGCCGCCGTTGCTCCGCGGTTATCGGTAGGCGCTGGCTTGGAGGGTGTAGAGGTCGGCGTACAGGCCGTCCAGTGACATGAGGGTGTCGTGGGTGCCCTGCTCGGTCACCTTGCCGTGCTCCAGGACATAGATGCGGTCGGCGTAGCGGACGCTGGCCAGCCGATGGGTGATGAGCAGGACGGTGCGGCCGTCGGAGTGGCTGCGGATGCGTTCGAACAGGGCGTGCTCGGCGCGGGCGTCGAGGGCGGCGGTCGGCTCGTCGCAGATGAGCAGCGCCGCGTCGCGGTGGAAGCCCCGGGCCACCGCGATGCGCTGCCACTGGCCGCCGGACAGCTCGTGGCCGTCCTTGAAGCGCCGGTCGAGCAGCGTGCGGTAGCCGTGGGGGAGGTCGCCGATGACCACGTCGGCCCCGGCCACCTCGGCGGCCGAGTGCAGGGCCGCTTCGCCTTTGTCGGTGCCCATGGTGATGTTGTAGCGGGCCGTGAGCGGCCAGCGGGTGTGGTCCTGCGCGATGACCGCGGTGCGCAGCCGGAGGTCGTCGGGTTTGACGTCTTTCAGGTCGATCTCGTCCCAGGCGACGGTGCCGCTGTCGGGTTCGTAGAGGCCGGAGAGGATCTTGGCGAGGGTGGTCTTGCCCGAGCCGTTCTCGCCGACGAAGGCGACGATCTCGCCGCGCTTGATCTCGATGGACACCTCGCAGAGCGCGGGCTCGTCGGCGCCCGGATAGGTGAAGGACACCTTGTCGGCGACGATGCACTGGAAGGACTCGGGCGCCGTGAGCGGGCGGGGGCCGGGCAGCCGGCGTTCGGCGTCGGCGCAGAACTCCAGGAAGTCGGTGAAGTAGAGGCCCTGCTCGTAGAGGCGGTTGGTGGCGTACATGAGGCTGCTCAGGGACTGCTGACCGGATCTGATCGCCAGGACGGCGGTGCCCGCCACGGCGAGCGGGATCGCGGCGATGGCCAGCAGGATGCCGAGCGCGACGTAGACCACGCCGGTGCCCAGGCCGCCGAAGGCCTCGCCCACGAGCCGGGCCACCGTCTGCCGTCTGGCCAGCAGCAGGAGCACCTCCTGCTCGGCCTTGGCCACCGCGTCGTACATGCGCAGCAGGAAGCCGCGCATCGTGAACGAGCGGACCTCGGCGGCGGCCTCGCGCTCGGCCAGCAGTTCGGCAATGATCCACTTGCGGCGGCGGGCCGGGATGAGGGAGTACATCGTCGCGTAGCGCATCCGTGCGCTGCGGACCGCGGCCCAGGCGTCGGGCAGCACCGCCAGCAGGAGCAGCGGCAGCAGCACCGGGTGGAGGACACCGAGCACCCCGGCCACGGCCGCGAGGCCGACCACGGCCGTCACCACGTCGATGGCCGAGGACACCACCGAGTCGGCCACCGCCACGCCCCGCATGTTGGCGCGTTCGAGGGAGTCGTGGAAGTCGGGGTCGTCATAGGCGACCAGGTCGACGCGGCTGGTCAGGCCGTAGAGCCGCTCCTCGGTGTGCCGGGAGATCTGGGGAGTGAGGCGGGACTCCGCCCAGCCGGCGCCCGCTTGCATGGCGGTGCGCAGGGCGGCGGCGGTGGCGACGAGGGCGAGGCTGGGCAGCGCGGCCATCACGCGGTCGGGGGTGGGACCCTGGCTGAACAGGGCGGCGAGCACGCCGGTCGTGGCCAGCAGCCCGAAGGCGGTGAACACCCCGCCGAGCAGGTTGAGCGCGACGGTGGCCAGGGTGTCGCGCGGGCTGGCTCCCCAGGCCATGCGCAGCGCCTGGCGCACGAGGGAGGGGAGCCGGCGGGCGATGGTCAGGAAGCTGACTTCCGCCATCTTGTCGGTGTGGGCGTGCCAGTCGGCGATGGAGATCTCGCCGAGTTCGAGAGGCTCGTCAGACATACGCTCAGTGTGCACTCGGGCACCGACAGTTTCATCAGGTCATCTTCTCCGGGGCCGCCGCCGATGCTCGGCGCCGTTCCGTACCGCCTGTTCGTCCGCTGTCCGGCCGATCCTGTGACGCTTCGGTGAAGACGTAGACATAGGGGTGGTACGGCCGTACCGAACCGTCGGCGGCGGTCCGCGCCAGGGCGAGCGCGCCGTCGGCGGAGTTGCCTCGCGGCGGTTCGAAACGAGCCTCGGGAAGCAGCGTACGGACAGTGCTCTGGAAGGGCTCCATCAGCAGATCCGCGGCGTCGAACAGCCGGCCGCCCCAGGAGAAGACCGGGTCGAGCCCGGACGCGGCGGCCAGCGCGGTCTGGCCGAGCTGCCGGCCGGCCTCTGTCCAGATCTGCCGCGCCACCGGGTCCCCGTCACGGGCCGCCTCGCCGACGGCCGGTGCGAACGAGGCGAAGTGGTGGGCCGCCGACCCCGCCGCGTACACCAGCGCCACCAGCTCCGAGGGGGGCCCGAAGTGCGCCGTCAGGCGTTCGAGAAGCGCGGGCGACCCGCCCGCCCGGCCGTCATGCGCGCGCAGAGCGGCGTGCAGGCCGCGCATCCCGATCCAGGCGCCGCCGCCGTGGTCGCCGAGCAGGTATCCCCACCCGTCGGACTGGTTCCAGACGCCGTCCAGGTCGGTGCCGAGAGTGATGACGCCGGTGCCCGCGGCGACGACGACGCCGGGCCGGAACCCGAGCGCGCCGACGTGCGTGGTCACCATGTCACCGGTGACCACGAGCGTGCCCAGGCCGAACCGCCCGCGCAGGGCGTGCCAGAGCGTGCTCGGGTCCGGGACCAGGCCCGGCAGTCCTGTCGTGCCGATCGCCATGCCGGCGAACCGGTCGAGCTCCCGGCCGCCCAGGGCGTTCTGGATGACCCGGATGATCCGCGCCGCGAGCCGATCGAGGTCGACCCTGCCCTGAACGCGCGGCACCGGGGACGCGTCGTCCCCGGACACGATCGACCCGCCCGCCTCGATCCGCACCCTGATCCCGCCACCGCCGACGTCCACGCCCGCCAGGTTCATCCGGCGTCCGCCAGCGCGGCGACGGCCGCACGGACGCCCGGATGCCGCTCCAGCGCGGTCCGCGCCTGCTCGGCCGAGCAGCCGGTGAGCAGCCGTACGAGCGCTTCCGGGATGTTGCCGCCCGCGTCGGCCAGGACCGCGCGGCAGCTCGCCTCCTCCTCACCCGTCGCCTCGACGAGCAGGCTCACCGCGCGCTCGCCGAGCTTGGCGTTGGTGGCGACCAGCCCGACCATGAGGTTGCCGTACGTCCGGCCCGCCTTGATCATGAGAGCCGTCGAGAACGAGTTGAGTATCACCTTCGTCGCCGTACCGGCCTTGAGCCGGGTGGAGCCGGTCAGCGCCTCCGGCCCGGTGGCGGCGACGACGTTGATCTCGGCCAGCTCGCGGAGCGGAGCGTCCGGGTTGCAGGTCACCAGCACCGTGAGGGCGCCGGCGGCGCGGGCCGCGCGCAGCGCGCCCGCCACGTACGGGGTGGACCCGGACGCCGTGATCCCGATCGCCACGCCGGCCTCGTCGAGGACGGCGGCGTCGGCGGCGCCCAGCGCCTCGGCGTCCTCCTGGTCGACGGAGGAGTCGGTGACGGCGGCGAGCCCACCGGCGAAGTGGGCGGTGAACAGGCCACGCGCCGCCCCGAAGGTCGGCGTGATCTCCGTGGCGTCGAGCACCGCCAGCCGTCCGGAGGCGCCGGCGCCGAAGTAGTGCACAGTTCCGCCCCGGTTCAGCCGGAGATGTGCTTCGTCCACCGCGCGGGCGAGCTGGTCGCCGGCCGCGCCGACGGCCTCGACCGCCCGGGCGTCCTCCTCTCGCAGCAGGCGGAGGACCTCGCGGGACTCCAGGGTGTCGATGTCGGCGGTGCGTGGGTTCCGGCGCTCGGTCGGAGGTACCACCTGGGGCATCGTTCTCCTCATCGATCGTGTTCGTACGTCGGGGTAAGTGAGCCGGCCTGCTTGTACGTCTGGGCAAGCGAGTCGGCCTGGTCCGCGTAGGCGGCGAACAGGCGGCGTGACTCCGTGGCGATGTCGCCCAGGTCCTGCGGCGCCGCCGCCGGGCCCTCCCGCAGGAAGAGCTCGGCCCGGTCACGGAGCCGCTCTTCCAGGTCCGCATCGGGGCCGTCGCCGGGCGTGGCGAGCGCGTCGTTGAGGCCACGCGCCCACAGCTCCCAGCGATCCCGGTAATAGCCGCCGACGAGCCCGCTCCAGTGCCGCCCCGCGTAGTCGTCGAGCAGGGGGCTGGAGGAGGTGCCCCAGACCGTGATGATGCGGCGGGCGTTGTCCCGCAGGACGTCGCGTTCGGCCGGGTCGGTCGCCCACGACAGGGCCTTGGACTCCCAGCGCTGGAAGGTGTACTCGGGGCGAGCGGCCAGCATCCGGTCCAGGTCATCGAAGACGCGCAGGAACCGGTCGACATGGGGCCGGCTGGCCGTACCGAGCGCGGCCGACCGCTCCACGGCGTCGAGGTAGTAGCGGTCGGCGACCCTGACCATGAACGCGATGCCCACCTCGACGAGGTCGTGCCCCAGCGGACCGGTCACCAGGTCGTGATCGTGCTCGGCCACCTCGATCATCCGTTCCCAGGCCGCGGCCAGCTCCGCCGGGTCGTACCAGAGGGTGCCGGTGACGTTGGCGCGCGCCTCGGCCATCCCCGCGTAGGAGGGTTTGGCGGTGAGGATGCCGTTGAACTGCGCGGGGTAGATCCGCAGGCCCCGGGTGTCGTAGACGGTGTTCAGGAGGCCGCGCCAGGCGGTCCGCAGCGCGGCCGCGCTCCTGTCATAGCGCTGGGCGACGAAGGCGTCGAGCCAGGCGTCGAGGTCGGTGACCCGGTTCCAGATCTGGTCCGTCACGAGCTCGAAGAAGACGGGGTTGTTGCGGGTGGCCTCCATGGACAGGCCGATGCCGGTGGGCGGGTTCGGCGCAGCCAGGGCGGTGTCGATCGCGGCCGGCACCGCCCGCAGGTCGGCGACCGGGTCGGTGCGGCCGCCGAAGTTGAGCAGCGCGCACCAGAGCCAGGGCTTGCCGGAGAACTCCTCGAAGCGCTCCCAGAGCGGGTCGTACTCCGCCCACAGGTCCGCGACGAGCATCCGGTCATTCGGGATCGCGTCGAGGAAGGCGGTGACGCGGTCCTCGGTCCAGAAGTCCCGCTGGTAGGAGAAGGGCCAGGCCTGCATGAGCCAGACCGCGTCCGGATCGGCGGCCCGCAGCCCGGCCAGCGTCGCCGTCGCCACGGCCCCGGGGAAGGAGGGGTCGGCGTCGACCGGGATCATCTCGATGAACGGATCTGCGGCGTACAGGTGATCGGTGCCGAAGAGCTTGATCTGGGCGCGGGTGATCTCGGTGCTCAGCCGCTCGTAGAGCGGGTCTGCCGGGTCGAGGACCCAGGTCTCGAACCCCTGCCAGTCGCGGCGCGCGGCCCGCGACGACGCGGCGATCTGGTGCGGGACGTGTCCGGTGAAGGCCGGAAGGACGGGCGTCATGCCGAAGGCGCGCTCGCGGTCGAGGATGCGCGCCCCGAGCTCGCGATGACTGTCGATCCAGGACGCGGGGAGCGGACCGGCGAAGCCATCCATACACCCCATGAACTGGAATGGAAGGTAGCCTGGCCCGCCAAGGAAGCCACGGATGGTGTGATCGTCGAGACCGAGGCGGGAGTAGGCGGCGTGCAGCGCGGCCTCGTGGCCGGTGATGGCGAGCGGCATGGTGATGCCGTGCAGCGCCATCCAGTCGATCTCGCGCTCCCAGTCGGCCCAGTCCCAGTACGGCATGGTGTAGCTGAACGTACAGAAGTTGAAGTAGTAGCCGTCCTGGACCCGCGCCGAGCCCTGCCGGGGCGGGCTGTCCGCGAGGGACGTCAGCCGCAACGGCAGCACGGTGTCCCAGCCCACGGACAGCTCGCAGCATTCCCGCAGATAGTGATGGAGAGCGACCGCAGCGCTCACGCCGTCCGTCGCGGCGACGGTGAGCGCTCCGTCCCTCGCCTCGTACTCATAACCACGCCCCGCGCCTTCGCGCGTGACGAAGCGGATCGACTCGGCCACCGGCCCGAGAACGCGGTGGGCGAGACCGCTGACGGTGTCCGCCCACGGCGGGGGCTGCTCGTCGTCACCGGATGACATCGCAGGTCACACCCCTCGACGAATTAGTTCCGTACGGTCCATAATTATTATGCTAGCGTACCCGCAAGTCGAGACCAGGGAGACGTCATGGAGCAGGTGGTCGCCGTTGGCACGCAGTTCATGCGTGAGGTCAACGCGGGTGCCATCCTGCGGCGGCTGCGGACCGAGACCAGCATGAGCGTGTCCGCGCTGGCCAAGGCGGTCGGGCTTTCCCGGCAGGCGGTCACCCGTTCGCTCAACGCGCTGGCCGCGGAGGGACTCGTCGAGTTCGGCTCCCTCGATCGCGACTCCAGCAGGGCCGGACGGCCCGCGCAGCTCGTCCGCTTCCGGGCGGAGGCGGGCTACGTGCTGGGCCTCTCGATCAGCCCGCAGGAGCTGCGGGTCGCGGTCTCGGACCTGGCCGGTACGGTCGCCGCCGCCGACGCGGTGCAACTCTGCGGCGGTTCCCATGGTCAGCAGGTGGTGGAGACACTGCTGCCCGCGGTGGCACGCACGCTGGAGGCGGCGGGCATCACGACCGGCGACCTGTGGTTCGCCTCGGTGGGCACACCCGGCATAGTCGACCCGGCGACCGGGATCATCCGGCTCATCCCGAGCATGCCCGGCCTGACCGGCGACCTTCTCCATCGCCGGATGAAGGACGCCCTCGGCTGCCCGGTCTACCTGGACAACGACGTCAAGCTGGCCACCCAGGGCGAGCGGTGGCGGGATTCCGAACGCCGCGAGGACTCGCTGGTGATGGTTCACTGGGGCGAGCGCGTCGGCGCCGGCATCGTGCTGAACGGCGAGCTCTACCGCGGTGCCTCCAACGACGCCGGTGACGTGGGCTTTCTCGACCTGTTCGCGGCCACTCCCCCCGAGCCCCGCCATCCGCACGGCCTCGGCCCGTTCGAGGACTGGGTCGGCGGCGAGGAGATCGTCCGGCTGGCGAAGGCGGCGGCCGAGCGTGACGGCGACGCCGCCTTCCGGGCCCGGCTCGAAGCGGCGGGGGAGCGGGCGTTCGACGCCGTGCTGGACGCCGTCGTCGACGGCACACCCTCGGCCCTGGACGCGCTCGACGTGGTCGCCCGCCGCTTCGCCAAGGGCGTCGCGGCGATCCGGGCGATCCTCGACCCGCGGCTCGTGGTCATCGGCGGGCCGCTGGCCAGATGCGGCGAGACATTGCTCGCCGCGGTCCGGCGGCACCTGGCCGAGCAGCCCCTGGACCAGCCGGCCCTGGAGGTCTCGACCCTCCAGGACGACGCCGTCGTCCACGGGGCCCTGCGTCACTCGCTGGAGGAGATCGAGCGAACCAGGTTCGACCTGGTGAGAAGCGGCCGCCAGGAGGTCCGTTGAAGAACCCGGTTGGAGTTTGGCGACTCGGAGATAGGCGAAAGGTCATGCACATGGCAACACCAGGTCGGTGGCAGGCGCTCGTGGCGCTCGGCACCGCGGCGACACTCACCCTGACGGCCTGCGCGGGCACCGGCGGCACCGCCGCCCCGAGCGGGGACGCGGCGAAGAAGATCGACGTATCGACGACCATCCCCAACGACCCGGTCACGCTGACCCTGGCCTACAGCAACGATCCTCCCACCCAGACCCTCATCGACGGCTTCAGGAAGAAGCACCCGAACGTCACCATCAAGCCCCAGATGACGCCGTTCAACGACTACGTCAAGTCGATCAAGCTGTCGATGTCGGGCGACGCGGCGCCGGACATCGCGCAGTACAACCCGGGCGCGATGAACTCCCTGGTCCCGGCCGGTCTCATCCTGGACCTGGGCCCGTGGAACAAGGCGTACGGGTGGACCGGCAAGTTCCCGCCCTCCAGCCTCGAGGTCCTCAGCTCCGACAAGGCGGCCAAGCAGTTCGGCACCGGCGGCCTGTACGCCGTGCCGGGCGGGCTGTCGGTGGTCGGCGTCTACTACAACAAGAAGATGGTCAAGGAGGCGCCGAAGACGCTGGCCGAGTTCGAGGCCGCGATGCAGAAGGTGAAGGACGCCGGCCAGACCCCGCTGAGCCTCGGCGCGCTGCAGGTCGGCGGCTTCCACCTGTGGAACGCGCTGCTCAACGTCACCGGCGACGTCGACGCCTACCGGAGCTGGGTCTACGGCAAGCCGGGCGGGACGATCAAGACCGACGCCGCGAAGAAGGCCTCCCAGACGCTGATCGACTGGTCGAAGAAGGGCTTCTTCCCCGCGGGCGCGAGCGCCACGGCGGACCCCGACGCGCTGGCGAACTTCTCCAAGGGCAAGAGCGCGTTCCTGGTGACCGGCAACTGGGGCGCCACCGCCGTGGAGAAGGAGCTGGGCGCCGACGCCGGCTTCTTCCTCATGCCCACTGCATCGGGCGAGCCGGCCAAGGTCGCCTCGGGGGCGAGCGTCGCCTACGCCATCTCGGCCAAGACGAAGCACCCGAACGTCGCCGCCGCGTTCCTCGACTACCTGAGCTCGCCGGAAGCGGCGAAGATCGAGTTCGACGGCGGGTTCATGCCGGTCGACACCAAGGCCGAGCTCGGCGCCCAGGGACTGCGCGGCGAGATCGCGACCGCCTTCACGCCGGTGGCGCAGGCCAACGGGATCGTCCCCTTCCCCGACTACGCCTCGCCCGGCATGATCGACAAGCTGACCCCCGGCATCCAGGGGCTTCTCAGCGACAAGATGACCGTCGACGACTTCCTGAGCTCCCTGCAGGAGTCGTGGGACGGACACCATGGCTCGTGATGTGAGCACGTCCATCTCCCCGCCGCGGGCCACCCTGGCCCGCGGCGGGGAGCGGGTGGCCGACAGCGGGCGGGCTCGCCCGCCCCGGCGTGGCGGACGGGCCCGCGGCTGGCTGTACGTGCTGCCCGCGCTCGCCGCCTACCTGGGGTTCGCCATCTGGCCGGCGCTGAACACGGTGCGCCTGTCGCTGCTGAACTGGGACGGCATCCTGCCCGCGACCTTCGCCGGCCTGGACAACTACGTCAAGATTTTCCGTGATTCGGCGTTGTACGAGGCCATCCTGCACAGCCTGCTACTGATCGTCTTCTTCTCGTTCATCCCCATCGGGGTCGGGCTGTTCATGACGGCCCTGCTGATGGGCAAGGTACGCCGGGGGATGACGTTCTTCCGGACCGTGTTCTTCCTTCCCCAGGTGCTGCCGCTGGTGGCCGTCGGCATCACCTGGCGGTGGCTCTACAGCGAGTCCGGCGTCGTCAACCAGGTCCTCGACCTGGTGGGGCTGGGGGTGATCACCCGCGCCTGGCTGGGCGACTACGGCCTGGCGCTGGTCGCGCTCGGGCTCATCGGGACCTGGGTGATGAGCGGGCTGTGCATGATGCTCTTCCTGGCCGGCGCGCAGAAGATCGACCCGTCCTTGTACGAGGCGGCCACGCTCGACGGCGCCGGGGCGTACCGGCAGTTCCTGCACGTCACCCTGCCCGGGGTGCGCAAGGAGATCACGATCGCCGGCGTCATCACCACGATCGCCGCGCTGGCCAGCTTCGACCTCGTCTTCACCACGACGAACGGCGGCCCGGCGGGGCAGACCAATGTGCCCGGCCTGCTGGTCTACCGGCTGGCCTTCAACGAGGGGAACATCGGCGGCGCCAGCGCGCTGGCCGTCGTGCTGACCGTGATCGTGATCGCCGTCGTCGGTGCCGTCCGATACTTCACCAGGGATGAGAGTTGAGCATGCGCGGCGGTGTCGGAATCCGGTACGGAGTGCTCGTCCTGATGGCGGCCATGATCCTGGTGCCGTTCGTCGGCATCGTCCTGGCCGCCCTGCATCCTCCGGGCTCGCAGCTCAGCGGGCTGAGCATCCCGGACCGGTGGTCGTGGGAGAACTTCGCCCTGGCCTGGGAACGGGGCAACTTCACCGCCCTCATGCGCTCCAGCCTGCTGATCGCGGTCTTCGTTGTGCCGATCGCGGTGGCGTTCGCCACGCTGGCCGGCTATGGGCTGACGGTCCTGAAGGTGTGGGGCAACCGGGCGCTGTCGTTCGGGTTCGTGCTGGGGCTCACGCTGCCGATCGAGGTCATCGTGGTGGCGCTCTACTTCAACCTGCGCGAGGTCGGCCTCACCAACTCCTACGTCGGCATCATCCTCGCCGAGGTGGCGCTGTTCATGCCCTTCGGCGTGTACTGGATGCAGACGCACTTCTCCAACATCCCCGACGAACTCGTCGAGGCGGCCCGCATCGACGGCGCCCGGGACTTCATCGTGCTGGCGCGGGTGCTGCTGCCCATCTCGTGGCCGCAGATCACCACGCTGTCGGTCCTGTACTTCATGTGGTCGTGGAACCAGTTCATGCTGGTCCTGGTCATGATGCAGGACCCGGACCGGCGTACGGCGCCGGGCGGCCTGGGGCTCTTCGTCGGCCAGTACACCACCGACATCCCGCTGCTGGCGGCGGCCTGCCTGATCGTCGTCGCGCCGATCGTGATCGTGTACCTCATCTTCCAGCGCAGCTTCGTCAACGGCATCACCCAGGGCGCCATCAAGGGTTGACCAGGATCGCCCTGCCGCCGCCCGTGTTCGAGCACCGGGCGGCTCTTGGCGTTTCCGTACGCGCACGTCTCGGCCCATTTTAAATCAGTCGCTTGACTTAACGTTGCGACCCCGGTTAACTGACCACGAACCGAAGGAGGTTCTCGCGGAGGGCACCTCCACCACCCCGTAGAGGCACAGGAGGGACTCTCGATGAAAGTACGCGTGGACGAGGACAAATGCTGCGGCGCGGGCACGTGCGTGATGCTCGCGCCGGAGGTGTTCGATCAGCGGGAAGAGGACGGGATCGTGATCCTGCTCGACGCCGAACCGGCCGAGCAGCTGCACACCACGGTCCGCGAAGCGGCCAGCATGTGCCCGGCGGCCGCGATCGAGCTGAGCGAGAACGCGTGAGCGCTCCCTCCAGCGTTCTGGTGGTCGGCGCCTCGGCCGCCGGGCTCGCCACCGCGGAGGCGTTGCGGCGCAAGGGCTACCAGGGCGGCCTGACCGTCCTCGGCGCGGAGCCGCACCTGCCCTACGATCGGCCGCCCCTGTCCAAGCAGGTCCTCTCCGGCGCCTGGGACCCCGAACGGGCTCAGCTGCGACCGCAGACCGCGCTGTCCAGTCTGGACGCCGAGTTCGTCCTCGCCGATCCGGCCGTCGGCCTGGACGTGGCCGTACGCACCGTGCACACCGCGGCCGGGCGGGCCCTGCGGGCCGAGGCCATCGTCGTGGCCACGGGACTGCGCGCCCGGACGCTGCCCGGGCAGGCGGATCTGACCGGGGTCCACGTACTGCGCACGCTGGACGACGCGCTGGCCCTGCGCGCGGATCTGCTGACCGCCTCGCGGCTCGTGGTCGTGGGGGAGGGGGTGCTCGGCGCCGAGATCGCCGCCACCGCGCGCGGCCTGGGCCTCGAGGTCACCATGGCCGGTCCTCTGGCGGCACCGCTGGCCGGCCAGATCGGGCCGTCGGTCGCGGGACTGCTCGCCGAACTGCACACCGAGCGCGGCGTCCGCCTGCGGCTCGGTGCCGGCGTCGACCGGCTCACCGGCCAGGACGGCAAGGTCACGGGCGTGCACCTGGACACCGGCGAAGTGCTGCCGGCCGACGTGGTCGTGGTGGCGATCGGCTCCGACCCGGCGACCGGCTGGCTGACCGACAGCGGCCTGCGGGTGGAGAACGGACTCGTGTGCGACTCGCGCTGCCGGGCGGCCGAGGGCATTTACGCGGTCGGCGACGTGGCCCGCTGGCACCACGACCGGTTCGGCACCCTGCTGCGGCTGGAGAACCGGACCAACGCCACCGAACAGGCCAATATTGTCGCGGCCAACATTCTCGGCGACGACCAGCCCTACTGCCCGGTGCCGTACTTCTGGACCGACCAGTTCGACACCAAGATCCAGGTCCATGGCGTGTTGCCCGTCGACGCCGAGGTGACCGTGGTGGAAGGCGAGCGTTCGGCCCGCCGGTTCGTCGCGCTCTACCACAGTGACGGCAGAGTCACCGGCGTACTCGGCTGGAACATGCCCAAGCAGACCCGCCTGCGTCGCCAAGAGGTCGTCGACGCGCTCCCCGACTTCGTCTCCACCCACTGACTTCCCTTGGAGAACCTGATGACCAGTACGTTGGACTCCGCGGCCGAGATTCCGGACTACCCGATGACGAGGGCGGCCGGCTGCCCGTTCGATCCGCCTCCGGTGCTGCGGGAGAAGCAGAAGGAGGGCCCGCTCACCAAGGTCCGCCTGTGGGACGGCAGCACGCCGTGGCTGGTCACCCGTTACGCCGATCAGCGGGCGCTGCTGGCCGACCCGAGGGTCAGCGCCGACGCCTACCAGCCCGGCTATCCGAGCCCGACCGCCCTTGTCGGCTCGGGCTCGCCCATCAGCTTCATCATGATGGACGACCCCGAGCATGCCCGGCTGCGGCGGATGGTGACGGCGCCGTTCACCATCAAGCGGGTGGAGGCGATGCGGCCGGCCGTACAGAAGATCGTGGACGACCTGATCGACGACCTGCTGGCCGGGCCGAAGCCGGTCGATCTGGTGGAGGCGTTCGCGCTGCCGGTCCCGTCGCTGGTGATCTGCGAACTGCTCGGCGTCCCGTACGCCGACCACGACTTCTTCCAGGACAACAGCAAGACCATCATCAACCGGGACGCCGACCCCGAGCAGCGGGCGGCCGCCCTCGGCCGGCTGGTCGGCTACCTGGACACGCTGCTGGGCGAGAAGCTCGCCAACCCCGGTGACGACCTGCTGTCCGGGCTTACCGAGCGGGTCAAGAGCGGGGAGCTGTCCCAGCGGGACGCGGCCGGGATCGGGGTGCTGCTGCTGATCGCCGGGCACGAGACGACCGCGAACATGATCGCGCTGGGCACGCTCGCCCTGCTGGAACACCCCGACCAGCTGGCCCTCCTGCGCGACACGGCGGATCAGAAACTGGTCACCTCGGCGGTGGAGGAACTGCTGCGCTACCTGCACATCACGCACAACGGGCGGCGCCGGGCGGTGCTGGCGGACATCGAGATCGCCGGACAGGTCATCCGCGCCGGCGAGGGGCTGATCATGGCCAACGACATCGGCAACCGCGACCCCGACGCCTTCCCCGACCCCGACCGGCTGGACCTCCAGCGCGACGCCCGCCACCACGTGGCCTTCGGCTTTGGCATCCACCAGTGCCTGGGCCAGCCGCTGGCCCGGATGGAGCTGCAGGTCGTCTACAGCACCCTCTATCGGCGCATCCCCACCCTGCGGCTGGCCACGGACCTGGACCAGATCCCGTTCAAGCACGATGGGTCCGTGTACGGGGTCTACGAACTCCCCGTGACCTGGTGACCTTCCCCCACAACGACGATCAAGAGGATCCCATGAAGGTCATCATCGACCAGGACAAGTGCGTCGCTTCCGGGCAGTGTGTGGTCGCCGCGGCGGAGGTGTTCGACCAGCGCGACGAGGACGGCATCGTGGTGCTGCTCAACCCGGACCCGCCGGCGGAGCAGGCCGCCGACGTCAGGCATGCCGCGGTGGTCTGCCCGGCGCTGGCCATCCACATCGAGGACTGACACCCGAACCGGCGCCCCCCGCACGCGCGACGGGGCGCCGCTGCGGCGACCGTCTGACCAGGAGGTTTATCCTTCGCGCCCTTCGGTAGTCCACCCTGTGACGAACGGGGGCCGACGCCATGCGAAAGAAGCCGATCCTGCGTTCCGGGGCCAGGGGCGCGATCGCCGCCATGGCGATGTCCGGCCTCAGGCAGTTCTCCACATCGATCGGCCTGATGGAGAAGGTGCCGCCGGAGGCCGTGCTGGAGCACACCACGCCCCGATTCTTCCGCGGTGTCCCGGCCGCTCGCCGGCCCGCGATCATCGAACTCGCGCACTGGTCGTACGGGGCGTTCGGCGGTGCGCTCTTCGGGGCGCTGCCCGAGTCCGTGCGCCGGCACCCGTGGGCCGGGCCCGCCTACGGCCTGCTGGTCTGGGCGGGCTTCCAAGCCGTCATCGCGCCCGCGCTCGGCCTGCCGCACAAGGACAAGACCACAGTCACGGAACGTCTGACGCTACTCGCCGACCACGTGCTGTACGGGATCGTGGTGGCCGCCTCTCCCTGGCCGCACCACGACATTCCTGAAGACGCCGCACCGGAACGCCCAACCGGCCACCGCGAGCAGCCGACGCACTCGGACGCGTCCGTGGCTTGTCGTCACGCGCCTGGCGGCGTGCGGGCGGGCAGGAGTGGCTCCCACCAGGGGCGATTGTTCCGGTACCAGGCGACGGTCTCCGCCAGGCCGGTGTCGAAGTCCTTGCGTGGCCGGTAGCCCAGCTCGGTGCGGGCCTTGGTGCAGTCGACCGAGTAGCGGAGGTCGTGGCCCTTGCGGTCCTCGACGTAGGAGACCTGGTCCCAGTCGGCGTCGCAGGCTTTGAGGAGCAGGCCGGTGAGCTCCCTGTTGGTGAGCTCGGTGCCGCCGCCGATGTTGTAGATCTCGCCGGGACGGCCGCCGGAACGGACCAGTTCGATGCCCCGCACATGGTCGTCGATGTGCAGCCAGTCACGGGTGTTGCCCCCGTCGCCGTACAGCGGCACCCGCCGGCCGTCGAGCAGGTTGGTGATGAACAGGGGGATGACCTTCTCTGGGAAGTGATGGTGGCCGTAGTTGTTGGAGCAACGGGTCACCCGTACGTCGAGACCGTGGGTGCGGTGATAGGCCAGGGCGAGCAGGTCGGAGGCCGCCTTCGAGGCGGAGTAGGGGGAGCTGGGCCGCAGCGCGTCGCTCTCCAGCGAGGAGCCCTCCGCGACCGAGCCGTAGACCTCGTCGGTGGAGACGTGCACGAAAGTCCTGAGGCCGCTGCGGACCGCCGCGTCGAGCAGGGTCTGGGTGCCGGTCACATTGGTGCGCACGAACTCGGCGGCACCCATGATGGACCGGTCGACATGCGACTCGGCCGCGAAGTGGACCACCTGGTCGTGGCGGGCGACGAGCTGCTCGACGAGTCCGGTGTCGCATATGTCGCCCTGGACGAAGGTGAACCTCTCGCTCGTACGGACCTGCTCAAGATTCGCCGGATTGCCCGCGTAGGTGAGCTTGTCGAGAACGGTGATCTCCACGTCCCCGTCGGTCCCGCCGAGCAGGGTGCGTACGTAGTGGGAGCCGATGAAGCCGGCGCCGCCCGTCACCAGGATCCTCATCGGGTGATCTCCTCCCCAGGCTTCAGCACTGGACGCCGCTTCCCTGCGGTCACGATCTGTCTTTCGCCGTGGAAATCATATCGCCGGTAAACCGGGCGCAACCGTTTAGTGGCCGACATAGGGGGGCGCGGGGGGATGGCTAGGGGGTGAACGAGGGTCGTCTTGGAGTCCATTCCGATGTGCAGCGGTGTGATGCTCGGTGCACGAATATCGACTCCGGCTACCGGTTTTCCCTGACGAAGGGTATTTCGTGAAAGGCATAATTCTGGCCGGCGGGCACGGGACCCGGTTGTATCCTATTACGCTCGCGGTCTCGAAACAGCTCCTGCCGGTGAACGACAAGCCGATGATCTATTATCCCTTGTCCGTGCTCATGCTGGCGAATATCAGAGAGATCCTGGTGATCTCCACCCCGGAGGACCTGCCGAACCTGGCACGCCTGCTGCGAGACGGCTCCCACCTCGGGCTCGACATCAGCTACGCCCGCCAGGACGAGCCCGTCGGCCTGGCCGACGCCTTCATTCTCGGCGCCGACCATATCGGCGACGATTCCGCGGCGCTCGTGCTCGGCGACAACATCTTCCACGGAAATTCGTTCTACGACATCCTCCAGGAGAACACCGCGGACGTGGACGGCTGCGTGTTGTTCGGCCATCCGGTCAGCGATCCCGAGCGCTACGCCATCGCCGAGAGGGACGCGCTCGGCGGGCTCGTCTCCATCGAGGAGAAACCCGCGCACCCGCGTTCCAACTGCGCCGTCGTCGGCCTTTATCTCTATGACAACGACGTCATCGACATCGCCAAGAACGTCCAGCCGTCCGCTCGCGGAGAGCTTGAGATCACCGATGTCAACCGGGTGTATCTCGACCGGGGCAAGGCGAAGTTCGTCGAACTCGGCCGCGGGTTCGCCTGGCTCGACGCGGGCACGCCCGACTCCATCCTGCAGGCCAGCCAGTACGTTCACATGCTCGAAGCCCGGCAGGGCGTACGCATCGCCTGCGTCGAGGAGATCGCGCTGCGGATGGGCTACATCAACGCCGAGCAGTGCCACCGCCTCGGCGCGGAACTCCTGCCCTCCAGCTACGGCCGGTACGTCTGCGCCCTCGCCACCGAGTTCCGCCATGCCCGTCAACCGGCCGGCTCGTTCTCCTAGAGCCCCTAGAGATCGCCGATGGCCGGCCACCCCCGGCCACGATCACCGGAGGTACCCGACATGACCATCCCCTCCGCCGCCTCACCCCTGCCCGGCCGTGGACCCGTGGAGGTCGCGCTCGAAGGCGGCCCCGCCGATGTCCCGCGAACGCTCCGCGTCATGCACGACGTGGTCTCGGATGGAAAGATAAAGATTCCACGCAATGGCGGGTACGAGCATTTCGAACGGGTCGGCGCAGCGCCGGAGTCCGGCGGCCCGCCGCTGTTTCGGTGGACCACGCGGACCAAAGTGGCCGAATGAGCCGGCCCAGGGCGCACAGCCTCTTACCGCGACCCGGGGCGCACAGCACCTTTCCGAGTCTCGGGTCTCACAGCGCCTTGCGCAGGCCCGGTCCGAGGTCGGCCGAGCCGGAATTCTCCCGATCCTCGACGAAGACGGCCACCCCGTCGAGCAGTCGGCGCAGACTGAACCAGAGCCATTCGTCGATGTGGGCCACTTCCTCCTGTCTCTCCAGCAAGCTCGACAGCATAGGGAACTGCCCGGATTCGAGGATCTCCGACAGCATCGGCATCTTGGCCGCGCGCCATTGCCGCGTGGTGACGCCGGTGCGCCGCTCCGCCTCCCATTCGCTGACGCGAAGCAGGGCGGCGCCTTGTACCTGAGCGCTTACGGCGATGGTCACCCAATGCATCATCACCGGATCGAGGCCAAGGCCGTCCAAGGCACCCATGGCTCGCTCGAGGTCGGCCAGAATGTTCGGCCCGAGCGGAGGCTGCGGGGTCGCGATGACCTGCAGCACCCATGGGTGGCGCGAATAGAGTCTCCACTCGCGCAGCGCGGACAGTTCGAGCCGGGCGCGCCAGTCGTCCGGAACGGGCGTCAGATTCTTGTCTTCGCCGTGTACGCGATCGACCATCAATTCGATCAAGGCGTCCTTGCTCGACACGTATCGGTAGAGAGACATCGTGCCGACGCCCAGGTCCGCCGCCACCCGGCGCATGGACAGCGTCTCCAGGCCTTCGGTGTCGGCGATCTCGATGCCGGTGCCCACGATGCGTTCGAGAGTGAGCCCTTCGCGAGGCTCCCTCGGGATCGGCTCGGGCTTGGCAGGCTTGTCGACTTCCATGACCGGTTCCGCGGGGAGCTCTTCAGAGAGTGGCCCTTCGGAGCAGGGCAGGGCACGTGCCGCCACACGCGCTCTGTACGCCCGACCCTGGCACGACCGCGAGCAGTATCGCGGACGTCGCCCCCGAGGTGCGGCATACAACGGTCTGCCGCATTGTGCGCAGGTGAGCATCTGGCCTCACAGATTTTGTCACGCGCATATTGATATGTAGTGAAATTATATCACACGAAGTCGTGATGAAACTGATCGGCGAGTGTGATGAAATGCCCCCGACCGCCACCAAAATTGCGTGATATATACCCGCTGGTGCCTCTTTGTCGGAATTTATTACTCGATAAAGATCTTGAATTCGGTCGAAGGCAAGTCTGAGTACGTCGTATGCACGCGTACACGCTATCCGAGGAGTGTGGGATGGAAACGGCTTCGACGACCGCTGGACGACGGGAGTGGGTGGGACTGGCGGTTCTGGTCCTCCCCGTCCTGCTGATCTCCATCACCGTCACGGTCCTCTACTTCGCGCTGCCGTTCCTCAGCGCGGAGCTCAAGCCGAGCGGGCCCGAACTGCTCTGGATCGTCGACATCTACGCCTTCTGGCTGGCGGGCCTGCTGCTCGTCATGGGCACGCTCGGCGACAGGATCGGCCGACGGCGCCTGCTGCTCCTCGGCGCCGCCGTCTTCGGCATCACCTCCGCCGTGGCCGCCTACGCGCCCAGCGCGGAGATGCTCATCGTCCTGCGCGCCCTGCAAGGGGCGGCGGCCGCCACGCTCATGCCGTCCACCCTGGCGTTGATCCGCAACATGTTCCACGATCCGCGCCAGCGCCGGCTGGCCGTAGCGATCTGGGCGGCCGGGTTCTCCGGAGGCAGCGTGCTCGGCCCGATCGTGGGCGGGTGGATGCTGGAGAGATTCTGGTGGGGCTCGGTGTTCCTGATCAACGTGCCGATCATGGCCCTGCTGCTGGTGCTCGGTCCCATCCTGCTGCCGGAGTATCGCGATCCGCAGGCGGGCCGGCTCGACGTGTTGAGCACCGTGCTGTCGCTGGTGGCCGTGCTCCCGGTCGTCTACGGGGTGAAGGACATCGCCGAGCAGGGTCTGACCCCGACGGCCGCGCTGGCCATGGCCCTGGGCCTGGCGGCCGGCGCCTCGTTCATCTGGCGCCAGCGCGCGCTGGCCGACCCAATGCTCGACCTGCGCCTGTTCGCGAATCGGGCCTTCGGCATCTCGTTGATCACGAGCACGCTCGCGATCTTCGCCCTCATGGGACTGTTCTACTTCATCGCCCAGTACCTGCAACTGGTGCTGGGGCTGCGCCCGTTCGTCGCGGGGATACTGACGCTGCCCGCCGCGGGGATGGCCCTCGTCGGGTCGATGCTGGCCGTGGCGGTGGTGCGCTGGGTCCGCCCCGGCTTCGTCATCGGCGGCGGCATGTTCGTCGCCGGTCTGGGGTTCGCGGTGCTCTCGCAGCTCGAAGGCGAGCCGGGCGTGCAGACACTCGTGATCGGACTGGGCCTGCTGGGCCTGGGCCTGGGCGCCGTACAGGCGGTGGCCTCCGACCTGGTGATCGCGGTGGCGCCGCCGGAGCGGGCCGGCTCGGCGTCGGCGGTGCTGGAGGCCGGCACCGAGTTCGGCGCCGCGCTCGGCGTCGCCGTCCTGGGCAGTATGGGGCTGTTGATCTACCGCTGGACGTTCGAGGTGCCCGTCGACCTTCCCGGTGAGGCCGCCCAGACGGCGCGTGAAACGCTCGGCGGGGCGGTCCAGGTGGCGGCCCAGCTGTCGGGCCCCGCGCAGGAGGCCCTTCTCCAGGCGGCGCGTACGGCCTTCACCGAGGGCATGCGGGTGGCCGCGCTGTCGGGCACGGCCATCCTGGTGGCCACGGCGATCCTGGCCACGATCCAGCTCCGGCGGGTGTCCATCGAGGAGAAGAGCCCCGATCGGGCGATGTGAGGGTCAGCGGAGTTCGACAGATGTGAGGTCAGCGGAGTTCGACGTAGGAGAACTGTGAGGGCAGGTCTCTTCTGCCACGCACGTTGAGCTTGCGGTAGATCCGGGTCAGATGCTGCTCGACGGTGCTGATCGTGATGTAGATCTTCCGGGAGATCTCCCGGTTGGTGTAGCCCAGCGCGGCGAGGGAGGCGACCCGCTGTTCGGCGTCGCTCAGCAGGCCCATGCTCTCCGGGGTCTCCGCCTCCTGCTCGGCCGGATCGTCCTGCCGCACCGCCCAGCGCAGCGGCTCGGCCTGGCACTCGTCGGCGACCCGGTCGGCCCAATATCCGATCATCCTGGCCTTGTGGAGTTCGCCGATCTCGTTGAAGGCGTGGGTCAGATCGACGAGCGCGTACGCCATCTCCAGCCGGTCTCCCGCGTCCTGGAGCATGTCCACGGCCTCCCTGAGCAGGGCCGGGCGCTTCTTGAGGTCACCGATGGCGGCCAGCAGCCGCAGCGTGGCCCCTTTCGCCCTGAGCGAGTCGCCGCCGGGCAGATCATAGGGTTCCTGGAGGAAGGCTCTGGCCTGGTTCAGCTGGCCCATCTGCAGGTGCGCGGCGGCCGCACCCTGGCGCCAGGGCACCAGCACGGGAGTGTCGAGGTTCCAGGCCCGCATCAGTCTCCCGCAGCTCAGGAAGTCGCTGAGCGCCGCGTGCGACAGGCCTGTCGCCAGGTGGAAATGGGCCCGTGCCTGGAGATAGTGCAGCCCGAACCGGGTCTGATAGATCGCGGTGGGTACGGGATGCCTGAGGAGGCGCGCCGCGACGTCGAACTTCCCCATTTCGGTGTTGACCCGGATCAAGGCGGCCAGCGGCAGGGCGATATGAATCCCCAGGCTCCGGCGCGGTAGTACATCCAACGCTATAGAGGCATATTTAACGGCTATCGCTAGATCTCCGTGGCGAATGGCGATGTGCGCCCGGACGCCGGCCAGCACGGCGCGCCAGGTGGGGGAGCGCCGTTGGACGGCTTCTTCGAACAGGACATCACAGAGTGGTGCCGCCCGATCCGCCTGATCGGAGTAGAGCAATGTGAAAAGAGAGGACTCTACGGCTTCAAGGTTCGAGTCGTCCAGTGTGGTGGACTGGAGGACGCGTTCCGCGGTATCGATCTTTTGCTCATTCTCCTCCGTCCGCAAGAAGCGTGACAATAGGGCGGCCCCCGGAAGGGGAGATACGCCGGGTGTCCCCGGCTTGGGGGTGCCGGAAGGGGCGTCCGCCACCTCGAGGAGAAGCGAGGGAAAGGCGGTGGACAACCACTGATGAGTGACTTCCAGCCGCATGGGCGTGTCTTTTTCGTCCGATTCGGCGGCCAGGACGTTCAGCCGCCGAAGCACCTCTGCGGCTTCTTCAAGTCGTCCGTGCCACAGGAAGAACCTCAGCAGCATGCGAAGGTCGTCGAAGCCGAGCCCGCCCTCTCGCGCGATCGACATCAGATGATCGAGATGCTGGGTGGTGGCCGCGGGGTTGATCAGCCACTCCGCCCGCGCGAGCGAGACCCGCAGGGACGCTCGGCGCGCGTCGTCGTGACAGAAGGCGATCGCCAGCTTCAGGCATTGGATCGCGAACTCGTGCTCGTCGTTGAGCAGCGTCTGATCGGCGGCTTCACGCAGCTCCACCGTCGCCCATGGCTCCGGGCAGTCGGCGGCGTGGATGAGGTGCTCGGCGACCGCGGTGCTCGCCGCTCCCTCCATGTGGAGCAGCCGGGCGGCGCGCCGGTGCATCTCCCTGCGCTCTTCGGCGTCGAGGTCGTCGAGAACGGCGGAGCGGGTCTCAGGATGGCAGAAGTGCTCTCCATCGGTGATGCCGACGGCGGCGAGATGGTTAAGGGTCTGCTGGACGGTCGCCGGCGGAAGTTCGATTAGTTCGGGCAGTAGGTTGGGAAAGGCTCCCTCTCCGAGTACGGCGAGGCCGCGAGCGGTGCGCAGCGAGGTCGGGTCGGTGCGATGGAGCAGGGCGCGCACCGATCTGGAGAAGGCATCGCCGATGACCAGCGAATTGGCTTCGCCGGACTCGTGTAAATAGTCCTCCACCAACGCCTCGACAAGTAAGGGGTTGCCGCCGCCGGCCGCATGGAAATCAGGACCGAGTTTTTCCGCCGTATCCTGGTCCATGGATTTGCAGAGCATCTTCGTGACGCCTTCCTGGGAAAGCGTGCCCAATCTCATGTGCTGGCAGTGCGGGTGGCGCATCAGGTCCACCTCGATGAGCGGATCCATGCCCTGCGGGTTTTCTGTCGCGGTCACCACGACGAATACGTTCGCATTGTTGAGACGCTGTACGAAATTGAGCAGGAGTTGCCAGGACAATGCGTCCGAATATTCGACGTCGTCGACGGTGATGAGCACCGGCGCACTCGTGGAGAGCTCCAGGACTATCGACCACAGCCCCTGGATGGTGTGCAGCCAGTCGGGATTGTGCGCCGACGTTTCGATGGATTTCGCGCTGAAGGCGGCCTCCTCGATCAGCCGGGCCGCCTCCGAGGCGTGCTCGATCGGCAGCGCCGCGCTGTGAAAGCTCTGGCTGGCCATCCCGAGCGGCAGGTTGCGGTCGGCTCGTGAGCAGGTGGCGCTCAGCCAGGTGACGCCGCCCGCGGCGGCGCGCTGGCTGAAGGTGTAGGCGAGTTCGGTCTTGCCGACTCCTGTGGGTCCGGTGATCACCATGACCCGTCCCTTGCCTTGTAGGCAATCGGTGAGCAGGTTGTCCAGCTCCGTGATTTCGTGGTCACGCTCGATGAGGGTCATCGTGATTCCCGTTCGTCCCCTAACGCGGTATGAGGGATCATGCCCCGTCCCGATCCTTGCACAGACCCTTGAGAATCATTCTCCTACGGCCGCCACGGCACTTGTCAATACATTTGGACAAGCCTGGGAGTGGCGGTGGATTTCATCACATTGCGTCTCGGCTATTTCATCATTTCGTCACGCTGGGTCTGCGGTTTCGGGCTGGTACGCCGAGGTCGACTACCCGATGTGGACTATCGAAGCCCCCTCAATGGCCCTTACTCGGCGGATGAATCTAGGGGTCTCGTTGTGCGCGCGGCGGGACTGAATGAGTTATTCTCCTGTTCATCGCAAAGAGGGCCGGCCGAATGTGGGCGGCTACCGAGAGATTTCACCGCGCGGTGCAGCGCGAGGTGAAGTTTCGTAGATAAAGTCCACTGTTTTTCTTGATTTGCGCCAGCCCGAAAAACGAGCCGAGAAAGGGATTGCTGTGAGTGACGCGGTAAACACCGGTGAAGCCTGGATCCGGCGTTACCACCCTTCGCCCGAGGCGTCGTCCGTACTCGTCTGCCTGCCGCACGCGGGCGGCTCGGCCAGCTTCTATTTCCCGGTCTCGCGGATGACGCCGGCCTCGATGGAGGTCCTGGCGGTCCAGTTCCCCGGCAGGCAGGACAGGCGCGGTGAGCCGTGCGTCGAGAGCATCGGGGAGCTGGCCGATCGCGTCGTGGAGATGCTGCGGCCGTGGACCGGTATGCCCATGGGGCTGTTCGGGCACAGCATGGGCGCGACCGTCGCCTTCGAGGTGGCTCGCAGGCTCGAACGGGAGGGTACGTACCCTCTGGCGCTGTTCGCGTCGGGGCGACCGGCACCGTCGGCGCTGCGCCCCGGCTTCGCCGGGCGGCGCTCGGACGAATGGCTCCTGGGGGAGCTACGGGGTCTGGGCGGCACCGACGCGCAGGTGCTCGGCGACGACGAGTTCGTGCAGGCGATATTGCCGGCGCTCAGAGGCGACTACCGGGCGGTGGACACCTATCGCTACCTGCCCGGGCCGAGGCTGTCCTGTCCTGTCATCGCTCTCAGGGGCGAGGACGATCCCAAGGTCGACCACGACGAGGCCCGGGCATGGGGCGACCACACAACGGCCGGATTCGAGTTGCGTACGTTCGCCGGTGACCACTTCTATCTCGCGGAGCACGCGGCGGAGGTCATCGCCCTGGTCGTCGACCGAATGAGCGCCGCGCTGAACTCGACCCGAGCGGCGCGCTAAATGCGCCCACCGCCCGAGTGGCGCGCTGAATGGCGCGCGTCCGGAGCGGATGCTGAACCGCGCGCGGCCCGATCGGGGCGTTGAACGAGGCCCGCGCGGGCCGCTGAGGACCCTTGAGCCCTGCGGTGCGAGCAGAGCCTACGAATAGTCGTAGAAGCCGCGTCCGGACTTCCTGCCCAGCAGACCACCCTCCACCATGCGCAGCAGAACCGGCGGCGGCGAGTAGCTCGGCTCCTTGAACTCGGCGTACAACGCGTCGGCGATGGAGGCCACCGTGTCGAGCCCGATCAGGTCGGCCAGGCTCAGCGGGCCCATCGGATGGGAGCACCCCAGCACCATGCCCCGGTCGACGACCTCCGCGGTGGCGAACCCGGACTCCACCATCCTCATGGCCGCGAGGAGATAGGGGATCAGGAGGGCGTTCACCACGAATCCCGCACGATCCGCGGAGTGAATCACCTGCTTGCCGAGCGTTCCGGTGACGAACGCCTCGGCGCGGGTCTTGGTCTGGTCCGTCGTGAGGAGCGACCCGGTCAGCTCCACCAGCGCCAGCGCGGGAACGGGGTTGAAGAAGTGGACGCCGATGACCTGGCCGGGCCGGCCGGTCGCGCGCGCGAGCCTGATGATCGGAATGGAGGAGGTGTTCGACGCCAGGATGGCGTCGGGGGATTCCACGATCTTGTCCAGCGCGCCGAACAGGTCGAGCTTGGTCGACTCCGTCTCGGGGACGGTCTCGAAGACGATCTGCCGATCGCCGAGATCGTTGAGATCCGCGGTGAAGACGACGCGGCCCACCGCCGCGTCCCGTTCCTCCTCGGTGATCGTCCCCTTGCGCAGGCCGCGGTCGAGCGACCTGACCAGGCGCCGCCGCCCGTGGGCCACGGACGCCTCCGTGGAGACCGCCACTCGCACATCGAGGCCCGCGCGGGCGCACACGTCGGCGAGGCCGGAGCCCATCACCCCGCATCCCACGATGCCGATCCTGTCGAACTGGGTCATCTCGCCTCCCGTGCTGCTCTGGTCGTCAAGCTCTGGTCGCTAAAGCTCTGGTCGCTAAAGCTCTGGCCGTCATGCTCCGGTCGTCCAGCGGAGCAGGCAGGCGCCCACCGACATGCCGCCGCCGAAGCCGGCGAGCAGGACGAGATCGTCCTGTTTGAGGATTCCTGACCGATTCGCCTCGTCGAGCGCGACGGCCACGGAGGCGCTGCCCAGGTTGCCGTACCTCTCGAGGGTGCGCGGGGTGTGCGAGCCGGTGAGGCCGCAGCGCTCGACCAGTTCCGTCACCAGGCGGCCGTTCGCCTGATGGGGTACGAACGTGTCGATCTCCTCCAGCCCGAACCCAGCACGGTCCACCAGGCTCTTCATCGCGGGCGGCACATGCTCCAGCACGAACTCCGTCACCGCGCGGCCGTCCATTCTGAAGTAGTGCTCGCCGTCCGCGACGGTCTGAGGCGAGGCCGGATGCCTGCTGCCGCCCGCCTTGATGCCGATGAGCCGGTGATCGGCACCGTGGCTGGACAGCTCGAAGTCGATGAACCCCGAGCGCTCGGGCACCGCGCCGACGATGGCGGCGCCGGACCCGTCGCCGAACAGCACGGAGGTGCGGCGGTCGGTGAAGTCGAGCTGCCTGCTGTACAGGTCGGCGCCGACGACCAGGGCGTAGGTGTCCGGGCGGCGCGCGATGAGGCTGTCGGCGATGGCGAGCGCGTACACGAATCCGCTGCAGACGACGTTGATGTCGAAACAGGCGGCGGCACGCGCACCCAGCGCGTCCTGTACGAGGTAGGACGTCGGGGGCTGGGGGAAGTCGCCGGTGGAGGTCGCCACGATGATGTAGCCGATGCGGCCCACGTCGATGTCGGCCCGCCGCAACGCGTCCAGGCCGGCCTGTACGGCCAGGTCCGAGGTCGCCTCGTGCGCCGCGGCGTGCCGGCGGAACCCGATCTGCGTCTTGCGCAGGATCCATTCCGCGTCGACGCCCACCCGCTCCGCCAGGTCCTCGTTGGCGACCTCGTCCCCGGGGAGATACGAACCGGTCGCCAGGATCCCGGTAGTGTGTCCGGCCACTGTCAGCTCCGCCTTCTCCTGGAAGCCACGCCTACGCCAGCGCCGCGGGGGCGGCGTCCGCCAGGCCGCGCAGCGGATTGATCCGCTGCTCGCCGATCTCGGCGCGCCGCGCGGGGTCGGTGACGCCCAGTCCGGGTTCGGGCGCCATGCACAGCACGCCGACCTTGCCGATGTGGCCGTTGGTCTGCACCAGCCGGGTGGCCTCCGCGACCTCGTCCAGCGGATAGACCGTCGACAGGGTCGGCATCACCATCCCGAGGTCGAACAGCCGCACGCACTCCCGCACCTCCTGCAGGTTCGCCGCATGGCTGCCGATGATGCGCTTGAGGTGCATCCAGAGATACCGGTTGTCGTAGTGGTGCTGGAATCCGGTGCTGGAGCCGCAGGTGACGACCGAGCCGCCCCGGCGGGTCACGAACACCGAGGTGGCGAACGTCGCCCGGCCCACGTAGTCCATGACGATGTGCGGGTCCTCGCCGACCGCCGCGCGGATGGCCGCTCCCAGGCGCTTGCCCAGCGCGATCGCCTGTTCGGGCGTGCTGTCGACGTCGTCGGTCATCCCGATGTCGTTGCGGTTGATGATGACGTCGCAGCCGAGACTTCTCAGGATCTGGGCCTTCGAGTCCGAGCCGACGACGCCCACGGGGATGCCGCCGCCGTTCTTCACCATCTGCACGGCGTACGCGCCGAGGCCGCCGGCCGCGCCCCAGATGAGGACGATGTCGCCCTGTTTCATCCGGGCGCCCCGGGCGCTGACCAGCATGCGGTAGACCGTGCCCGCGCACAGCGTGACGCAGGCGGCCTCCTCCCAGGTCAGGTGTGCCGGCTTGGGCGCCAGCTGACTGGCCCGCGCCAGGGTGTAGTGCGCCAGCCCGCCGAAGTTGGTCTCGAATCCCCAGACCCGCTGCTCGGCGCCGAGCATGCCGTCGTCGTGCGTCGCCGCTTCCTGGTCGTCGGCCTGGATCGGACTGATCACGACGTGGTCGCCGACGCTCCAGCGCCGCACGCCCGCGCCGACCGCGACGATGACCCCGGCTCCGTCGGAACCCAGCACGTGGTACGGCTGGTCGTGCCGCGCCGCGAACCCGCCGGTCCGGCCGAAGCGCTTGAGGAAGCCGAACGTCGGCAGCGGCTCGAAGGTCGCCGACCAGACGGTGTTGTAGTTGATCGAACTGGCCATCACCGCCACCACGACCTCGTCGGGCGCGAGCTCCGGCATGGGCACCAGGCCGACGCGCAGCGATTTGCGCACGTCCTTGTCCTCCATGCCAGCGAACATCTCGGTGTCCTCGACCCGGAGGTAAGAAGCCGGATACTCCTTCGGCAACGCGATCTTCGCCAGGTCGCCGGGCGCGGCTCCGCCCAGCAGGGCCTCGGCCATGGGATCCATGTCACTCCTCTTGATGTGGTGGTAAGCCGGTCACAGCGGGATGTTGCCGTGACGGCCTCGTGTCGCCGCGGCCGCCGCGAGCGCCATGGCGAGCTTGGGCCGGGTCTGCGCGGGGTCGATCACTTCGTCGACGACGCCCAGCGCGACGGCGCGGGCGACACCTCCCGCGACGAGGGTGTGCTCGGCGACGAGCCGCTGCCGCAGCTCCGCGCGCTCGTCGTCGTCGTGCGCGGCGGCCAGGCGCTTGCGGTGCAGGATGCCCACCGCCGCCTCCGCGCTCATCACCGCGATCTTCGCCTCCGGCCAGGCGAACACCGCGGACGCGCCGAGCGAGCGGGAGTTCATGGCGATGTACGCCCCTCCGTACGACTGACGCGTGACCAGCGTGACGCGGGGGACCGCCGCCTCGGCGAAGGCGTGCAGCAGCTTGGCGCCCCGCCTGACCACGCCACCCCATTCCTGGGTGACGCCGGGCAGGTAGCCGGGAACGTCGACGAGCACGATCAGCGGAATGCCGAACGCGTTGCACATGCGGACGAATCGCGAGGCCTTCTCGGCGCTCAGCGAGTCGAGGCAGCCGCCCATGCGCAGGGGATTGTTGGCGATCACGCCGACGCTCCCGCCGGTCAGGCGGCCGAGACCGACGACGACGTTGGGGGCCCAGCGCGGCTGGAGCTCCATGAAGGGGGTGCCCTCGTCGAGGATCTCGCGTACCAGCGGGCGCACGTCGTAGGCCCGCCGCGCCCGCTCCGGCAGCAGTGAGCGCAGGTCCTTCCCGGCCGTGGCGAGGTGGGGTTCGATGCGGGCGCGATGGGCCAGCAGCAGGGTCACCTGGCGCGTGGCCTCGTACGCGTCGCTCTCGGAGTCGACCACGATGTGCGCGACGCCCGACTTGCGGCTGTGCGTCTCGGCGCCGCCCAGCGACTCCATGTCGATCTGCTCACCGGTGACGGACCGCACGACGTCGGGGCCGGTCACGAACATCCGGCCGGCCCTGGACATGATCACCACGTCGGTGAGCGCGGGACCGTAGGCGGCGGCTCCGGCGGCCGGGCCGAGGATGACCGAGATCTGCGGCACGCGCCCGGAGGCACGGGTCATCGCGGCGAACATCCGCCCGACACCGTCCATCGACTCCACGCCGTCCGCCAGCCGGGCGCCGCCGGAGTGCCACAGGCCGATCACCGGGCAGCCTTCGAGCAGCGCCGTGTCGATGGCCGACACGATCTTGTCGCAGCCCGCGGCGCCGAGCGCGCCGCCCATGTTGGCCGGGTCGGTGCAGAAGGTGATCACCTTGTGGCCCGCGATGCGGCCGCTGGCCGCGGACACGCCGCTGGCGTCCGGGTCGTGCAGGGGCACCACCGAGTCGGCGTCGAGCAGCCGGGCCAGCCGTACGGCCGGCGCACGCTGATCGAGCGGGAAGTGTTCCTGCGTGATCGGTGTGGCGGTCAACGCCGTCTCCCGTTCTCATGCAGGGTTGAATTTATTGTTTCCCGCATGTTTCCTACCTCCAGCGCCAACGCTGAGGACTTTTCTGATGGATTCCAGCAGACTGCTGAAAATAGGCTTATCTACGCACTATCTCCACACAACCCTTACCAGTCCCCCTAAGCGCCCTGTAGCGTTGCTGAGCGAGGGCGAACGGCGTCGTCCCGGTGCTGATCCGCGGCGATGTTTCGTGGGCGAAGCCACCACTGCCGCGATCATGTCCGCACGTCAGGCCCGATGCCGATCCGCATCCGGGTCGTCCGGCCGACGACGCAGGCCCTGCGGAGTGGGAACGTTCCGAAAAATAATGACTTTATCCCATATTGCGCCATAGTTGCCGCTAGGGGGGCCGGTAGGGGTTGTTCCGCGCGTCTCCGACAGCCAATCATGGTGCCGTCATTTCGACGTACGGCCAGATTTCCTATGGCTGAAAGGCATGCGCATGGAGATAGCCGAGCTTGGCGTGGAGAAAGCTTTCCTGATCACTCCGGACGTCCACTCCGACCACCGGGGAGTTTTCCTCGAAGTGTTCAGTCAGCCGGCGTTCGAGCGGGCGGTGGGCCATCGGTTGACGGTCGCGCAGCTCAACTGCTCGCTGTCCCGGCGCGGGACCATCCGCGGCATGCATGCCATCGCGCTGCCGGGTCAGGCCCGTTATGTCAGCTGTGCGCAGGGGGGCATCGTCGACATCGTGCTCGACATCCGCGTCGGCTCGCCCACGTACGGCGAGCACGTCGCGGTCGAGCTGACCGCCGCGAACCGGCACGCCCTGTACCTGGCGGAAGGGCTGGCGCACGGGTTCGCGCCGCTGACCGACGAGGCGACCGTCGTGTACATGTGCTCGAGCACCTGGTCGCCGGGCTCTGAGGTCATCATCAACTCGCTCGACCCGGAACTCGGCCTGCCCTGGCCCACCGAGCCCGAGCCCGTGCGCTCCGACAAGGACGCGGCGGCGCCTTCGCTGCGCGAGGCCGCGAAGCGCGGGCTGCTGCCCACCATGGCCGAGTGCCGGGCGTTGTACGCCGAACTCGACGATCTCACCCTCACGAGGTGACGGCATGATCCCACTGTTCCGGGTGGCGATGTCTCCCGAGGCGCCGGCCATGGCCGCCCAGGTCATCGGCAGCGGCATGATCGGCCAGGGCGCCAAGGTCCAGGAGTTCGAGCGGGCGCTCGCCGGGCGGATCGGCCGGGACGAGGTGGTCACGGTCAACAGCGCCACGGCGGGCCTGCACCTCGCCCTGCACATGGTCGCCCGCGAGGATGCCGACGACGGCGGCGAGGTGCTGTCCACGCCGTTGACCATGGAGGCCACCAACTGGGCGATCATGGCCAACCGGCTGCGCGTCAAGTGGGTGGACGTCGACCCGGCCACCCTCAACGTCGATCTGGACGACCTGGCCCGCAAGATCTCGCCGAAGACGCGGGCGATCATGATCGTGCACTTCGGCGGCTACCCCCTCGACCTCGACCGGCTCCGCGCGATCCTCGACGAGGCCGAGGCCAGATTCGGGTTCCGCCCGCCGGTGATAGAGGACTGCGCGCACGCGTGGGGCGCGACCTACCGCGGCGCGCCCATCGGCAGCCATGGCAACCTGTGCGTGTTCAGCTTCCAGGCCATCAAGCACCTGACCTGCGGCGACGGGGGCGCTCTCGTCCTGCCGAACGAGGAGCTGCGCCGGCGCGCCGAGCGGCTGCGCTGGTTCGGCATCGACCGTACGGCCGACCGGCTGCGCAACCCGCCGGACGTCACGGAGTGGGGCTTCAAGTTCCACATGAACGACATCAACGCCTCCATCGGCCTGGCCAATCTGGCGTGGGCGGAGGAGGTGGTGGCCCGGCACCGTGCCAACGCCGCCTTCTACGACAGGGAACTGGCCGGCGTCCCCGGCGTCGAGCTGACCGAGCGGGCCGCCGACCGCCAGTCCTCCTTCTGGATCTATCCGATGAAGGTGGAGGACCGCGAGGGCTTCATGAAGCGCATGGACGAGGCCGGGATCATGGTCAGCAACGTGCACGAGCGCAACGACCTGCACACGGTCATGCGCCCGTACGCGTCGCTGCTGCCCGGCCTCGACCACGTGGCCCCGCGCGTGGTGTGCGTGCCCGTCGGCTGGTGGGTCACCGAGGAGCAGCGCGCGCACATCGCGGACACCGTCAGGCGGGGCTGGTGACCGCGCCGGCCGCCGTCCACACGAAGGGCACGGTGCCGTTCGGGGAGCACCGGACCTGGTACCGGATCACCGGCGAGCCGGGCGGCGCGGGCCGTCCGGCCGTCGTCGTCCTGCACGGCGGCCCCGGCAGCACGCACGACTACCTGGTCGGCCTGGCCGTCCTCGCCCAGCACGGCTGGCCCGTCGTGCACTACGACCAGCTCGGCAACGGCGGCTCCACCCATCTGCCCGACAAGGGGGCGGAGTTCTGGACGCCGCAGCTGTTCCTCGACGAGCTGGACAACCTGCTGCGCCGGCTCGACGTGCGCGACGACTACGTGCTGGTCGGACAGTCGTGGGGCGGCATGCTGGCCGCCCTGCACGCCTCGGCCAGACCGGAGGGCCTGCGCGGCCTGGTGATCGCCGACGCCCCCGCCTCCTACCGGCTCTGGCTGAGTGAGATGCGGGTGCTGCGCGACCGGCTGCCCGACGGCGTCGACGAGACGCTGCGCCGGCACGAGGCCGCGGGCACGACCGACTCCCAGGAGTACTTCGACGCGATGATGGTCTTCTACAACCGGCACGTCTGCACCCTGGACCCCTGGCCGCGCGAGTTCGTCGCCACGTTCATGGAGATCTACAACGACCCGACGGTCTACTACGCCATGAACGGCCCCAGCGAGTTCCACGTGATCGGCTCGCTGCGTGACTGGGGCGTGGAGGACCGCGTCGCGGACATCGAGGTGCCCACACTGCTCATCTCCGGGCGGCACGACGAGGCCACGCCCGCCACCGTGCGACCGTACTTCGACCTCATCCCCGACGTGCGGTGGGAGGTCTTCGAGGAGTCCAGCCACACGCCGCACCTGGAGGAGCCCGAACGGTTCACCCAGGTGCTGATCGACTTTCTGAAGGGCCTGGGTGAGTGAAGTGGACATGCGGACCGCGATCGTCTTCCCCGGGATGGGACCCACCCGGTTCACCGACGTCGACGCGTTCATGCTCGGCGACCCCGTCGCACGGCGGCTGGTCGCGCGCGCCGACGAGGTGCTGGGCTACTCGCTGGCCGACCGCTTCCGCGACTCGGAGGACGATTACTCGGAGGCGGCCCAGGTGGCGTTCCTGGTGAACAGCCTGGCCCTGGCCGAATGGGCCGAGCGGACGCTGGACATCGCCCCGCACGTGTGCGCGGGCCCGAGCTTCGGCGGCAAGGCGGCCGCCGCCTACTCGGGCGCGCTGTCCTTCCCCGACGCCGTGCGCATGACCGCCGAGCTGGCCCGCTGTACGGCGGACTACTTCGCGCACGAGCACCGTGACCTCGTCACCTGCTCCTTCGTCCGCGTTCCCGAGGACAAGCTGAGCGAGCTGCTGGCCGAACTGCGCGAGCAGGGGGAATGGCACGACGTCTCCTGCTACATCGACCACGACTTCTATATGGTCTCGCTGCGGGAGCGGCGGGCGGCGTGGCTGGAAGGCAGGATCCGGGCGCTCGGCGGGCTGCCGCTGTACAGGATGCGGCCGCCCATGCACGCGGCCGTGCTGGAGCCGCTGCGCAAGAGGGCCGAGGAGGAGGTGTTCGGCGCTCTGCGCTTCACCGACCCGCGGCTGCCGGTCGTCGACGATCACGACGGGACGCTGCTGACCGGCGCGGCGGGCGTGCGGGCCATGGTGCTCGACGGCTTCGTCCGGCCGCTGCGCTGGCCCGAGGTGGTGGCCACGCTGCGGCGGCTCAACGTCACGAAGGTCGTCGTCAGCGGCCAGGACGCCATGTTCGGCCGGGTGCCGGTCACCACGCGGAGCTTCACCGTGGTCCCGGTCAACCCGAGGATGGCGGTGCTGCCGCGGCCATCGGTCCCATCGGCCTGACGAGGCCCCGTGGACCTCGTCAGGCGCCGGTCGATCAGGCGGACGGCCGGTCGGGCGGCGGTCGGTCAGGTCGCGGGAATCCCCGACAGGACTTTCCAGAGTGTGCCCGGAGTCGCGAACGTCTCCTTCGTCAGTGCCTCGTCCCTGAATCGCACGCCGTACGTCTCCTCGAGCGCGGCCAGCAGCTCGACGATGCCGAGCGAATCGAGGCCGAGACCGGGAAGATCGGCATTTTCGGCGAGCTTGTCATCAGGCGGCAGAAACGGCAGAAGTGGCCGCAGGAGTTCTTCGAATCGGGCATCCCACATGACAGCTGATTTCCTTTCTCCTGGTCGCGAATCTCCTTGTCGCGAATCTTCGGTTATCGCGAAAGAGCTCACGGCGCCGACGTTATCCGGTGGCAAGGCGAATGTCCATAATGGGTGGTTCAGATGAGCGCAGATTATTCGCGACCCCTCTACGCGCATTTCCTGCGCGGCCTCGGTATGGCGCCCGAGCGGCCGGCCTTCCGGGCCGGGCCGGACACGGCGAGTTACGCCGAGCTCCATCGGTCGGCGCTGCGCTGGGCCGGCACGCTGCTGCGGGCCGCGCCCCGCCCGCTCGGCGCCGTAGGGGTTCTGGCCGACAAAGGGGGCACGGCCTACGCGGGCCTGCTCGCCGGCCTGTACGCGGGCGCGGCGGTGGTGCCGCTCCAGCCCGACTTCCCGGCCGCCCGGACCCGCCAGATGATCGAGGCCGCCGGGGTGTCGGCGCTGATCGTCGATGATCGCGGCCAGAAGCGGGCGGCCGAGCTCCGCGCCCAGGGGGTGGACGTGCTCGTCCTCACCCCCGACGCGCTCGGCGGCGGGCGGGCGCTGGCCGCGCCGCGGCCGGTCGACCCCGCCGACACCGCGTACGTGCTGTTCACCTCGGGGTCGACGGGCCGTCCCAAGGGGGTGCCCATCACCCACGGGAACACCGCGCACTACTTCGAACTGCTGGCCGGACGCTACGACTTCACCCCTGACGACGTGTTCTCGCAGACCTTCGACCTGACCTTCGACTGCGCCATGTTCGACCTGTTCTGCGCCTGGGCCGCCGGCGGGACCGCGGTGGCCGTGCCGCCGCACGCGTACGGCGACCTGCCCCGATACCTGGCCGAGCAGGGGATCACCGTGTGGTTCTCCACCCCCAGCGCGATCTCCCTGGTGCGCAGGACGGGCGGGCTCGGCGCGGGCGCGATGCCGACCCTGCGCTGGAGCTTCTTCGCCGGAGAGGCGCTGAAGTGCGCGGACGCCGCCGACTGGCAGCGGGCCGCGAGCGCCTCCATCGTGGAGAACCTCTACGGCCCGACCGAGCTGACGATCACGATCACCGGTCACCGCTGGTCGGGGGAGACCTCGCCCGGCCGCTGCGTCAACGGCCTGTCCCCGATCGGCACGGTACATCCCGGCCACGGCCACCTCCTGGTGGACGAGGACGGCCGGACCGTCCGCGACGAGGGGGAACTGTGGATCACCGGGCCGCAGCTGACCCCGGGATACCTCGATCCGGCCGACGACAAGGGCCGATTCGTCGAGCGGGACGGCCGCACCTGGTACAACACCGGCGACCGCGTCCGGGTCGCCGACAACGGCGAACTCGTCTACCTCGGCAGAGCCGACGCCCAGATCCAGGTGCACGGCTGGCGGGTCGAGCTGGCCGAGATCGATCACGCCGTGCGCGGCGTCGCCGGAGTGGCCGACGCGGTCACCGTGAGTGCCGAGAAGGACGGCACCGCCGTGCCCGTCGTGTTCTACACCGGCGTTCGGCTACCCCCTACCGATTTCACCACCCGGCTCGTCGAGACGCTGCCGGCCGGTCTCATTCCGCGGCACTATCGGTATCTCGACGAGCTGCCGCTGAATCCCAACAGAAAAGTCGACAGGGCGGGTCTGCGGGAGCTGGCGGCGGGCCTGGTGGGTAAACGTGAGCGGGTCGCGGAAGAGGGGAGGGGCGCTTTAGGGGGGCGGTAGGGGTCTATTGGAAATCAGGGTTCGGGATAACTTTTCAGTGATTTGCTTTTTCATTGATCGACATTCCTGGAAATTCCTTTTCCCACCTGGGCGGGAGGACGATATTGGACGGGACGCGGTTTCTTCGATCGGGCCTCATCCACGATCTGCTCGATGAGGCCATGGACGCGAGACCCGAGGGCGACGCGGTCCGCGACGCGCGCGGCGCGTGGAGCTACCAGCGGGTCGGCGAGCTCAGCCACGCCGTCGCCCGCCGGCTTGCGGCCAGTGGCGTGGGCCCGGGGGACCGGGTCATCGTCCAGCTGGCCAACCGGCGGGAGACGGTGCCCATCGTCTACGGTCTCTCGCGGCTCGGCGCGGTCTTCGTGCCGCTGCACCCCGAGATGAAGGCCTTCCACCTCCGCTCCGTCCTTCAGGACGCGGAGCCCACGCTGGTCATCGGGGGCGGCGAGGCCATGCGCGAGGTCGCCACCATGCCGGTGCGCGACATCGACGACTTCTGGCCCGAGGTCGAGGACCTGGCGGGGCAGCCGGCCGCGCATGAGCCGGCCGCGTACAAGCCGGCCGGGCGTGAGCCGACCGCGCGTGAGCCGGTCAAGGTCCTGCCCTCGGACGTCGCCATCCTGATCTACACCTCGGGCAGCACCGCCGCGCCCAAGGGGGTGATCTGCCCGCACGCGCAGGTCACCTTCGCCGCCTCGGCGATCAACGCGGTGCTCGGCTACGGGCCGGACGACGTGGTCTTCTGCCGGCTGCCCATGTCCTTCGACTACGGCCTCTACCAGATCTTCCTCGCCGCCCTCGGCGGTGCCGAGCTGGTCCTGGCCGAGGACGGATCCGACCTGATGCTGCTCGGCCAGATCAGCGACGCCGGCGCGACCGTCGTACCCGTCGTCCCGTCGCTGGGCGGCATGATCGCGACCCTGGCCCGGCGGGCGACCGGCTCGGTGTCGAAGGTGCGGATGTTCACCAACACCGGGGCCGCGCTGCCGGAGGCGACCATCCGCAGCCTACGGGCCTGCGCTCCCGGCGCTCGGGTGGTGCGCATGTACGGCATCACCGAGTGCAAGCGCGTCACGATCATGGAGCCGGAGCTCGATCACGACCGGCCCGGCGCGGTCGGCCGTCCGCTGCCCGGCACCCGGGTGGACATCCTCGACAGCGCGGGCCGCCCGCTGCCGGCCGGGGAGACCGGGGAGATCGTGGTCGCCGGTCCCAACGTGATGGCCGGCTACTGGCGCGACCCCGAGCTCACCGCCCGCGCCTACCGCCGTGACCCAGTCACTGGCGAGGTCCGCCTGCACACCGGTGACTACGGCCGGCTCGACCAGGACGGCTACCTGTACTTCGAAGGCCGCAGAGACGACATGTTCAAACGCCGGGGCACCCGGATGAGCACGACCGAGATCGAGGCGGCCGCCATGGACGTCCCCGGCGTGCGCGCGGCCGTGGTGCTGCCCCCGGCCGACGGCCGTGACCTCGTGGTCTTCGTCGAGGCCGATCTGACGCCCAGCAGCGTGCTCAACGCGCTGAAACAGCGGCTCGAACCCGCGAAGGTGCCGGCCGCCTGTCATGTCCTGCCCCGCTTCCCGCTGACGCTCAACGGCAAGAACGAGCGCAAACAGCTGGCCCTGCTGCTCGACGGAGGTCCCGCGTGAACTGGTACGCCGAGCTCGCCGCTCGCTACGGCTCCCCGCTGTACGTCTACGACCTGGACCGCGTCGCCACCGCGCAGAAGGACCTGCGTCAGGCCCTGCCCGGCGGGTTCTCGCTGTTCTACTCCTTCAAGGCCAACCCGCACCCGGAGATCGCGCGAGCGCTGCGCGACGGCGGCGCGCTCGCCGAGATCAGCTCGACCGGCGAGCTGAACGCGGCGTTCGCCGCGGGCTTCGACGGCTCCGAGGTGCTCCTCACCGGACCGGGCAAGACGACCGAGGAGCTGGAGGTCGCCGTCGACGGCGGCGTCCGCCTGTTCTCCGTCGAGTCGCCCACCGATCTGTGGCATGTCGGGCAGGTCGCGTCCCGGCGCGGCGTGCTCGTGGACTGCCTGCTGCGCGTCAACAGCGCCGAGCCCGGCGCCGCCACCAGCATCCGGATGACCGGTGCGCCCTCCCAGTTCGGCTTCGACGAGGAGACGATCCCCGCGCTGATGCCGGAGCTCCGGGCGGTGCCCGGCACGCGGCTGGCGGGGGCGCACCTCTTCTCCCTGAGCAACTCCAAGGACGAGGAGAGCCTGGTCGCCGAGTTCGACCACACCATCTCGGTGGCCGCGCGCCTGGAGCGGGAGACGGGCCTGCCGATCCGTCTGCTGGACATCGGCGGCGGATTCGCCGCGCCGTACCTCACAGGTGGAGAGCGGCCCGTGTACGGCGGCCTGCGCGCCGGGCTGGAGACCGTCCTCGACGCGAAGTTCGCCGGCTGGCGGGCGGGCACGCCCCAGATCGCCTGCGAGTCCGGCCGTTACCTGGCCGGCGACTGCGGAACGCTGGTCTGCACCGTGGTCAACGTCAAGGAGAGCCGCGGCCGCAGATTCGTCATTCTGGACGCCGGCATCAACACTCTCGGCGGCATGTCCGGCCTGGGCAGGCTCCTGCCGGTCTCGGTGGAGCTCAACGGCGCCACCCACGACGGCGAACGGTCGCCCGCGACCCTGGTCGGCCCGCTCTGCACCCCCGGCGACATCCTCGCCAGGAACGTCTCGCTGCCCCCGCTGGCACCCGGCGACGTCGTGACCATCCCCAACGCGGGCGCCTACGGCATGACCGCGAGCCTCGTGATGTTCCTGGGCCACCCCGCGCCCATCGAGGTCGTCGCGCACGGCCACCAGGTGGTGTCCGTCTCCCGGATCGAATTCAACCGCAAGTACGAGTGACACCCCCCGGATCGCCTTCAGCCGCGAGTACGAGTGACCCCCCCGGATTGACGTCAACCGCAAGTACGAAATGACACGAGTGAGCGGAGTGTGTGTCTTGAGCGAGCAGCGTCGCTTCCTCGCCGACCTGGTGCACGACCTGACCGTCGAGGTCCTGCGGACCGTGCTCCCAGACGCCCCCGACGCGGTGGATCCCCAGCGCGGCTTCAGGGAACTGGGACTCGACTCGCTGGCCGCCGTCGAGCTGCATGATCGCCTGGCGCAGGCGGTCGGCGCCGAGCTGCCGGTCACGATCGCCTTCGACCACCCCACCCCCGAGGCGGTCGTCGAGTACCTGTTCACCGAGGTGCTCGGGCTGGCCGACACGGAGGCTGACGATGCGGAGATGGCTGAAGCCGATCCGGTCACCGCCGGGGCACGGGCGGACGAGCCGCTCGCCATCATCGGCGTCGGCTGCCGCTATCCGGGCGGGATCACCACTCCCGAAGAGTTGTGGCGGCTGGTCGCCGAGAGCGGGGAGACCCTGACCGGGTTCCCCGTCGACCGGGGCTGGGACCTCGACCGGCTGTTCGACGACGACCCGGACGCGCCCAACGCCACCTATGTCCGGTCGGGTCACTTCCTGCACGACGCCGGTGAGTTCGACGCCGACTTCTTCGGCATCAACCCGCGTGAGGCCGTCGCCATGGACCCCCAGCAGCGGCTGGTGCTCGAGGCCTCCTGGGAGGCGTTCGAGCGGGCGGGCATCGACCCGCGCTCGCTGCGCGGCAGCCAGGCCGGCGTGTTCATCGGCGCCGAGCCGCAGGACTACGGCCCCCGGCTGGACAAGGCGCCGGAAGAGGTCGAGGGCTATCTCGTGACGGGCAACGCCCCGAGCGTGGTGTCCGGCCGGATCGCCTACGCCCTCGGTCTCGAAGGGCCCACGCTCACCGTCGACACCGCCTGCTCCGCCTCCCTGGTCGCCCTGCACCTGGCCTGCCAGGCGCTGCGCAACGGCGAGACCGACCTCGCGCTGGCCGGTGGCGTGACCGTGATGTCCACCCCCGGCACCTACACCGCGTTCAGCCGGCAGCGGGTGCTCGCCGCGGACGGCCGGTGCAAGGCGTTCGCCGCCTCCGCCGACGGCACCGGCTTCTCCGAGGGTGTCGGCATCCTCGCGATCGAGCGGCTGTCGGACGCGCGCCGCCGGGGCCACCCCGTGCTGGCGGTCATCCGGGGTTCGGCGATCAACCAGGACGGCGCGAGCAGCGGCCTGACCGCGCCGAACGGTCCTTCCCAGGAACGCGTGATCCGGCGGGCGCTGGGCAACGCGGGCCTGTCCCCGGCCGACGTCGACGTGGTCGAGGCGCACGGCACCGGCACCAAGCTGGGCGACCCGATCGAGGCGCACGCTTTGATGGCGACGTACGGCCGTGACCGGGGCGAACGCGGGCCGCTGCGCATCGGCTCCCTCAAGTCGAACATCGGGCACACCCAGGCGGCGGCCGGCGTCGCCGGTGTGATCAAGATGGCCATGGCCATGCGCCACGAGACGCTGCCGCGCACCCTGCACGTGGACGAGCCGTCGCCGTACGTCAACTGGTCCCTCGGCGAGGTCGAACTGCTCACCGAGAGCCGCCCCTGGCCCGCGGGCGGTGCCCCGCGGCGAGCCGGCGTCTCCTCCTTCGGCGTGAGTGGCACCAACGCGCACCTGATCCTGGAGGAGCCGCCCGTAGCAGCCACCCCGGATGGGGACGGCGGTTCGCCCCCGGCCGTCGTCCCCCTGGTGTTGTCGGGCAAGGCGCCCGAGGCGTTGTGCGCGCAGGCCGCCCGGCTGGCGGCCCATCTGGGGGAACACGAGGACCTTCGCCCAGTCGACGTCGCCCACTCGCTGGTGACCTCGCGCTCGACCTGGCAGCACCGCGCGGTGGTCGCCGCCGGTGACCGGACCGGCCTGCTCGCCGGGCTGACCGCGCTGTCCGAAGGCGAGCCCGCCGCGGAGGTGACCGAGGGCGAGGCCACCGCGGAGCGCCGCGTGGTCTTCATCTTCCCCGGCCAGGGCTCGCAGTGGGCCGGCATGGCGGTGGACCTCCTGGACACCTCGCCGGTCTTCGCCCGGAGCATGGCGGAGTGCGCGGCGGAGATCGAGACCCACGTCGACTGGCGGCTGCTCGACGTGCTGCGCGGCGAGCCGGGCGCGCCCTCGCTGGACCGGCTCGAGGTCGTCCAGCCGGTGCTGTTCGCGGTGATGGTGTCGGTGGCCGCCCTGTGGAAGTCGCTGGGCGTGCGGCCCGCCGCCGTCGTCGGCCACTCCCAGGGCGAGGTCGCCGCCGCGTACGTGGCCGGCGGGCTGTCCCTGGCCGACGCCGTACGCGTGATCGTGCTGCGCAGCCGCCTGTTCGCCGAGCGCCTGGTGGGCAAGGGCGCCATCGCGGCCATCGCCGCGGCGGCCGGCGAGGTGGAGGAACGGCTGGCCTGCTGGGACGGACGGCTGTCCATCGGGGCGAAGAACGGCCCCTCGTCGTGCACCGCGGTGGGCGATGAGCAGGCGCTCGCCGAGCTCGTCGCCGAGTACGAGGCGGCGGGCGTCCGCGCCCGCCTGCTGGCCAGCACCGTCGCCTCCCACTGCGACCAGGTCGACCCGCTGCGCGAGGAGCTGACCCGGCTGCTCGAAACCGTGTCCCCGACCACGGGAGAGGTGCCGTTCCACTCCACCGTCACGGGGCGGCTCCTGGACACCGGCGAGCTGACCGCCGACTACTGGTTCCACAACGCCCGCCAGCCGATCGAGTTCCAGGCCGTGATCGAGGAGCTGCTCGCCGGGGGACACGACGCGTTCCTCGAAATGAGCGCCCATCCGGTGCTCGTGATGAGCGTGCAGGACACGATCGACGAGGCCGGGGCCGACGCGTTCGCCGGCGGCACTCTGCGCCGTGGGGAAGGCGATCTGCGCCGCGCGCTGACCTCGGTCGCGGAGGCGTACGTGCGTGGCGTGGCCGTCGACTGGGACGCCCTCCTCCCCGGCGCGAACCTGGTCGAGCTGCCCACGTACGCCTTCCAGCACCGCCACTACTGGCTGGAGACCCGCACCTCGGCCGGCGACGTCGCCTCGGCGGGGCTGACCGACGCCGGCCATCCGCTGCTGGGCGCGGCCGTGACGCTCGCCGAATCCGGTGGCGCCCTCCTGACCGGACGCCTCTCGGTCCAGCTGCACCCCTGGCTGGCCGACCACGCGGCCGCGGGCACGCCGCTCCTGCCCGGCACCGCCTTCGTCGAACTCGCCATCCGCGCGGGCGACCAGGTCGGCTGCGGGCTGCTGGAGGAGCTGACGCTGGAGGCCCCGCTGGTCGTACCCGAGCGCGGCGGGGTGTGGCTGCAGGTGTCCGTCGGAGCGCCCGAGGACGCGGGCCGGCGCGGCATCACCGTGCACTCACGGGCGGAGGACGCCCCGGCCGACGCGCCGTGGATCCGCCACGCGAGCGGGTATGTCGCCCCCGACGTCGCCCCCGAGGTCTTCGACCTGGCCCAGTGGCCGCCGGAGGGAGCGACTCCCGCGGACCTGGACGGCCTCTACGACCGGCTCGCCGACGCCGGCTACGGCTACGGCCCGCTGTTCCAAGGGCTGAAGGCGGCGTGGCTGCGCGGTGACGAGGTCTTCGCCGAGGTCAGGCTGCCCGAGCAGGCGACCCGCGACGCCGAACTGTACGGCCTGCACCCGGCGCTGCTCGACGCGGCGCTGCACGCGGGGTCGCTGCTGGACCCCGCCGACGACCGTCTGAGCCTGCCCTTCGCCTGGACCGGCGTGTCCCTGCGCGCCACGGGCGCGGCGGCCGTACGGGTCCGGCTGTCGCCGACGGGCCCCGACAGCCTGTCGCTGTGGCTGGCCGACGCCTCGGGCGCGCCCGTCGCCACGGTGGACTCGCTGGTCTCGCGGCCGACCTCGGCACAGCAGCTCTCCGCCGCCTCGGTGGCCCACGGCGATTCGCTGTTCCGCGTCGAGTGGACGGCGGCGCCCGCCGCTCAGCCGACGCCGGCCGGGGGCGCCGCGGTGCTCGGGCCGGACCCGTACGGCTTGCGCCGGGCGGGCGTCGCGAGCGCCGAGTACACGGACCTGGCGACGCTGACCTCGTCGAATCCGCTCCCCGACACCGTGTTCGTGAGCTTCCGGTCGGACAGCGTGAGCTTCTCGCCGGACGGCTCCGCACCGTTCGTGAGCGTCGGGCCGGACGGCTCCGCACCGCTCGTGAGTGTCGGGCCGGACGGCTCCGCACCGGGAGAAGTGGTGGGTGGCGCGCGGTCGGCCACGCATCGGGCGCTGGGGCTCGTACAGGCCTGGCTGGCCGATGAGCGGCTGAGCTCGGCGCGGCTCGTCGTGGTGACCCGTGGCGCGGTGGCGGCGGGGCCCGACGCGGAGGTACGTGACCTGGCGAGCGCGCCGGTCTGGGGCCTGCTGCGGTCCGCGCAGTCGGAGCACCCCGGCCGGTTCGTACTGCTGGACCTCGACGACTCCGAGGTGCCGGTGCCCGCCGTGCTGGCGGCGCTCGCCGAGCCGCAGCTGGCCGTGCGATCCGGCGAGGTGCTGGTGCCCAGGCTGGCCCGCGCGGCCACCAAGGACACGCTGGCCCTGCCCGTGGGCGTCGCGGAATGGCGCCTGGACGCGGCGGTCAAGGGCAGCCTGGACGGCCTGTCCCTGGTTCCCTGCCCGGAGGCGGCTCGGCCGCTGGGGCCGGACGAGGTGCGGGTGTCGGTGCGGGCGGCCGGTCTCAACTTCCGCGACCTGGTCGTCACCCTCGGCATGGTGCCCGAACACGGCGAGCCCATCGGCGGCGAGGTCGCGGGCGTGGTGCTGGAGGTCGGGTCGGCCGTGGCCGATCTGGCGCCCGGTGATCGAGTGCTGGGGCTGCTGGACGGCGCGTTCGGTCCGGTAGGAGTGACCGATCGGCGGTTGCTGGCGCCCATGCCCGCCGGTTGGTCGTTCGCGGAGGCGGCGTCGGTGCCGGTGGCGTTCCTGACCGCCTACTACGGCCTGGCTGATCTGGCCGACCTTAAAACGGGTGACCGGGTGCTGGTGCACGCGGCCGCCGGTGGGGTGGGCATGGCGGCGGTACAGCTCGCCCGGTCGTTCGGCGCGGAGGTGTTCGGTACGGCGAGCCCCGGCAAGTGGGCGGCGACGACCCTGGACGACGCGCATGTGGCCTCCTCGCGGACACTGGAGTTCGCGCAGAAGTTCGGCCAGGTCGACGTGGTGCTCAACTCGCTGGCCGGCGAGTTCACCGACGCCTCCCTGGACATGGTGGCCTCGGGCGGCCGGTTCCTGGAGATCGGCAAGACCGACCTGCGCGAACCCGGCCAGGTCGCCGACGCGCACCCCGGCCTGCGTTACCTCCCCTACTCCCTGATGGAGGCCGGTTCCGACCGCCTGGGCGAGCTGCTGGCCGAGGTGATGGCCCTGTTCGAGCGGGGCGCGCTGGAGCTGCCGCCGGTCCGGGTCTGGGACGTGCGGCGGGCCGGCGAGGCGCTGCGGTTCATGTCGCTCGCCCGGCACACCGGCAAGATCGTGCTGTCGATGCCGCCCACGTTCGGCGGCGGCGGGACGGTGCTGGTCACCGGTGGCACGGGCGGCCTGGGCGCGCTGGTGGCGCGTCATCTGGTGACGGTGCACGGCGTACAGGATCTGCTGCTCGTGAGCCGGTCCGGGATCTCGGCCGCCGGAGCGCCGGAGCTGCTGGAAGATCTGTCCGGAGCGGGCGCGCGGGTGCGCGTCGTGGCCTGCGACGTGGCGGATCGGGCGGCCCTGGCCGAACTGCTGGCCGAGGTACGGACCCCGCTGCGCGGGGTGGTGCACACGGCCGGGGCGCTGGACGACGGCGTGGTGGCCGCGCTGACGCCGGAGCGCGTGGACGCGGTGCTGCGGCCCAAGGTCGCCGGGGCGTGGAATCTGCACGAGCTGACGCGAGAACTCGACGTCTCGGCGTTCGTGCTGTTCTCCTCCGCGGCCGGTGTCCTGGGCGATGCCGGACAGGGCAACTACGCGGCGGCGAATGTGTTCATGGACGCGCTGGCCGCTCACCGGCGCGCGCACGGCCTCGCCGCCGTATCGCTGGCCTGGGGCTTCTGGGAACAGCGCAGCAACATGAGCGCCCATCTGCAGGACACCGACATAGCGCGGATGGAGCGGTCGGGCGCCCGTGGCCTGTCCTCCGAGGACGGGCTGGCGCTCTTCGACGCCGCCCTGACGGTGGACGAGGCCCTGCTGGCGCCGATCCGCCTCGACCTCGCCGCGATGCGCCGCGACCCCGCCGGGGTCCAGCCGATGCTGCGCGGCCTGGTCCACGCGCCCGCGCAGCGCAACGTCGCGGGGGGCGCCGTACCCGGCGGTGTCGCCTCCGCGCTGGAGCAGCAGCTGGCCGGGCTGCCCGAGAGCGACCGCGACCAGGTGCTGGTCTCCCTGATCCGGGCGCAGGCCGCCACCGTGCTCGGCCATGCCGACGCCGGCTCGGTGGACGCCGGCCGGGCGTTCAAGGAGCTCGGCTTCGACTCGCTGACCGCCATCGAGCTGCGCAACCGGCTCAACGCCGCCACCGGGCTGCGGCTGCCCGCGACGCTGGTCTTCGACTATCCGACGCCCGCCGCGCTCGCCCAGCACATCAAGGGCAGGCTGCTCGGCGCGGCGGCCCCCGTCGCGCCGGTCGCCACCCCCGCCGCCTCGCTCGACGACGATCCGATCGCCATCGTCGGGATGGGCTGCCGCTATCCCGGCGGCGTCGACTCGCCGGAGGCGCTGTGGCGCATGCTCGCCGAAGGCCGGGACGCGATGTCGGAGTTCCCCGCCGACCGCGGCTGGGACCTGGAGCGGCTCTACGACCCCGACACCGAGAACGCCGGCAGCAGCTATGTGCGGGTCGGCGGCTTCGTGTACGAGGCCGGGGACTTCGACGCGGCATTCTTCGGCATCTCGCCACGTGAGGCGCTGGCCACCGACCCGCAGCAACGGCTGCTGCTCGAAGCCGCGTGGGAGACCCTCGAACGCGCGGGCATCGACCCCGGCGACCTCAGGGGCAGCTCGACGGGCGTGTTCGTCGGCGCCTCCGCCACCGGCTACGGCACCGGGCCCGGAGCCCTGCCCGAAGAGGTGGAGGGATACCTGATCACCGGCAACTCCAGCTCGGTGATGTCCGGCCGCGTCGCCTACGCGCTCGGCCTGGAGGGTCCGGCCGTCACCTTGGACACGGCGTGCTCGTCGTCCCTGGTCGCGCTCCATCTGGCCTGCGAGTCGCTGCGCCGAGGCGAAAGTACGCTCGCGCTCGCCGGTGGTGTGACCGTGCTGTCCACGCCGGAGATCTTCGTGGAGTTCAGCCGGCAGCGGGGTCTGGCGCGGGACGGGCGTTGTAAGGCGTTCGCGGAGGCGGCGGATGGTACGGCGTTCGCCGAGGGCGTGGGTCTGCTGCTGCTGGAGCGGCTGTCGGACGCGCGCCGCAACGGCCACCAGATTATGGCGGTCGTGCGCGGGAGCGCGGTCAACCAGGACGGTGCCAGCAACGGGCTCACCGCGCCGAACGGGCCGTCCCAGCAACGGGTCATCCGCCAGGCGGTGGCCAACGCCGGTCTCGGCCTGGCCGACATCGACGCGGTCGAGGCCCACGGCACCGGCACCACGCTCGGGGACCCGATCGAGGCGCAGGCGCTGCTGGCCACGTACGGGCAAGACCGTCCGGAGGATCGGCCGCTCTGGCTGGGCACGGTCAAGTCCAACATCGGGCACACCCAGTGCGCCGCCGGCGTCGCCGGTGTGATCAAGATGGTCCTGGCGATGCGGCACGGCGTACTGCCGAAGACGCTGCACGTCGACGCCCCGTCCTCGCACGTGGACTGGTCGGCGGGCGCGGTGTCGCTGGTGACCGAGGCGACCCCCTGGCAGGACCGCGACGGGCGGCCACGCCGGGCGGGCGTGTCGTCGTTCGGCATCAGCGGGACCAACGCGCACGTGGTGATCGAGGGTGTTCCCGCCGAGGAGCCGGTCCCCGCTGAGGTGCCGGTCGCCGATGTACCGGTACCGGTGGTGGTCTCCGCGCGTGGCGCGGACGCGGTGCGGGCGCAGGCGGAGCGGCTGCGGGACTTCGTGGCGGCCTCCGAGTACGTGGGCCCCGCGCAGGTGGGGTACTCGCTGGTCAGAACGCGGTCGCTGCTGAGCCATCGGGCCGTCGTGGTGGCGGCCGATCGGGCGCAACTGGTCGCGGGTCTGGCGCGGGTCGCCGAAGGGGCCGAGCCGGTCGACGTCGTGAGCGGTCCCGGGGACACTGAGGGCGCCGGGCTGGGCTTCATGTTCACCGGCCAGGGGAGCCAGCGGGTGGGGATGGGCCTGGAGCTGACCAGGGCGTTCCCCACGTTCAAGAAGCACCTGGAGGCGGTCGCCGCGGGCTTGGACCGCCATCTGGACGTGCCCCTGACCGAGGTGATGTGGGGCAGGCCGGAACTCCTCGACCAGACGCAGTACGCCCAGACCGGGTTGTTCGCCCTGGAAGTGGCCCTCTATCGGCTCCTGGAGTCGTGGGGGATGGCGCCGGACTACCTGATGGGCCATTCGGTGGGCGAGCTCGCGGCGGCGCACGTCGCGGGCGTGCTGTCACTGGAGGACGCGTGCGCGCTCGTGGCGGCGCGGGGCCGGCTGATGCAGGGGCTCCCGCAGGGCGGGGCGATGCTCGCGGTCGCGGCGGGAGAGGCAACGGTCGCCAAGCTGCTGGCCGAGCTCTCCGACGTGGCGGGCCAGGTGGAGATCGCCTCGGTGAACGGACCGGCCTCGATCGTGGTCTCGGGCGACGAGCCCGCGGTGGAGCGGGTGGCGGCGGAGTTCGGCCGGCGCGGGCTGAGATGCCGGCGGCTGCGGGTCAGCGACGCGTTCCACTCCCACCGCATGGAGCCGATCCTCGGCGCCTTCGGTGAGGTGGCCGCCGGGCTGGAGTACCAGGACGCGGCGATCCCGGTGGTGTCGAACCTGACCGGTGAGCCGGTGTCGCGGTTCTCGGCCGAGTACTGGGTGCGGCACGTGCGCGAGCCGGTACGGTTCGCCGACGGCGTCGCCTTCCTGCGCGAGCGGGGCGTACGGACCCTCCTGGAGCTGGGTCCCGACGCGGTGCTGTCGGGGCTGGTACAGGAAGGCGCCTCAGAGCGGGAAGCCGCGCCGGTGGCGGTGCCGCTGCTGCGGCGAGACCGGGACGAGGCCGGGCAACTGATCACGGCCGTCGGCCGGGCGTACGCGCGCGGCGCGGAGGTGGATTGGGACACCTTCTTCACCGGAGCCGAGCGGGTGGATCTTCCCACCTACGCCTTCCAGCGCCGGCACTACTGGCTGAAGCTCGCCCACCACGGCGGCGATCCCGCCTCGCTCGGACTCGAGGCCGCGGCTCACCCGCTGCTGGGCGCCGCGGTCGAGCTGCCCGACACCGGTGGGTCGCTGTACACCGGCAGGCTCTCGCTCGCCGGCCACCCCTGGCTGGCCGATCATCGGATCCTCGGCACCGTGCTGGTTCCGGGCACGGCCTTCGTCGAGCTCGCCGTCGCGGCCGGTCACCAGGCCGGGTGCGACCTCGTCGAAGAGCTGACCCTGGAGGCTCCCCTCGTACTGGGGGAGCGGGACGCCGTCACGATCGAGGTGATCGTCTCCGGGGCGGACGACTCGGGCCGCCGTACGGTGACCGTCTACTCGCGGGCCACCACGGGCGAGCGGCCCTGGACCCGGCACGCGACCGGGACGCTCGCCGTCGCGGACCAACGAGCCGCCTTCGACCTGGCCGAATGGCCGCCGCCCGGCGCCACGCCCATCGACGTCGGCGACCTCTACGCGCGGCTGGCCGTCGAAGGCACCGAATACGGGCCCGCCTTCCGCGGGCTGCGCGCGGCCTGGCGGCGCGACGGCACGGTGTTCGCCGACATTGAGCTGCCCGACGGCGTGGTGGCGGACGCGGGCAGCTTCGGCCTGCATCCCGCGCTGTTCGATGCCGTGCTGCACGCCATCGGGCTGGCGACCGAGGATCCCCGGGACGGCAGGGCGATGGCGTCCGGGGATCCTCGGGTTGAGCTGCCCTTCAGCTGGACCGACGTCAGCCTGTACGCGACCGGCGCCACTGCCGTCCGCGTCCAGGTGTCCGCCGACGGCTCGGGCGCGCCGCTGCTGACCGTGGCGGACGCGACGGGCGCGCCGCTGGCCAGCGTGGGCTCGCTGGCCATGCGGCCCGTCTCCGGCGCCGGGCTCGGCGCCGGCCGGAGCGGGGCGGGCGCCTCGCCGTACCAGGTGAAGTGGACGCGGGTGGCCATCGGCGGCCCGCACGAGGACTGGGCGGTGCTCGGCGCCGACGACGGCGAGCTGCTCACGGGCCTGCGCGCCGCGGGACTCTCCGCGCGCGCCGTCCCGGACCTGGACGCACTGGCCGCACTGACCCCGCCGCCGACGGCGGTGCTGGTCCGCGCCGGGTACGAGCCTGCGGGGCTGGTCTCCGCAGGACGCGAGCCCGCGTCGGCGGATCCCTCGGCGGATCCCTCGGCGGACGCGCGCGAGCTGACCGGCCGCACGCTCGGCCTGCTGCAGGGCTGGCTGGCCGATGAGCGCTTCGGCGGCGCCAAGCTGGTGCTGGTGACCGGCGACTCGGTGCGCACCGGTGCCGACGACGGCACCCCCGATCTGGCCCACGCCCCCATCTGGGGTCTGGTACGTGCCGCGCAGGCCGAGAACCCCGGCCGGTTCCTCCTCGTAGACGTGGACGGCACGGCGGCCTCCTACCGGGCGCTGCCCACCGTACTGACCGGTCAGGAGCCTGAGCTGGCCCTTCGCGACGGCGACGCGCTCGCGCCACGGCTGGCCAGGACCGGCGAGGACGGCCTGCTGAAGCCGCCGGCCGGTGCGGAGTCCTGGCATCTGGAGATCACCGAGCCGGGGACGATCGACGCCCTGGCGGCGACCGCCTGCGACGCGGCCCGGCGGCCGTTGGAGGAGTTCGAGGTACGCGTGTCCATGCGGGCCTGCGGACTGAACTTCCGCGACGTCCTGATGGCCCTCGGCATGTACCCGGGCGAGGCGTCCATCGGCGGCGAGGGCGCCGGCGTGGTCGTCGAGGTCGGCTCCGGCGTCACCCGGTTCGCTCCAGGAGACAGGGTGTTCGGGCTGTTCGAGGGTGGTTTCGGGCCCTATACGGTGACCGATCACCGGATGATGGTGCACATGCCGGACGGCTGGTCCTTCGTGGACGCGGCCGCCGTGCCTGCCGTGTTCGCGACCGCCTACTACGGGCTGGTCGATCTGGCCGACCTTAAAACGGGTGACCGGGTGCTGGTGCACGCGGCCGCCGGTGGGGTCGGCATGGCGGCGGTGCAGCTCGCGCGGTGGCTGGGCGCGGAGGTGTTCGGTACGGCGAGCCCCGGCAAGTGGGCGTCGCTGCCGCTGGATGAGGAGCATGTGGCCTCGTCGCGGACGCTGGAGTTCGCGGAGAAGTTCGGCCAGGTCGACGTGGTGCTCAACTCGCTCGCGGGTGAGTTCACCGACGCCTCCCTGGGCATGCTGGCTCCCGGCGGCCGGTTCGTGGAGATGGGCAAGACCGACATCCGGGACGTGGAGACGATCGCCTCCGGCGTCCGTTACGCGCCCTTCGACCTCTCCGACGCCGGGCCGGATCGGACCCAGGAGATCCTGACCGAGCTGGTGAAGCTGTTCGAGGAAGGCACCTTCGCACCTCTCCCGACCCGTGTCTGGGACGTGCGACGCGCGCCCGAGGCGTTCCGGCACATGGCGCAGGCCCGGCACACCGGCAAGATCGTGCTGACCGTGCCCGCGCCGATCGGCGGAGCCGGCACCGTGCTCGTCACCGGCGGCACGGGCGGGCTCGGCGCGCTGGTGGCCCGGCACCTGGTGGCCGCGCACGGCGTACGCGACCTGCTGCTGGTCGGCCGCAGGGGGCTCGACGCCCCGGGCGCCGAGCGGCTGCGCGCGGAGCTCACCGAGCAGGGGGCCCGCGTCGAGGTCGCGGCGTGCGACGTCGCCGACCGCGACGCGCTCGCGGAGCTGCTCGCGGGCCGTCCCATAACCGCGGTCGTGCACACGGCGGGCGTCGTGGCCGACGGCGTCATCGGCTCGCTCACGCCCGCGCAGGTGGACACGGTCTGGCACCCCAAAGCCCGCGCAGCCTGGCATCTTCACCAACTCACCAAAAATCTCGATCTGTCGGCGTTCGTGCTCTTCTCCTCCTCGGCCGGCACGCTCGACGCCGCCGGGCAGGGCAACTACGCGGCGGCCAACGCCTTCCTCGACGCGCTGGCCGCGCACCGCAGGGCGGCCGGTCTGCCGGGGCTCTCGCTGGCCTGGGGCATGTGGGCGCCCGAGGTGGGCGGCATGACCGCCCAGCTCGGCGAGGCCGATCTGCGCCGGCTGCGTCACTCCGGCCTGCTGCCGCTGTCGGCCGAGGCGGGGCTGGCGCTGTTCGACGAGTCGCTCGCGCTCGACGAGGCCGCGCTGGTGCCGATCCGGCTGGATCTCGCGGCCGTCCGGTCGCGGGAGGAAGGGCCGCCGCCGATGCTCCGGGGCCTGGTCACCGCCCCTGTCGGGCGGGCGCCCGCCACGGCCTCGGTCACGGCCCCCGCCGCCGCGCCCGTCTCGTTGACGGACCGGCTGACCCCGCTGTCCAGGGCGGCGCGTGACCGCATGCTGCTGAGCCTGGTACGTACCCATGTCGCCGCCGTGCTCGGCCACGACACCGAGGATCCGGTCGATCCGGTGCGGGGGTTCAAGGAGCTGGGGTTCGACTCGCTGACCGCGGTCGAGCTGCGCAACCGGCTGAGCGCGGCGGCGGACGTACGCCTGCCCGCCACGCTCGTCTTCGACTACCCGACACCGGAAGCCGTTGCCGCCTTCATCAAGGCCGAACTGCTCGGCGACGACGACACGGCCGCCGAACCGCTGGAGGCCGAGCTGGCCGAGCTGGAACAGGCGCTGGACCGGCTCGTACCGGATCCCGACGGGCACGCGCGGATCACCGCCCGGCTCAAGGCGCTCACGGCGAAGTGGGCCGAGGCGCACGGCCGGACGGAGGACCCGGCGGAGCCGACGCTCGCATCGGCCAGCGCCGAAGAACTTTTCAACATTCTCGACAAAGAATTCTGATGCCATGTCATGGTCGCCGACAAAGAGTCCGATTTTCCGTCCCGAGTACCGTTCATGCCACCGAACCATCCCTGAAGAGGAGGGCCCGGATGGCCCTTCAGGCCGATGCGCGGAATATGAATCGGTGATTAACATCCGTTCTATGAGCAGACCTGCGGACAATCCAAGGAGCGAAGAGGACGACATCGTGCGGTTGAATTCCGTACGACAGACGTACCACACGAGGAAGGGCAGCTTCGAGGCGCTGAGCGGCGTCACGATCGGCTGCCGGAAACGGGCGCTCACCGCGGTCATCGGGCCGTCGCGGTCCGGCAAGAGCACGCTGCTGCGCTGCGCGTCGGGGCTGGAGCGGCCGGCGTCAGGGTCGGTGCTCCTCGACGGCGAGGAGCTGACCGACCTCGACGACGCGTCGCTGACCAGGCTGCGGCGTGACCGGCTCGGCTTCGTCTTCCAGGGGTCCAATCTGCTGCCCGCGCTCAACGTGGCGGAGAACATCGCGCTGCCCGGCTACCTGGCCGGCCGGAGCGTCGACACCGTCCTGCTGGACCGGGTGATCGCGCAGATCGGCCTGACCGACCACCTGCACGACCTGCCGCACCGCCTGTCCTTCGCCGAGCAGCAGCGGGTGGCGGTCGCGCGGGCCCTCGTCGGCCGGGCGCCGGTGATCTTCGCCGACGAGCCCACCTGCGCGCAGGACAACGAGGGCGTCGGCCAGGTGCTCGGCCTGCTGCGCGAAGCGGCGCGGGCGGGACAGACAGTGGTGGTGGCCACGCACGACTCGCGGATCGCCGCCTACGCCGACCACGTCTTCTTCATGGCCGGCGGCCGGGTCGTGGAGGAGCTGGAGCTCCCGCCCAGCAAGGCGGCGGCGGAGCGGATGGCCCACCTGGCGATGTGGGACCGGGGAGAGCCGTCCTGATGTGGCGCCTGGCCCTGCGCACTCTGTCCCACCGCAGGGGCGCGTTCTCGGCGGTGCTCGCCACGGTCTTCGCCGCCACCGCCATCGTGGCGGCGTGCGCGGGGCTGATGGCGGCGGGGATCCAGGCCGCGTTCCCGCCCGAGCGGCTGGCCGGCGCCGCGGTGGTGGTCGCGGGCGACCCGTCCTACCGGCTGCCGGACGCCGACCCCCGCGACGACGACGTCGAATGGGCGAGCCTGTCCGAGACCGTACGCCTGAGCCGGTCCCTGCTGGAGACCGTACGGGCGGTGCCCGGCGTCGCCGACAACGTCGGCGACGTCTCCATCCCCGTCACCATGCTCGGCGGGGACACGCCCCGGGCCACGGGGCACGAATGGACCTCCGCCGGGCTGCTGCCGTACGAGCTGCGGTCCGGCACCGCGCCCGCGACGGCCGGAGACGTCGTGCTGGACGCGGCGCTCGCCGCGCGATCGGGCAGCCGCGTGGGCGACCGGATCCAGGTCGTGGCCCGCGGCGCCGTAGCGACCTTCCGGGTGACCGGTGTGGTCGCCCCGGCGGCGGGACGTACGGCCACGGCGGCCGCGTTGTTCTTCACGCCCTACGACGCGCGGTGGCTGTCCGGCCATCCGGACTCGGTGGACGCGATAGCCGTGATCCCCGTGCCCGGGACGGGCGAGCAGGCGCTCGCCGACCGGGTGCGCGCCACCCTGCGCGGCCAGCCCGCGGTGACGCTCACCGGGGACGACCGGGGGCTCGCGGAGTTCGCGCAGGCGCGCGCCGGCCGCGAGAACCTGATCACCATCGCCGGCCTGATCGGCGGCACGACGCTCCTGGTCGGCATGCTCGTCCTGGTCAGCACCATGAAACTCCTGGTCGAGCACCGGGCGCCGGAGCTGACGCTGCTGCAGGCGATGGGCACGCCGCCGCGCCGCGTCCGCCTGATGATGTTCGGCGAGGTGACGACGATCGCGGTGGTCGCCACGGTGGCGGGCACGGTGCTCGGCGGCCACCTCGGCGGTCAGTTGTTCGGGCACCTGGTGCGCGACGGGGTCGTACCGGCGGCGCTGCGGTTCGACCCGGGCTGGCTCCCGGCCGCGCTCGCGGCCGCGGTGTGCCTGTGCACCGGGCTGGCGGCCGCCTTCTTCCCGATCTGGCGGGCCGCGCGACCTCGCCCCGCCACGGCGCTCAGCTCGGTGCCGCAGGACCACGGGCTCGACCGGGCGCGCGCGGCGCTGGCCCTGATCTGCCTCGGCGTGGTGGGCACGACGATCTGCTCGGCCATGGTGATGATCCGCTCCGCCGCGGTGAGCGTCGCCTGCCTCGCCGCGATCGTGGTGATCCTCGGCGTGGCCGTGGTGGCGTCCAGGATGACGAAGGCGATGAGCGGGCTGGTCGGCCGGGCCGTACGCGCCCGGCCCAGGACGATCGGCCGCCTCGCCCTGCTCAACAGCTGCGCCCGGCCGTTCGGCATGGCCACCGCGATCCTGCCCATCATGCTCGCGACCGGCATCAGCACCGCGAACATCTATCTGCAGATGACGCAGGCCGACCAGGTCCGGCAGGTCCGCCTGGAGGACCTGCGGGCCGACCACGTGATCACCGGCGGCCTCGGTCCCGGCCTGCTCGGCCGCGTCCGGTCCGTCCCAGGGGTCATGGCCGCGTCGGAGCTGGCGACCAGCAGCGGGTACGTCGAGAGGCCGTACGACCCATCGCAGAGCGAGCACGGCTGGCCGCTCCTGGGCCTCACGGCGGACGGCGCGGCCGGGGTCACGGACATCTCCCTCACGGCGGGCACGCTCACCGGGCTGCGTGGCGACTCCGTCGCCCTCACCCGGCAGCACGCCCGCGAGCTCGGCAAGGGGATCGGCGACGCGATCACCCTGCGGCTGGGCGACGGCGCCAAGGTGGACCTGAGGGTGGTCGCGCTGCTCGCGGACCGGCCCGGCGGCGAGATGATCCTGATGCCCGCCACGCTGCTCGCCGCCCACACGACCGCCGGCTCGCCGACCCAGATCCTGGTCCGGGAGGCGCCTGGCACCGACCCGCGGAAACTGCGCGCCGACCTCGTCGAGGCGACGGGCCGCCTGCCCACGCTGCGGGTCAGCGACGGCATCGGGCCGTCCACGACCGCCGTCGAGCAGGGGCGGACCCGGGCCTGGATCAACTACCTGTTCACCGGAGTGATCATCATCTTCGCCGGCATCTCGGTGATCAGCGCCCAGGCGATGGGAGCCGGCTCGCGGCGCAGGGAGTTCCGTCTACAGCGCCTGATCGGGTTCACCCGTGGCCAGATCCTGCGCATGGTGGGGATCGAGGCCGTGGTGGTCGCCATGGTCGGCGTCGTGCTCGGCACGGCGGCGGTCGCCCCCATCCTGATTCCGTTCGCCATGGCGGTCAACGGCTCACCGATGCCCCCGGGGCCGGCCTGGGTCTATCTGGCCGTGATCTGCTCCGCCACGCTGTCCGCCCTGGTGGCCACGCTGTCCCCCGTGTGGGCGATCATCCGGCCGCGCACAGGGGAGCGTGAGGGGTCCCCTAGGGGTCGGGCGGTCATCCGCGCATAGGTAGCGTCCCATTCGACGCGATAAATAATTTGGAGGAATTGTTCATGCGTGTTCTGTTCACTCAACACGCGGCAAACGCGCACCTCTTTCTCATGGTCCCCATCGCCTGGGCGATGAAAGCCGCGGGCCACGAAGTAATCGTCGCCGGCCAGCCGGACATCGTCGACGCCATTACCCGGACCGGCTTGACCGCTTTATCGGTCGGCGGAAAGTCCGACGTGGCCGAGCGACTGGCGGAAACACCACTTGACCGGCAGATATACGGCTCCGGATACGACATCGCGGAGGAGCGCCCCGAGGTGCTCACGTACGAGTACGTCCGCGACTGCCTGGACGCCTTCTGCTCCCCGATGGCCCTGGACTTCATCACCGACGAGTCCATGTACGCCGACCTGGTCGCCTTCTGCCGGAGCTGGCAGCCCGACCTGGTGGTCTGGGACTCCATCACCTTCCCGGGCCCCGTGGCCGCCCGGGCCTGCGGCGCGGCGCAGGTACGGACCACCTTCGGGCGCGATCACTGGGCGCGGATGCGCTCGCTGTTCCTCCGGCTGCGCGCGGAGCAACCGGACGATCCGCGTGAGGACCCCGTGGTCGAGTGGATCACGGCGAAGCTGGCCGCGTACGGCTGCGACTTCGACGAGGAGGTGATCCTCGGCCAGGCCACGGTCGACTCCATGCCGGCCTGGCTGCGCTTCCCCGGCGAGGACGACCACCTGCGCGTCCGTTTCATCCCCTACAACGGCCCCTCGACCATCCCGGCCTGGCTCAGAGAGCCGCCGTCCCGGCGACGCGTCTGCTTCACCCTAGGGGTGTCCGGCAGGGAGGTCTGGGGCGGGCGCGGCAGCGTCAAGGCCGCCGAGCTGTTCGAGGCCGTGGCCGACCTGGACGTCGAGGTGGTCGCCACCCTGAAGGAGAACCAGCTGGACGGCGCGAAGGTCCCGGCGAACGTCCGCATCGTGGACTTCGTCCCGCTCAACTCCCTGCTGCCCGGCTGCTCGGCCATCGTCCACCACGGCGGCACGGGGACCACCTGCACGGCCATCACCCATGGCGTGCCCCAGCTCATCGTCCCCGCCCAGCTCTACGACGAGACGGGCATGGCCCTTCAGATAGCCCAGCAGGGAGCGGGCCTGGTCATCGAGCCCGATCAGCTCTCGGCGCGGACACTGCGCGACGGGCTGGTGCGGCTGCTGGAGGACGAGGGGTTCCGGCGGAACGCGGTCCGGATCCAGCAGGACATGGCGAAGACGCCGACCCCCGCCGACAGCGTACGTGATCTAGAAGAGCTGGTCGCCCGTCACCAGGCGGCTTCCCCGACCCGGAGATGAGCCGTGGACAACGAGACCAGGCTGCTGGAATACCTCAGGCGGGCCACCGCCGACCTGCGGGAGACCCGCCGCCGGCTGCGGCAGGCCGAGGACAGGGACGCCGAGCCCATCGCGATCATCGGGATGAGCTGCCGCTTCCCCGGCGACGCGGGCTCGCCCGAGGAGCTGTGGCGGCTGCTGGTCGCCGGGACCGACGCGATCTCGCCGTTCCCCACCGACCGGGGCTGGGACGTCGACCTCTATGACCCGGATCCGGACAGTCCCGGCAAGAGCCTGACGAGTTCCGGCGGCTTCCTCCACGACGCGGCGCGGTTCGACCCGCACTTCTTCGGGATCAGCCCGCGAGAGGCCCTGGCGATGGATCCGCAGCAGCGGCTGCTGCTGGAGACCGCGTGGGAGGCGTTCGAAGGCGCGGGCATCGATCCGGCCTCGGCCCGGGGCAGCTCCACGGGCGTCTTCGCCGGAGTCATCTACCACGACTACGGCTCCAGGGTCCGCGCCGTGCCCGCCGACCTCGGCGGCTACATCGGCAACGGCAGCGACGGCAGCATCGCCTCCGGCCGGGTCTCCTACCTGATGGGCCTGGAGGGCCCGGCGATCACGGTGGACACGGCCTGCTCATCCTCCCTGGTGGCGCTGCACCTCGCGGCCCAGGCCCTGCGCCAGGACGAATGCGCCATGGCGCTGGCCGGCGGCGTCACGGTGATGTCGACCCCGAGCACGTTCGTGGAGTTCAGCAGGCAGCGCGGGCTGTCACCGGACGGCCGGTGCAAGGCGTTCTCGGCGGCCGCCGACGGGACGGGCTGGGGTGAGGGCGCGGGCATGCTCCTGCTGGAGCGCCTGTCGGACGCCACCCGCAACGGCCACCAGGTGCTGGCCGTGATCCGCGGCAGCGCGATCAACCAGGACGGCGCCAGCAGCGGGCTGACCGTGCCCAACGGTCCCTCCCAGCAGCGGGTGATCGCCCGGGCGCTGGCCGCCGCGGGCCTGACTCCCGCCGAGGTCGACGTGGTCGAGGCGCACGGCACCGGTACGACGCTGGGCGACCCCATCGAGGCGCGCGCCCTGTTCGCCGCCTACGGTCAGGGCCGCCCGGCGGACAGACCCCTCTACCTGGGCTCGATCAAGTCGAACATCGGCCACACCCAGGCCGCCGCCGGCGTGGCCGGGGTGATCAAGATGGTGCTCGCGATGCGGCACGGCACCCTGCCCAAGACCCTGTACGCCGACGAGCCCTCGCCGAACGTGGACTGGTCGTCCGGAAGCATCGCCCTGCTCACCGAGAACGTCCCCTGGGACACGGCGGAGGACACCCCGCGCCGCGCGGCCATCTCCTCGTTCGGCGTCAGCGGCACCAACGCGCACGTCATCATCGAGGAACACCCGCACGCCGAGGCCCCCCGCGACGAGACGGCCACCCCTGTGGTGCCCTGGGTGGTCACGGCCAAGAGCGAGCAGGCGCTACGGGCCCAGGCCGGGCGACTGGCCGCCCGCGTCGAGCAGGACCCCGGGCTGTCGCCGGTCGACGTCGGCCACTCCCTGGTCAGCTCGCGCGCCGCCCTCCCGTACCGCGCGGCGGTGATCGGCGACGACCGTGACACCCTCCTTGCGGCCCTGCGCGCCGTCGCGGACGCGGTCCCCGACCCGAACGTCGTGTACGGCACGGCGACCGCCTCGCCCCGAGTGGCCTTCGTCTTCCCCGGCCAGGCCGTCCTGTCGAAGGACATGATCCTCGGACTCCTCGACGCCGCGCCGCCGTTCGCCGCCCGCATGGCGGAGTGCGCGGACGCGCTCGAGAAGTTCGTGGACTGGAAGCTGATGGACGTGCTGCGCGGCGAGTCGCCCGCGTGGCCACTCGACCGGATGGACGTGATCCAGCCCGCGGCATGGGCGGTCATGGTCTCGCTGGCGCACCTGTGGCGCTCCTACGGCGTCGAACCCGAGGCCGTCGTGGGGCATTCCCAGGGCGAGATCGCCGCCGCCTGCGTGGCGGGAGCGCTGTCCCTCGAAGACGCGGCCAAGGTGGTGGCCCTCCGCAGCCGGGCCATCACCGAAGACCTGTCCGGCCGCGGCGGCATGCTGGCCGTCTCGCTCCCGCCCGCCGAGGCGCTCGACCGGCTCGCCCCCTGGGCGGACCGTCTGTCGATAGCGGCGGTGAACAGCCCGACCGCGGTCGTGGTCGCCGGCGACTCGGCGGCACTCGACGAACTGCTCGAGCTCCTGAAGGCCGAGGACGTCAGAGCCAAGATGATCCCGGTCGACTATCCCTCACACACGGCCTACGCCGAGCCGCTGCGCGACCGGCTGCTGGCCGACCTGGCCGGGATCGTGCCCTGGACGGCCGAAGTGGCGTTCTGCTCCACGGTGACCGGCGAGCCGCTCGACACCGAGGAACTCGACGCCGCCTACTGGTACACCAACCTGCGCCGCCCGGTGCGCTTCGAGCAGGCGGTCCAGAGCCTGGTCCAGCAGGGCTACGGAATGTTCGTCGAGGTCAGCCCGCACCCGACGCTGACCGCCGCGGTCCAGGAGACGGCCGAGGCCGCGGGCGCCGGCGTGGTGGCCATCGGCTCGCTGCGCCGCGACGAGGACGCGGCGGCCAGGTTCGTCACCTCGGTCGCGGAGTCCTGCGCGCACGGCGCGCCGGTCGACTGGACACCGCTGTTCGCCTCGGCCGACGCCCGCAAGGTGGACCTGCCCACGTACGCCTTCCAGCGCGAACGCTATTGGCTGGAGGCCGGCGACTCGGCCGACGTCGAGCAGGCGGGCCTGACCGCGGCCGACCACCCCTTCCTCGGCGGGGCGCTGTCCCTGGCCGACTCAGACGAGGTCGTCCTCACCGGGCGGCTGTCGCTGCGCTCGCACCCCTGGCTGGCCGGACACACGGTGTCCGGCACGGTCCTGTTCCCCGGAGCGGCCTTCGCCGAGCTGGCCGTCAGCGCGGGCCGCCAGGTCGGCTGCGCCCTGCTGGAGGAACTGGTCCTGGAGGCGCCGCTGGCACTGCCCGCGCAGGCCGCCGTGGTGGTGCAGGTACGGATCGACGCGCCGGACGAGACCGGGCGACGGCCGCTGACGCTGCACGCGCGCCCCGAGGACGACACGGACTGGACCCGGCACGCGTCCGGCGTCGTGTCGGCCGCCCGTCCCACGGCGGACTTCGACCTGTCCGCCTGGCCGCCGCCGGGCGCCGAGGCCGTCGACGTGACCGAGGTCTACGACCGCCTCGCCGAGCGCGCTCTGGACTACGACGGGCCGTTCCGCGGGCTCCAGGCCGCGTGGCGGCTCGGGGACGAGGTGTTCGCCGAGGTCACCCTGCCACAGCGGGAGACGGGGGGCTTCGGCCTGCATCCCGCCCTGCTCGACGCCGCGCTGCACGCGGAGTCGCTGCTTGACGGCGCCGCCGCAGGGGTGAGCCTGCCGTTCACCTGGTCCGGCCTGTCGCTGTACGCGGAAGGCGCGTCCACGTTGCGGGTCCGCCTGACCCCGTCGGGTCCGGACGAGATCTCGCTGCGGCTGGCGGACCCCTCGGGAGCTCCGGTGGCCGCGGTGGAGTCGCTGCTGTCCCGGCCGCTCGCGTCGTCGGCGCCGGATCCGCGCCGCGAGTCGCTGTTCCGCGTCGGCTGGATCGCCTCGCCGTACACCGGCGACCCGACGCCGACGCTCTCGCCGAGCCGCTGCGCCGTGGTGGACGCGAGCGGGCTGGGTTCTGGGCTCGCCGCTGCCCTGGGCGCCCCCGTCTATCCCGATCTGGCCTCCTTGCCGTCGGCTCCCGAGCTGGTGTTCGTCACCTTCTCGGGCGGCGGAGACGTGCGGGAGGCGATCCATCGGGCCCTGGCCACCGTACGGTCCTGGCTGGCCGACGACCGGTTCGAGGAGTCCACGTTCGCCCTGGTCACCAGGGGAGCGGTCGCCCTGGACGGCGAGGACGTGACCGACCTGGCCGCCGCCGCGGTGCTCGGCCTGATGCGCTCCGCGCAGTCGGAGCACCCCGGCCGGTTCGTGACGCTGGACCTCGACGACTCCGAGGTGCCGTTGCCCGCCGTGCTCGCCGCGCTCGCCGAGCCGCAGCTGGCCGTACGCGGGGGAGCGGTATGGGTGCCCAGGCTGGCGCGCGCCACGACCGGCGAGGCGCTGCTGCCACCCTTGGGCGGCGAGCCGTGGCGGCTCGAAGCCACCGGCGCGGGCACGCTGGACGGCCTGGCGCTGGTCCCGTGCCCGGAGGCGGCCCGCCCGCTGGGGCCGGGCGAGGTACGGCTGTCGATACGGGCGGCCGGGATGAACTTCCGCGACGTCGTCGTGGCGCTGGGCATGGTCCCGGAGCGCGACGTCCCGATCGGCGGCGAGGTCGCCGGTGTGGTGCTGGAGGTGGGCTCGGCCGTGACCGATCTGGCGCCCGGTGATCGGGTGCTGGGGCTGCTCGATGGCGCGTACGGTCCCGTGGGAGTGACCGATCGGCGGTTGCTGGCTCCGATGCCCGCCGGTTGGTCGTTCGCGGAGGCCGCGTCGGTGCCGGCGGCGTTCCTGACGGCGTTCTACGGCCTGGTGGACGTGGCCGGTGTGCGGGCCGGTGATCGGGTGCTGGTGCACGCGGCCGCCGGTGGGGTCGGGATGGCCGCCGTACAGGTGGCTCGCTGGCTGGGCGCGGAGGTGTTCGGTACGGCGAGCCCCGGCAAGTGGGCGTCGCTGCCGCTGGACGATGACCATGTGGCCTCGTCGCGGACGCTGGAGTTCGCGGAGAAGTTCGGCCAGGTGGACGTGGTGCTCAACTCGCTGGCCGGGGAGTTCATCGACGCCTCGCTCGGCATGCTGCCGGTCGGTGGCCGGTTCGTGGAGATGGGCAAGACCGACATCCGGGACACGGAGACGATCGCCCCCGGAGTCCGTTACACCGCCTTCGACCTGATCGACACGGGGCCGGACCGTCTGGGCGAGATGCTGGCCGAGGTCCTGGGCCTGTTCGAGGAGGGCGTGTTCCAGCGGTCGCCCATCCAGGTGTGGGACGTGCGGCGGGCGCGGGAGGCGTTCCGGTTCATGTCGCAGGCCCGGCATGTCGGGAAGGTCGTACTCACGCTGCCGGTCCCGTTCGACCGGGACGGCACCGTGCTGGTGACCGGAGGCACCGGGATGATCGGCGGGCTGGTGGCCCGGCACCTGGTGGCCGAGCACGGCGTACGCGATCTGGTGCTCGTGGGACGCAGAGGCATCGAGGCCCCCGGCGCGGAGGAACTGCGCGCCGAGCTCGCGGCCTCGGGGGCGCGGGCCGAGATCGTGGCGTGCGACGTCGCCGACCGTACGGCGCTGGCCGGGCTCCTGGACCGTCTGCGCGCGGAACACCGGCTGTCGGCCGTGGTGCACGCGGCCGGGGCGCTGGACGACGGAATGGTGGAGTCGCTCACGGCTGAGCAGGTCGACGCGGTGGTGGGCGCCAAGGCGGAGGCGGCCTGGCAGCTGCACCAGCTGACCGAGGGCCTGGATCTGTCGGCGTTCGTGCTGTTCTCCTCGGCGGCGGGCGTACTGGGCGAGGCCGGGCAGGGCAACTACGCTGCGGCGAACGCGTTCCTGGACGCGCTGGCGGCCCACCGGCGGGCGCACGGCCTCGCCGCGATGTCGCTGGCCTGGGGCTTCTGGGAGCAACGCAGCGGCATGACCGCGCACCTCGACGACACCGCCATGAGCGGCATGGCACGGTCCGGCTTCGTCCAGATCCCCTCCGCCGACGGGCTGGCGTTGTTCGACGCGGCCCGGACGGTGGACGAGCCCGTGCTGCTGCCGATCCGGCTGGACCTCGCCGCGCTGCGGTCGAGCGCCACCCCGCCGCCGGCGCTGCTGCGCGGCCTGGTCCGCGACCAGACTCGCGCCCACGTACGGCGGGCCGCCCAGCCCGGCGTCTCGACACTCAAGCACCGGCTCGACGGCCTGCCCGAGGAGGAACGCAAGGCCGAGCTCGTGCGGCTCGTCCGCGCCGAGGCGGCCGGCGTGCTCGGGCACCCGAGCCCCGACTCGGTGCTACCCGACCGGGCCTTCAAGGAGCTGGGCTTCGACTCGCTGACCGGCGTCGAGCTGCGCAACCGGCTCAGCGCCGCCACCGGCCTGCGCCTGCCCAGCACGCTCGTCTTCGACCACCCCACGCCGAACGCCCTCGCGGACCGGGTGGGAGAGGCGTTCCGCCCGGCCGTCCAGGACTCCGCCGCCGCCGTACTGGCCGAGGTCGACCGGCTGGAAGCCGCACTCGCCACGGTGGCGGCGACCGACGACCGGCCGGCGATCACCGCCCGGCTGCGGTCACTGGTCCGCAAATGGAACGACCTGCAGGGCGAGGCGCCCGAGTCCGAACAGGACGGCTCCGAGCAGTACGAGTCGGCCACGGACGACGAGCTCTTCACAATCCTCGACAACGCGCTTGGCTCCTCGCGACGGAGGTCTGAGTCTGATGGCGAATGACGGCAAGCTCCGCGAATACCTGAGGCTGGCGACCGCCGAACTCCAGTCGGTCCATCGCCGGATGGACGAGATGGAGGCCCGGCGGCACGAGCCCATCGCGATCGTGGCCATGAGCTGCCGCCTGCCCGGCGGAGTGAACGATGCCGAACAGCTCTGGCGCCTGGTCGCCGAAGGCCGGGACGCGATGTCGGAGTTCCCCGCCGACCGCAGCTGGGACCTGGAGCGGCTCTACGACCCCGATCCCGAGCGCGCCGGTACGTGCTATGTCCGCACGGGCGGCTTCCTGACGGACGCGGGTGACTTCGACGCGGGCTTCTTCGGGATGAGCCCGCGAGAGGCGCTGGCCACGGATCCGCAGCAGCGGCTCCTGCTGGAGACCTCATGGGAGCTGCTCGAACAGGCCGGCCTCGACCCCGCGACGCTGCGGGGCAGCGAGACGGGCGTCTTCGTCGGCGCCGCCTCCACCGGCTACGGCGTCGGCCCGGCCGGATTCCCCGACGGGGTCGAGGGCCATCTGCTGACCGGCGGCTCCACGGCCGTGATGTCCGGCCGCATCGCCTATGTCCTGGGGCTGGAGGGTCCGGCCGTCACCTTGGACACGGCGTGCTCGTCGTCCCTGGTCGCACTCCACCTGGCCTGCGAGTCGCTGCGCAGGGGCGAGTGCGCCCTGGCCATCAGCGGTGGCGCCACCATCATCTTCACGCCGGAGATCTTCGTCGAGTTCAGCAGGCAGCGGGGTCTGGCGCCGGACGGGCGCTGCAAGGCGTTCGCGGAGGCGGCGGACGGTACGGCGTTCGCCGAAGGCGTGGGTCTGCTGCTGCTGGAGCGGTTGTCGGACGCGCGCCGCAACGGTCATCGGGTGCTGGCGGTGGTGCGGGGGAGCGCGGTCAATCAGGACGGTGCGAGCAACGGGCTCACCGCGCCGAACGGGCCGTCCCAGCAGCGGGTGATCCGCCAGGCGCTGGTCGACGCCGAGCTGTCTCCCGCCGACGTGGACGCCGTCGAAGCCCACGGCACCGGTACGACCCTGGGCGATCCGATCGAGGCGCAGGCGCTGCTGGCCACGTACGGCAAGGACCGGCCGCAGGATCGGCCGCTGTGGCTGGGCACCGTCAAGTCCAACATCGGGCACACCCAGGCCGCCGCCGGCGTCGCCGGTGTGATCAAGATGGTCATGGCGATGCGGCACGGCGTACTGCCCAGAACCCTGCACATCGACACCCCCTCCTCGCACGTGGACTGGTCGGCCGGGAACGTCCGGCTGCTGACCGAGCCGATCCCCTGGCCCGGTGGCGAACGCCCGCGCCGGGCGGGCGTGTCGTCGTTCGGCATCAGCGGGACCAACGCCCATGTCGTCCTGGAAGCGGTCGAGACCGAACACGAAGAGCCGACGGCCCTGGCTTTGCCGGCCTTGCCGCTGCCGATCTCCGGGAGGAGCGCGGCCGGGTTGCGCGCTCAGGCGGAGCGGCTGAGGTCCTACCTGGAGGAGCGGGAAGACGCTTCTCTGCCGGACGTGGCCTACTCGCTGGCGACGGCACGGGCGGCTCTGGAACATCGTGCCGTGGTGACCGCCTCGGACCGCGCCGGGCTGCTGGCGGGTCTGTCGCAGGTGGCCGACGGCGTGGTGAGCGGCGGGAAGCTGGCGTTCCTGTTCACTGGACAGGGGAGCCAGCGGGTGGGGATGGGGCGCGAGCTGGTGGCGGCCTATCCGGTGTTCGCCGAGCACCTGGCGGCGGTGTGCGCGCGGCTGGATCCGCTGCTGGAGCGTCCGCTGACGGAGGTGATGTGGGAGCGGCCGGAACTGCTGGACCAGACGGGGTACACCCAGGCCGCCTTGTTCGCGGTGGAGGTGGCGCTCTATCGGCTGGTCGAGTCGTGGGGCGTCGTTCCCGACTTCCTGCTCGGGCACTCGATCGGGGAGGTGGCGGCCGCGCACGCGGCGGGGGTGCTGTCGCTGGATGACGCGTGCGCGCTCGTGGCGGCCCGGGGCAGGCTGATGCAGGCGTTGCCGACCGGCGGGGCGATGGTCGCGGTCCAGGCCGGAGAAGAGGAGACCAGGCGGATTCTCGCCGAGGCCGGCGAAGAGGACGCCGGGCAGGTTCTTGCGGGCGCCGGTGGAGTGGTGATCGCGGCGGTCAACGGGCCCGCCTCGGTGGTCCTGTCCGGTGACGAGGAGGCGGTGCTGCGGGTCGCGGGCCGGTTCGCCAAGTCCCGCCGGTTGCCGGTCAGTCACGCCTTCCACTCGCCCCGGATGGAGCCGATGCTGGCCGCCTTCCGCGAGGTGACCGAGGGCCTGTCGTACGGGAGCGCGTCGGTCCCGGTCGTGTCGAACGTGACCGGTGCGCCGGTGCGGGAGTTCACGGCCGAGTACTGGGTGCGCCATGTCCGCGAAGCGGTGCGGTTCGCCGACGGCGTCGCCTTTCTCCATGGCCAGGACGTACGGACCTTCGTCGAGTTGGGCCCCGACGGGGTGCTGTCGGGGATGGGTCAGGAGTGTGTGCCCGAGCCCCAGGACGGGCGCGGCCCGGTGTTCGTACCGGCGCTGCGTCGCGGCAGAGACGAGGCCGAGCAGGTGGTGACGGCGGTCGGGCAGGCGCACGCCGGTGGCGCGGCGGTGGACTGGGAACGGTTCTTCGCCGGGACCGGCGCCCGCCGGGTGGACCTGCCCACGTACGCCTTCCAGCACCGGCGCTACTGGCTGAACCCCGCGCAGTCGAGCGGTGACCCCTCGTCCATCGGGCTGGACGCCCCGGACCATCCGCTGCTGGGCGCCGGGGTCGAGCTGCCCGACTCGGGCGGATTCCTGTTCACCGCCCGGCTCTCCCTCGCCTCGCACCCCTGGCTCGCCGATCACGTGGTCGGCGAGGCCGCCGTGTTCCCCGGCACCGGCCTGGTGGAACTCGCCATCAGGGCGGCCGACCAGGTCGGCTGCGGGAAGGTCGAGGAGCTGACCTTGGAGCGGCCGCTACTCGTTCCGGGACACGGCAGCGTCCGGCTGCAGATCGTGGTGAGCGACCCGGACGACTCGGGCACCCGGACCATCACGATCTACTCACAGACCGACGACGCCCCATGGGACAGACACGCCACCGGCGCCCTCGCCCCGGCCTCCTCGGGTTCCCCGGGCTCGAACACCTCGGACATTTCGGACACCTCGGGTTCGGGCTCGGGCTCCATGAGCTCCCCGGCCTCCCCGATCTCGGGGTCCCTAGGCTCCTCGGGCTTCCCCGCCGCCGCGTTCGAGGCGAGTTCGTGGCCGCCGGCCGATGCCCAGCAGGTCGAGGTGGACGGGCTCTACGAGCGGCTCGCCGATCTGGGGCTTCCCTACGGGCCGACCTTCCGTGGGCTGCGGGCTGCCTGGACCCGTGGCGAGGAGGTCTTCGCCGAGATCGAGCTGCCCGAGCAGGCGGCGGCGGACGCGGCCCGTTTCGGTCTGCATCCCGCACTCCTCGACGCCGCGCTCCACGCCTTCGGGTTCAGCCCCGCCTCGGCCGAGCACACCGCGTTGCCGTTCACGTGGGCCGACGTGGAACTGCACGCCGCCGGGGCGTCCAGCCTGCGCGTACGGGTGACCCCGATGGGAGAGGACTCCTTCCGACTGGAGGCGGCCGACCCGCTCGGTCAGCCGGTGGTGTCGATCGGCTCGCTGGTCCTGCGCCAGATCACCCTCGACACGCTCTCCGGTCCACGGCCCGGCGCGGAACGCTCGCTGTACCGCCTGGACTGGACGCCGATCCCGGCCGAGCCGGTGTCCCTGGCGCGGTGCTGGACCATCGGCGGCGATGAGATCGTCGGCGCCGAGGCGTACGACGACCTGGCCGCGCTGCTCCGGGCCATCGACTCGGGAGAGGACCCGCCCGAGCTGGTCATCGTGAACCCCGATGTCACGAACCGGGCCGACGCCACCGCCACCGCCGCGACCGACGCCGCTACGGTCGATGCCACGGCCGCAGCGGTCCGCTTGGCGGTTCACCGTGCGCTCGACCTGGTGCGGACCTGGATCGCCGACCCGCGCCTCGCCGATTCGCGGCTTCTCTTCGTGACCAGGAAGGCGATGGCCCCCGACAGCGGGCGTGACCTCGCGGGCGCCGCGGTGTGGGGCCTGGTCCGGTCCGCGCAGGCCGAGAACCCCGGCCAGTTCGTCCTCCTGGACCTCGACGACCGCAACGACCGGAACAACCGCAACGATCGCGACGACCTCAGCGACCACGCCGCCGCCGGTCTGATTGCCGCCGCGGCCTTCAGTGGCGAGCCGCAGCTCGTCCTGCGAGAGGGCAACCTGCTCGCGGCCCGGCTCACCCCCGCGCCCGACCCCGGCCTCACACCGCCGGCGGACGGCGCCGCGTGGCGGCTGGACAGCCGGGCCAAGGGCACGCTGGACGGCCTGGCCTTCGTCGACGCGCCCGAGGCCGTCGCGCCCTTGCGGCCGGGAGAGATCAGGATCGCCGTACGTGCGGCCGGCATGAACTTCCGCGACGTCCTCAACGCCCTCGGCATGTACCCGGGCGAGAGCGGCGCGATGGGGCTGGAGGGCGCCGGTGTGGTCGTCGAGGTCGGCTCCGGCGTCACCGGGTTCGCTCCCGGAGACAAGGTGTTCGGGCTGTTCGACGGCGGCGCCTTCGGCCCGCTGATGGTCACGGATCACCGGCAGGCGGCGCCGATGCCCGCCGGGTGGTCGTTCGCGGAGGCGGCGTCGGTGCCGGTGGCGTTCCTGACCGCCTACTACGGCCTGGTCGATATGGCCGGCCTCCAAGCAGGGGACCGGGTGCTGGTGCACGCGGCCGCCGGTGGGGTCGGCATGGCGGCGGTACAGCTCGCCCGCTGGCTGGGCGCGGAGGTGTTCGGTACGGCCAGTCCCGGCAAGTGGCCGTCGACGACCCTGGACGACGCGCATGTGGCCTCCTCGCGGACACTGGAGTTCGCGGAGAAGTTCGGCCAGGTCGATGTGGTGCTCAACTCGCTGGCCGGGGAGTTCATCGACGCCTCCCTGGGCATGCTGTCCGCGGGTGGCCGGTTCGTGGAGATGGGCAAGACCGACATCCGGGACAAGGAGCCGATCGCGCCCGGCGTCCGCTACACGCCGTTCGACCTCGTCGAGGCCGGTCCCGAGCGGATCGGTCACATGCTGCGCGAGATTCTGCGCCTGTTCGAGCAGGGTGAGATCCAGCCGCTCCCCATGAGGGCCTGGGACCTCCGGCGTGCCCCCGAGGCCTTCCGGTACATGTCGCAGGCCCGGCATATCGGGAAGGTCGTGCTGACGGTCCCGGCGCCCCTCGATCCTGAGGGGACCGTGCTGGTGACCGGTGGCACCGGCGCGCTCGGCAGGCTAGTCGCCCGCCATCTCGTCGCCCGCCACGGCGTACGCGATCTGCTGCTGACCAGCCGTCGCGGCGCCGCCGTCGAGGGTGCCGAGAAGCTCCGCGCCGAGCTCGCGGAGCTCGGCACGCGGGTCGAGATCGCGGCCTGCGACGTCGCCGACCGCCACGCGCTCGCGGAACTGCTCGCGGGCCGTCCGCTCACGGCCGTGGTGCACGCCGCGGGTGTCCTGGACGACGGACCGATCACCGCGCTCTCTCCCGAGCGGATGGACGGTGTGCTGCGGCCCAAGGCGGACGCGGCGCTCAACCTGCACGAGCTGACGCACGACCTCGACCTGTCGGCCTTCGTCATGTTCTCCTCGGCCGCCGGGACGATGGGCAGCGCGGGACAGGGCAACTACGCGGCCGCCAACGCGTTCCTGGACGCGCTGGCCCACCGGCGGCGGACGCAGGGGCTCCCGGCGACCTCGCTGGCCTGGGGTCCGTGGACAGGCGGCGGAGGCATGCTCGACACCCTCGCCGAGGCGGAGGTCGCCCGGATGGCTCGCGAGGGTATCGTCCCGTTCACCCCGGAGACGGGCCTGGCGCTGTTCGACACCGCCCTGCTCCGGCCCGAGGCGGCCCTGGTGCCGATTCGCCTGGACGTCAAGGCGCTGAGCGCGCGCGGCGACTCCCTGCCGCCGATGCTCAGCGAGCTGGTACGAGCCCGCCCACGCCGCGCCGCCTCCGCGGAGCGCGGCTCCGGCGCCGGTCTGCAGGCCAGACTGGCCGGGCTTCCGGAACCGGAGCGGCGGCGGATCCTGCTCGACCTGGTGCTCGACCAGGTCACCGCCGTGCTCGGGCACGCCTCCGCCGAAGAGGTGGACCCGCACCGGCCGTTCGACGAGCTGGGGTTCGACTCGCTGACCGCGGTCGAGCTGCGCAACCGGCTGAACGCCGCCGTCGATCGGCGGCTGCCGTCGACACTGGCGTTCGACCACGCCTCGCCGATCGCGCTGGCGGAGTACCTGCTCACGGAGATAGCGCCCGACGACCGGCCCACGGGCGAGCGGGCGCTGGAGGAACTCGACCGGCTGGGACGCCTGCTCGGCGCGCTCACGCCCGACGAGGAGACACGGTCGACGGTCACCGCCCGGCTGCGCGGACTGCTGGCGCAATGGCGCGGCGAACAGGCGGACACCGGCCAGACCGTGGAGTCGGCGAGCGCCGACGAGCTGTTCGCGTTGATCGACAAGGGGCTCTGAAACTTCCGGAAGGTGACGTGACGTGGCGGACGAGCAGAAGCTCCTCGACTACCTCCGGCGGGTGACCGCCGATCTCCAGCAGGCCAGGGAACGGCTCCGCGAGGCCGAGGCCCGCGAACACGAGCCGATCGCGGTGGTCGCCATGAGCTGCCGGTTCCCCGGGGATGTGCACGACCCCGAGGGGCTCTGGCAGCTCGTGGCGGACGGCCGCGACGGTGTGTCGTTGTTCCCCGACGACCGGGGCTGGCAGCTGTCCACCCTGTACGACCCGGACCTGACCCGTCCGGGCACCACGTACACGCGCGAGGGCGGGTTCCTGCACGACGCCGCCGACTTCGACGCCGGATTCTTCGGCATCTCGCCCCGCGAGGCGCTGGCCGCCGACCCGCAGCAGCGCCTGATGCTGGAGGTGGCGCTGGAGGCGTTCGAGCGAGGCGGCATCGACCCGCGCTCGCTGAAGGGCAGCCAGGTGGGCGTCTTCGTCGGCGCCTTCGCCGACGGGTACGGAGGCAGCCTCGGCGCACCCGCGGAAGGAGCGGAGGGCCACCTGCTGACGGGCAACTCCACCGCGGTGATCTCGGGCCGGATCTCGTACGTGTTCGGGCTCAAGGGCCCCGCGGCCACCATCGACACGGCCTGCTCATCGTCGCTGGTGGCGCTGCACTGGGCGTGCGAGTCGCTGCGGAGCGGAGAGAGCACGCTCGCGCTGGCCGGCGGGGTGACCGTCATGCCCACCCCCGACATCTTCGTGGAGTTCAGCCGCCAGCGCGGCCTGGCGCCCGACGGGCGGTGCAAGGCGTTCTCCGACGACGCCGACGGCACCGGCTGGGGCGAGGGCGCCGGTCTGTTGCTGCTGGAGCGGCTGTCCGACGCGCGCCGCAACGGTCATCCGGTGCTCGCGGTCGTCCGCGGCTCCGCGATCAACCAGGACGGCGCCAGCAACGGCCTGTCCGCCCCGAACGGGGTGTCCCAGCAGCGGGTCATCCGCCGCGCGCTGGCCGACGCCGGAGTCGCAGCGGCCGACGTGGACCTCGTCGAGGCGCATGGCACCGGTACCACGCTGGGCGATCCCATCGAGGCGCAGGCGTTGCTGGCCACCTACGGCGCCGACCGCCCGGCGGACCGGCCGCTCTGGCTGGGGTCGATCAAGTCCAACATCGGCCACACCCAGTCCGCCGCCGGGGTCGCCGGGGTGATCAAGGCGGTGCTGGCCATGCGGGCGGGCCTGCTGCCTAAGACGTTGCATGTGTCCGAGCCCTCGTCCCACGTGGACTGGTCCGCGGGGAACGTCCGGCTGCTGACCGAAGCCGTCGACTGGCCGGACAGCGGCGGGCCCCGGCGCGCCGGGGTGTCCGCGTTCGGCGTGAGCGGCACGAACGCGCACGTGATCCTCGAACAGGCCCCCACAGACGACCAGGTCCCGACCGACCCCCCGTCTCCGGCAGATGCGACGGCGACAACGGGTGCGACGGCGACAACGGGCGCGGTCGCGTGGACGGTGTCGGCCAAGAGCGCGGCCGCCCTGCGTGCCCAGCTCGACCGGCTCGGCGCCCACGTGGAGCGCCACCCCGGCCAGTCCGCCGCCGACATCGGCTTCTCCCTGGCCACCACCCGTACGGCCTACCGTCATCGCGCCGTGGCAGTGGGCCGGGACCGTGCGGAGCTGCTGGCCGCCGTCCGCGCCCTCGCCGCGGGCGAACAGGTCCCCGCCGGGGTCGGCGGGGTGGCCGGAGCACTGGGCAAGACGGTGTTCGTCTTCCCCGGCCAGGGCTCGCAGTGGACGGGCATGGCCACCCAGCTGCTCGACGAGTCGCCGGCCTTCGCCGAGCACTTCGCCGCCTGCGAGCGCGCGCTCCAGCCGTTCGTGGACTGGTCGCCGGCCAAGGTGCTGCGCGGTGAGCCGGGCACGCCGCCGCTGGAGCGGGTGGACGTGGTCCAGCCGTTGCTCTGGGCGGTCATGGTGGCGCTGGCCGGGCTGTGGCGCTCGTACGGTGTGCGTCCCGACGCGGTGATCGGCCACTCCCAAGGCGAGATCGCCGCCGCCACGGTGGCGGGCGGCCTGTCGCTGGCGGACGGCGCCCGCGTGGTCGCCCTGCGCAGCCAGGCCATCGGCGCCGTGCTCGCGGGCCGTGGCGGCATGGCGTCCGTCGGGCTGCCGGTCGAGGAGCTGACCGAGCGCCTTGCCCGGCGGCCGGGTGAGTACTCCCTGGCCGCGGTCAACGGCGCGCGCTCGGCCGTGGTCTCCGGGGCGCCCGGCGCGCTCGGCGACCTGGTCGCGGAGCTCACCGCCGAGGGGATCCGGGCCAAGCTGATACCGGTGGACTACGCCTCACACTCCGCTCAGGTCGACGAGCTGCGCGAGCGCCTGCTGCGCGACCTCGCGCCGATCACCCCGAAAACGGGCGACGTGCCGATGATGTCGACGGTGACCGGTGACTGGATCGACACCGCCGGGCTCGACGCCGCGTACTGGCACGCCAACCTGCGTCAGACCGTACGGTTCGACGCGGCCGTCCACGAGCTGGTCGGACACGGACACGCGGTCTTCGTCGAGTCCAGCCCGCACCCGGTGCTCACCATGGGCATCCAGGAGACCCTCGACGCCCTCGGCAGGGACGCCGTGGTCATCGGCACGCTCCGCCGTGAGCAGGGCGGGCAGGTCCGCATGCTCACCTCGCTCGCCGAGCTGCACGTACGTGGCGTCGGCGTGGACTGGACCGCGCTCTTTCCCGGCGCCCGCCGGGTGGACCTGCCGACCTACGCCTTCCAGCGGGAGCGCTACTGGCTGGAGTCGGCGCCCGTGGTCACCGCGCCCGCCGACCCGCTCGACGGGCGGTTCTGGGAAGCGGTGGACCGGGGGGAGGTGCCGCGGTTTGCCGAGGTGGACCCGGCCGCCCTGGACGAGGTGCTGCCCGCGTTGTCCGCGTGGCGACGCCAGATGCGGCAGGCGGCGACGCTGGACTCCTGGCGCTACCAGGTGGCCTGGCGGCCGGTACGGGAGGCGGCCGACGCGACGCCGACCGGAGCCTGGATCGTCGCCCTGCCGGACACCGACGGCGTCGACGCCGCCTCGATCGTCAACGGACTGGCCAAGGCGGGCGCCCAGGTGGTGCCGATCCAGGTGCGGGACCACGACCGGGCCGCGCTCGGGCGTACCCTGCGCGACGCGCTCCCCGACGAGCCGGTCACCGGCGTGCTGTCCCTGCTGGCACTCGACGACCGCCCCCACCCGGCCCACCCCGTCCTGTCCCACGGCTCGGTCATGACCGTCACGCTGGTGCAGGCGCTCGCGGATGCGGAGATCTCCGCACCGCTGTGGGCGCTCACCTCGGGCGCGGTGGCCGTGGAGCGCGCGGCCGAACTCCAGTCCCCCTCCCAGGCGGTGGTGTGGGGCATCGGCACCGTCCTCGCGCTGGATCATCCCGACACCTGGGGCGGACTGATCGACGTGCCCGCCGAACTGGACGAACGTGGCATCGCCCGCCTCTGCGGCGCGCTGTCCGGGCTGGACAGCGAGGATCAACTGGCGGTACGGGCGGCGGGCGTCTTCGCCCGGCGGATGGAGCGCGCGCCGCTCGGCGAGGCGGCACCCGAGACCCCCTGGCGGCCGCACGGCACCGTGCTCATCACCGGCGGCACCGGCGGCGTCGGCGCGAACCTCGCCCGCCGCCTGGCGGCCCGAGGCGCCGAGCACCTCGCGCTGATCAGCCGCCGCGGCCCGGCCGCCCCGGGCGTCGCCGAGCTGGAGGCCGAGCTGACGGCGCTCGGCGCCAAGGTCACCATCACCGCCTGCGACGTCGGCGACCGCGAAGGGCTGCGCCGCGTGCTCGGCTCTCTGCCCGACGGGCACCCGCTGACCGCGATCGTGCACGCGGCCGGGGTCGTGGGCGACGACGTGCCGCTCGCCGACAGCACGCTCGCGGAGTTCGCGGAGACGGTCGAAGGCAAGATCGCCGGAGCGCTGCTCCTCGACGAGCTGTCGGCCGGCCACCCGGTGGAGCGATTCGTGCTGTTCTCCTCGGGTTCGGCGGTGTGGGGCCAGGCGGGACAGGCCGCGTACGCGGGAGCCAACGCGTTCCTGGACGCGCTGGCCCACGCGCGGCGCGCCCGTGGGCTCCCGGCCACCTCGGTCGCCTGGGGCGCCTGGGGCGGCGGCGGCATGGTGGACGAGGAGGTCGGCGCGCGGCTGCGCCGGCTCGGCGTCCGCGTCATGGAGCCCGACGCGGCGGTGAGCGCCCTGGAGCAGGTCCTCGACCACGACGAGTCGCACCGCGTGGTGGCCGACATCGACTGGACCCGCTTCGCCTCCGTGTTCACCCTCGCCAGGCCGCGGCCGCTGCTCCGCGCGCTGCCCGACGTACAGGCGATCCTGGCCGCCGACGGCGAAGCGGCCGGTCAGGACGCGCACGACCCGTCGCTCGCGGCGGAGCTGGCCGGGCTGCCGGCCGAGCAGCGGGTCGAGCGGCTGCGTGACCTGGTGCGGGCGCACGCCGCGCGGGCGCTGGGTCACTCCGGGGCCGACTCGATCGCCCCCGACCAGAACTTCCTGGAGGCCGGTTTCGACTCACTGACCTCGGTCGAGCTGCGCAACAGCCTCGCCGCGGCCACCGGGCTGCGCATGCCCGCCACCGTGGTCTTCGACAACCCCAGCCCCGCCGCCCTGGCCCGGCACCTGTCGGAGGAGTTCGGCGGTACGCGGACCGGCGACCCGCACGCGGGCGACAGCCTCAGCGCGTTGTTCGGTGAGGCGGCCCGCACCGGCAAGACGCACCAGGGCCTGGCCGTGCTGCGGGCCGTGGCCGACCTGCGCCCCTCCTTCGACTCGCCCGACGAACTCGGTGAGATCCCGCCGCCGCTCAAGCTGGCGACCGGCCCCGCCGAGCCCGCGCTGTTCTGCTTCAGCACGCCCATGGCGCTGGGGGGAGCCGCCCAGTTCGCCCGGCTCGCGGCGAACTTCCAGGGGGTGCGCGACCTGCTCGCCCTGCCCGTCCTCGGCTTCGCCCCCGAGGAGAGCCTCCCCGGTACGGCCGACGCCGCGGTGCGCATGTGGGCGCACAGCGTGCTCAACGCGGCGGACGGCAAACCCTTCGCCCTCCTCGGCTACTGCGCCGGCGGGATCTTCGCGCACGCCGCGGCCACCTATCTGGAGGGCATCGGCGTCCACCCGGCCGGACTGATCCTGCTCGACACCTTCATGCCGGACGACAAGGTGATCGACGACCTCGGGACGCAGATGGTCGAGGGCATGTTCGACAGGGAAGACGCGTTCGGGCCCTTCACCAACTCCCGCCTGTCGGCGATGGGCCGCTACTACAAGCTGTTCCGCGAATGCGAGCTGGGCGAGGTGGCGGCGCCCATCCTCTTCCTCCATCCGGACACGCCGCTGTCGCCGTCCCCCTCGGGGGACTGGCGCGCCACCTGGCACAGCGAGCACACCGAGCGAGAGGTGAAGGGCGACCACTTCACGATGCTGGAGGACCAGGCTCCGTCCATGGCGCACGCCATCGAAACCTGGCTCTCCTGACCGGGCTACGTGGCCGGTAGCTCGCTGTACGGGTTGACGCCGTCGTACTGGATCTCCAGGTGGCGCGGACCCCGCAGGGTGGAGCTCGGGCGGTAGGGCGGCGGGTCGGTGACAAGACTGGGGTTCACCAGCCGCCGCGCGAGCTCGCGGAGCGCGATCTGGGCTTCCAGACGCGCCAGCGGAGCGCCGAAGCAGTGGTGGACGCCACCGCCGAAGCCCAGATGCTGGATGTAGGGGCGGTCGGGGTCGAAGTGGTCGGGGTCGCGCAGGTGTGCGGGGTCGCGGCTGCCCGAGGCGAGCGCGAGGATGATGTGGGCGCCCTTGGGGATGGTGACACCCGCGATGGGGATGTCGTCGAGGGCGACCCGGTTGGGCAGGAAGTGCACCGGCGGCTCGTAGCGCAGCAGCTCCTCGATGGTGTGGATGGCCAGGTCCGGCTCCTTGCGCAGCCGTTCGAGCAGCCACGGGTTGCGCAGCATGGTGAGCATGCCGTTGGTGATGAGGTTGACCGTGGTCTCGTGGCCGGCGATCAGCAACAGCGTGCCGGTCGCGATCACCTCCTGCCGCGACATCGTCCCGTCGGGGCCCTCGTCGGTGATCATCCCGGACAGGAGGTTGTCGCCCGGGTTCTCGCGGTGGGCGTCGATCAGCCCGGCCAGGTACTCGCCCAGCGTGAGCAGAACGGCCTGGCGTCTCTTCACCCGCTCAGCCAGGTCGTCCTCACCGGGGCCGAGGACCTCCACGAGCTCGTCCGCCCATTGGTGGAAGCGGGGTTCATCCTCCAATGGCACGCCGAGCAGGCGGCAGATCACCGTGACCGGGAACGGGTAGGCGAAATCGTCGACGATGTCGGCCTGTTCCCGGTCCCCGAGGCCGTCGATCAACTCCGTCACGATCTGGAGCAGCTCGCCGCGCAGGCTGTCGACCTTGCGCGGCGAATGTGGCGGCCCGAAATGACGCATCGCCAGCCGCCGGAGCCGGTCGTGCTCGGGCGGATCGGTGGAGATGAAGGAGGGCAGCTGCCCCGCGGTGGAGCTGACCCGCGGATCGTGCAGCAGCGCCACGATCTCCTCGTACGTGCTGACGACGTAGCTGCCGTCCTCCTGCCGCGCCACAGGCGTCTTGCGCAGCTCGGCGTACAGCGGGTACGGGTCGGCCCGGTTGGAGAACTGGAGAATCTGCTGGTAGCTGCTTGCCGGCTCCACGAAGTGCCTCCCTGGACGCGTGGGTTCGAGATGGACTTACCGCTGGGGGCGTACGAGCGTGACGCGGCGTTCGCCCGGATCGTGGCCGGTCACCACCACGGTCGCTCCTTCGGCGGGCTTGATCCGCTCCGGCACTTCGGCCGGAACGGGCCGTGATCCGTCGAGCCGGTCGACCGTGTGGAAGTCAGGGGGGAACGGCGCGGCCTGCTCGATCAGGCGCCGGTAGAAGTCCAGCCACATCCCGTGGTCGAAGGTGACCGCGGCGGTGATCCTGCCCCGGTAGCCGTAGACGGCGACGAACCGCCGCTCGGCCAGCGAACCCTGCGCGATCATGAGCTCGTCGGCGAAGCTCGGCACGCCGACCGACTTGATGTTGACGCCGAACTGGTTGGACCAGAAGACCGGCAGCGACAGATGCGGCCAGCGATGCGCCTGGTCGCTGATCATGTTGTGCGCCGCGACCTCGGCTTGGGCGACGGCGTTGCCCCAATGCTCCAGCGCGACGAACTGGTAGTGGTAGACCGGATGCGGGAAGCGGGCCACGTCACCGGCGACGAACACGTTGTCGGTGACCACGCCGTTGACGTCGAAGGCCCGGCAGCCCGCGTCGGTGGCGATCCCCCACACCCCGCACGCCAGCCCGGACCCCTCCAGCCATTCGATGTTGCGGACCGCGCCGAGCGCGACCACCGCCACGTCGGCCTCCACGGTGCTGCCATCGGACAGCCGGGCGCCGCGCAGCCGCCCGTCCGCGTCCCCTTCCAGCTCCGCCACCGTGACCTCGCAGCGCAGGTCCACACCGGCCGCGCGCTGCATGTCCGCCGCGACCGCGCCGATGACGTTGCCCAGCGCGCCGCGCAGCGGAACGGGCCCGTGGTCGACGAGGGTCACCGGCAGGCCCATCTCGCGGCAGACCGACGCCACCTCCGACCCGGTGAATCCGCCTCCGATGATCAGCACCCGCTTGACGCCGGCGGCCAGCCGCTCCCGCAGGCGCTTGGCCTCGTCGAGGGTGCGCAGGACGTACACGCCGTCGAGCGCGGCCTCCGTCTCCTTCGGCCACGGCCGGGCCCGCGCGCCGGTGGCGATCAGGACCTTGTCGAAGCCGATCTCCCCGCCGTCGGCGAGCCGTACCTTCTGGGCGGACAGGTCCAGCCCGGTCGCCCGGGTCTCCGGCAGCCAGGTGACATCGACCTCGCGAAGCTGGGGGAGCAGGGTGCGCTCGGCGGGCACCTTGCCGGTCAGGACCTGCTTGGACAGCGGTGGCCGGTCGTACGGCTGGTACGGCTCGTCCCCGATCAGGGTCAGCGAGCCCGTGAAGCCGTCTCTGCGCAGCACTCCGGCGGCCCGCCCGCCGGCCAGGGAGGCGCCGACGATGACGATGCGGCCCTGGCGCTTGAACGCCTCGCCGTCGCCCGTGGGGGAGGGGCCCAGCTCCGGCCGCATGGTTCTGTGCTGGGTGGTCATCCGGTCGAGGTGAATGGCCTGGACCGGGCAGGCCGCCGCCGCCCGCAGCACATGTTCGCGCTGGTCGTCGTCCGGGCCGGTGTCGTACATGAGCGCTTCCTGGCCGTGCATCGAGAACACGTCCGGCGCCAGGAAGACGCACTGCCCGTAGCCCTGGCAGCGCGTGAGATCAACGACAACTCGCACAGTGACACTCCCCGTCGGACCGGCGGCCACCTGCCGCCGAGGCCACCCTCATCACCACGTACCCGACGCCACATAGCTGATATGGCGCAAAGGGTCATTTGTTGGGCAGGTCTGCGGAGATCATCCGGTGATGGGCGGCGATCAGGAAGCAGCCCACGATCAGGACCCAGACGGGGAAGACGATCTCCGACCAGGCGACGTGGCTGACGACCAGGAGGAGCACCAGCCCGGCGAGGTAGCCGAGCCAGGACAGCCACCGGGGGAAGATGCCGAGACGCGTCGCGATGGTCGTGGTCGTCAGGGTGAACACCGCGGCCATGCGCGGCGCGTACTCGGTCAGCAGGGCCAGGGTGAGGTGGCGCCCGAAGTGCCAGAAGGCCATGGGCCGCGACGGGTCCCGCATCGTGCCGATCGTGGCCAGAAAGGCGTCCGCCGTCGCGCCGAAGACGAAGAGCGTGGCCACGAACAGCAGACCGGCGCCGAGGAAGACGGTCGCGAAGAACCGGTCCTCCCGCGCCCCGATGGAGTCGCGTACGGCGCCCATGAACCACAGGAAGAAGATCCCCCCGAACGGCAGCAGGACCAGCGCCACCCGCAGGGCGTGATGGCCGGTGGTGTCGGCGAGATAGGCGGCCGCGCCGATCGGCTGGTCGGGCACCGCCCTGCGCACCAGGATCATGGCGCCGCCCAGCGGCAGCGCGGCGAGGATCCCCGCGGCTCCCGCGGCGCGCGGCGTCCGCAACGCCTTCGCCGGCGATCCGGCAATGCCCGGCATGGAGCCCTTCCTCCCACGAGGCCAAAGCCTGTACAGCCTGTACGACGCTACGTGTCCAGTCGATACGCTGGGTAATCATCGTGCGTGGTACGAAGCGGGCGCGTCGCGATGGTTAGGTGTGTCCTGTGACCCATGATCGTGATTCCGAGATCGCCGATGTGCTCCGTACGATGGCCGAGAAGATCGCGGCCGGAGCGCCCGCGGGATGGCGGCGGGCCGAACTGCAGGGGTTCGCGACCGGCCCGGACGGGTCCGGCCATCGCGGACTGAGGGTCGAGCCGGGCGAGGCGGATGACATCGACCTGCACGCGGAGATGTGCGAGATTTATACCCTGGCCGGGGCGAGCGGCGACCACCTCGCCATCGAGCTGGTGGTCGAGGCCAAGGGCCGGTTCGAAGCGGTGGTCAGCGAGTCGCTGGACCGCGTGGATCACGACGAGCACGGCTTCCTGTACGTCCTCGATCGGGGCGTGCTGCCGCCCGAGCCCGCGGAGTTCCAGCGGGGCCGGCCGGATGCCGCCCCGGCGGGAGATCCGAAGGAGGCCGTCGCGCTGCTCGGTGCGTACTTACGCGAGCGTGACCGGGTCCTGGGCGGTCCCGGCACGGACAAGTACGCCCCGCCCCCCGCGCTCCCCGAAGCGCGCCGGGCCTGGCTGGAGGCCCAGCTCCGGGTCCGGTACGGCGTGACGCTCCCCGAGGACCTGCGCGCCCTCTACGCGCTGGTCGACGGCGACGGCGGTGAGGGACTCCTGGACCGGCACCCCTGGTTCGGCCTCGAACTGCTGGAGGACCAGAGCCGCCCGGAGAACCGCTGGTGGGCGGCCGGCCGTAGCTGGAGCCACCAGCCGTTCATCACCGGCGTGGGCCCCGCCCTGGCGATGCGGCGGGCGTCGGACCACCCGTGCTGGATCCCGTTCGCCACCAGCACCGGGGGCGACTTCCTGGCGGTGGACCTGGCGCCCGGCCCGGACGGGCGGCCGGGCCAGGTCATCCGCATGGGCACGCACCACGACGAAGGCCCTGTCTATGTCGCCGACTCCGTGACCAGCCTGCTGCGGCGGCACGTCACCGCCTTGCAGGCCGGCGCCTACGCGGTCGAGAACGGCGAGTTGTGGATCGACCTCGGTGACATGAAGGAGCCGAACCGGCACGCCCACGAGCAGACCCGTTCACTGACGGTCGCCGGCCCCGACGCGGCCTCCATCCGGGGCTGGGAGCCGCGGATCCAGCGCCTGTCGGTGCTCAACGCCCCCTGGGTCGACTTCGGGCCCGTGCGCGGGGCGCCGGTGCTGTGGCAGGTGAAGGTGGACAACTGCCCGGGCGCGGACCTGACCCCGCTGCGCGACACTCCGGTGGAACTGCTCGACCTCGCCATGGACGGGATCGACCTGGCGCCGCTGGCGGGCCACGCCACGCTGCGGTCGCTGACGCTGCGCACCGAGCGGCCCGTGGACCTGACACCGCTGCTGTCCTGCCCGCGGTTGTACGCGCTGGACCTGTCCCGCGCCGCCGTCAGCGACCTCGGCGTGCTGAGCGAGCTGAAGGGCCTGCTCTACCTCAACCTGCGCCGGGGGCAGTGGGCGGAGCTGCTGGAGCGGGGCGGCCTCCCGGCGGGGCTGGCGGCGGCCGGGCTCGCCGCCGAGGCGCGCCGGGAGAAGACCTGGTGGTGGTCGGTCGACCGGGCCTACCACGCCCCAGAACCGTCACTGAAGACGGCGGTCAGATGGGCGAGCGACCTGGCCGGGGAGGCGGCGGACGTACGGGTCTTCACGGGCCGCTTCCCCCGGCGGCGGCGCTGAGACTCGCGCGGGTCAGCCTCGGGTGGAGATCAGCCGCAGGGCGAGGTCGTGCTGCTCCTGTGACGGCGGCCGGGTCCACGTGATGCCGGGGCGTCGCTCGGTGAGCATCCGCGCCAGGGCGGCGGACATGACGTCCACGGGCTGGGCGTGCGGCATGTGCGGGCGAAGCTCCTGGTAATCGGCGAGCACCCGGCTGTAGTCGTACATCAGCGTGTTGGTGAAGCGGCTCTGCTCGCCGTCGGCGCGCTCGAGCCCCGCGACGAACTCGGGCTCCGGCTCCTCGATCACCGCCTTGTAGACGTCGAGACGGTTGCGGATCTCGCCGGGCGAGGCGTGGCTGTGCGCTTCGTCGTACATTCTCCGCACATGCGCCGGCACCTCGGTGAGCACCGTGAGCATGCCGTAGCCGGCGTCCTCGTTCCCATAGCCGCCGACGCCCCCGTGGACGCCCTGTGCGTGCGTGGCCATGCCCATCTCGCGGGTGAAGTCGTACTTGTCCAGGCCGTCGACGGGCTCCTGGATCCACTCGTCGTCGATGTAGAGCACACCGTCGATCTCCGCCTCCGCGGCGCGGCCGATCAGGTGCCGTACGGCGCCCGCCGGATCCGCGAGCGCCCTCGGGCCCATCGCGGCGAACTGCTCGGTGAGGAGGAACAGCGAGACCATCATCTGCGGGTTGTAGACGTGCAGCGCCCCCGCCTCCCGGTGCGGGAAGACGGTCCGCTCCTCGTCATAGGCCTCCAGCCCGGCCATGAACGCCCGCTCCTGCTCCTCGGTGAGGACGAGCTCCCAGGCCCACGTACGCTCGACGTGGAACTTGTAGAAGTCCTCACCCCTGAGCGGGTCGCGGAACTTCCACCACAGCGCGACGCCGACGATCAGCGCGACGATCACGCCCAGTGCGATCAACATCTAGATCCCCCACTTCCTGACATTTCCCGTTTCCTGGCGTCAAGCACAGAGCGGGAAGCCTAGCGGTGAGGGTCGGCCGGAACACCGGAAACGATCAAACGCGGGACCTAGACCCGGATCACCCGGATGCCGGTGTCCGCGAACCCGGCGGTCAGCTCCGGCGCGGCCGTGGAGTCCGTCACCAGCACGTTGATCCTGCTCAGCGGGCAGACCAGGGCGAACGCCCGGCGGCCCAGCTTCGAGCCTTCGGCCACCACGATCACCTGGCGGGCCTTGGTGGCCATCAGCCGGTTGACGGCGGCCTCGCCCTCGCCATGGGCGCTGGCGCCGTGCTTGACGTCGAGCGCGTCGACGCCCAGCACCACCACGTCGAGCGCGACGTCGGCCAGCATGCCCGTCGCCACCGGGCCCACCAGCTCGTACGACTCGGCGCGGGCGGAGCCGCCCGTGGTGACCACATGCAGATGGGGCCGTACGGCCAGCTCGTGGGCGATGTTCAGGGCGTTGGTCACCACGGTGAACGCCGGGCCGCGGCGGCCGGAAGGCGGGTCGGGGCGGTTGGCCAGCACTCTGGCCACCTCCGTCGTCGTGGTGCCGCCGTTGAGCCCGACCGTCGCTCCCACCGGCACCAGGGCCGCCGCCGCGGCGCCGATGCGCTGGTTGTCCGGCGCGTGCTGGGCGACCTTGTAGCGCTGCGGCAGGTCGTACGAGACGCTGTGCGCGATGACGCCGCCCCTGGTCCTGGTCAGCAACTGCTGGTCGGCGAGTTCGTCGAAGTCGCGCCTGATCGTGGCCGCGGACACGCCGAGCTTGCGCGCCGTCTCCGACACGTTCAGGCGGCCGGCCTCGGCGACGAGCTCTAACAGCATGTTCCAGCGTTCGTACCGGTTCACCGTCTAATCATGCCCGAAACCCGGCTGAAGCTCTTATCTGTCGGTTTTATGGGAAAATACTCGCCAAATGCTACGGACATCCACAGTCGTGCTCCCCGTGTCCCCGCTGGGTCCGGAGAACCCGCTGCCGCCGCTGCGCACGCTCCCCGATCCGCGTGGCGGGCTGAAGACGGCCGCCGCCGACGCCGAGATGGCGGCCCAGCTGGCTTACGGGCACGCCGAATCGCTCCTGCCGTACACCTTCCAGGACGGCTACGGCCGCGAGCGGGAGGAACGGGAGCTGAAGACGGCGGTGCTGGAGAACGAGCTGCTGCGCGCGGAGTTCCTGCTGGAGTATGGCGGGCGGCTGCGCTCGCTGGTGCACCTGCCGACCGGGCGCGAGCTCCTGCACAAGCCGCCCCACCTGCAGCTGGCCAACCTCGGGCTGCGCAACGCGTGGTTCGCGGGGGGAGTGGAGTGGAACCTCGGCACGTTCGGGCACACCGCGCTGGCCTGCGCGCCCGTCCACGCCGTCCGGGTGGCGGGGCCTGACGGGGTGCCGGTGCTGCGGATGTACGAGTGGGAACGGATGCGGCGGCTGGTCTACCAGCTCGATGTCCACCTGCCGCCCGGCTCTCCGGTGCTCCTCGTACACGTCCGGATTTATAACCCTTCGGCGGTGGATGCCCCGGTCTACTGGTGGTCGAACGCGGCGGTGCCGCAGACGCCGGGCAGCCGGGTGCTGGCGCCCGCGCGTCAGGCGTACCACTTCTCCTATGACGGGATGCTGCGCCGGGTGCCGGTGCCGCGCTGGCGCGAGGCCGACCAGTCCTACCCGGCCCGCAACGAGCAGGCCGCCGACTTCTTCTACGAGCTGCCGCACGGCGAACGCCGCTGGATCGCCGCCCTCGACGCGGACGGCGGCGGGCTCGCGCAGGTCTCCACCGACCTGCTGCGCGGCCGCAAGCACTTCCGCTGGGGCACCGGCGCGGCGGGCCGGAACTGGCAGGACTGGCTGTCCGGCCCGGACCGGCCGTACCTGGAGATCCAGGCGGGCCTGACCCGCACCCAGCTGGAGCACGTACGCCTGCCCGCCCGCTCCGCCCTGTCCTGGACCGAGGCGTACGGCCTCCTCCAGGCCGACCCCGCGCGATCCCACGGCCCCTGGCCCGAGGCGCTCGGCCACGTGAGCCGCGCCGTGGACCGGCTGATCTCCCGCGGCCGCCTCCAGGCCGCGCACGAGCAGGCCGTGGAGCTGGCCTCGGCGGTGCCCGTGGAGGTCCTGCACGTCGGCAGCGGGTGGGGCGCGCTGGAGCGCCGGGCCCTGGCCAAGCGGCGCAGCCGGGCGCTCAACCTGCCGGGCACGCCGTTCGCCGACTGGACGATCGGACGCGACCAGCAGTCATGGCTCGCCCTGGTGCGCAAGGGCTCGATCCCCACACCCGCCCCCGCCCTGCCGCCGTCCTCCTACACCGTCGGCCCCGAGTGGCGCGCGCTGCTGGAGAAATCGGTCGAGGAGTCGGGCGGCACCTGGTTCACCCTGCTCCACCTGGGCGTGAACCTCTATCACGACGGCGATCACGACGGCGCCCGGGCCGCCTGGGAACGCTCCCTGGTCTGCGCCGAGAACGCCTGGGCCCTGCGCAACCTGGCCGTCCTCGCCCCGTCGCGCGCCGCGGACCTGTACGAGCGGGCGCACGCGCTGTCGCCGCGGTTGCGCCCCCTCACCATCGAGACCCTCGTCGCCCTGCTCGCCGCCGGCCGCCCGGACGCGGCTCTGGTCCTGATCGACAAGCTCGGCCCGAAGGACCGCTGGCACGGCCGGATCCGCCTGCTGGAGTGCCGCGCGGCCCTGGACGCGGGCGATGTAGGCCGGGCCGGGCGGGTGCTGGAGACGGGACTGGTGGTGGACGACCTGCGGGAGGGGGAGGACACGCTGGACGAGCTGTGGTGGGACTATCACGAGCGGCTCAATCCGACGGGACGGGCGCGGGTGCGGGCGGAGAATCCGCTGCCCTGCCGGTATGACTACAGCGTCAAGCAGTATTAGGGGCGAAGCCAAGGCGTGGCCGGCGGCGCGCCACCGGAGCGGCCGGCGCGTCCAGCTTCTCGAAGTACCCGGCGCACCGCGCCACGCAGCCACTGGTGAGCCCCGTCGGCGGTGTGGCGCGGGTGCCAGGCCATGCCGATCGTCAGTGGTGGCAGCGGCAGCGGGATTTCCAGCAGGCGCAGTCCCAGCGCGTGCGCCGCGTCGCTGAGTGGTGAAGGGGGCTCGCCCGGCAGCGCGGTCGGCACCAGGCAGACCACGTCGCCGACCGCGGCCAGCGCCATCGCCGCCAGATGTCCGGGCAGGACGGCGCTGACCCGCCGGCTGAGCCCTTGCTCGGCCAAGGCCGCGTCCAGCGGGCCGGTGAAGCGTCCCCGGCGGCTGGCCGCCACGTGCTCGGCCGCGGCCAGCCTGGCGGGCGTCAGGGTTCCGTCGGTGAGGGGGTGCCCGGCCCTGACGCCGGCCGCCATCCGCAGCGTGACCAGCTCTTCGACCCGGGTCTCCGGGTCGACGTGGTCGATGGCCCCGATCTCCAGATCGGTCCGGCCTTCGCGCAGCGCGGGGCCCGCCTCCCACTCCTCGGCCAGCACCCGCAGCGAGACGCCCGGCGCCTGGTGCCGGGCCAGCTCGAGCAGTCCCGGTGCCAGCGCCGCGCCGACCAGATCCGAGGCCTGGACGGTGAAGGTGCGCCGCAGTGCGGCGGGGTCGATCCCGCCGCTCGGGGTGAGCAATGCCTCCAGCCGCCGCACCACCGCGGCGGCCTCGTCCCGCAGCGCCTCGGCGCGGGGTGTGGGCACCATCGCCTGTCCTGCCCGCACCAGTAGCGGGTCCTGGAGCACCCGGCGCAGCCGGGCCAGGGTGCGGCTCATCGCCGCGGGGGAGGTGCGCAGTCGCGCGGCGGCACGGGTGACGCTCTGCTCGGTCAGCAGGGCGTCGAGGGCGACGGCGAGGTTGGCGTCGAGGTTGGCGTCGAGGTTCGCGGTTGGGCTGCTCACCGGCATGATTCCGTTTCGGGCAATGATTGGTTGCTGAAGTTCCCATTGTGGCAATGGGGTTCGGGTCTGCACGATCAAGGGGCTGTACCGATCCGACACAGACCGCGAGGTTTTCATGATCGTCATTACCGCCCCCACCGGGAACATCGGCCGTCGGCTGCTGTCGCTGCTGGTCGAGGCCGCGCCCGCACGCGGAGAGGAGTTGCGCGTCGTGGTCCGCGATCCTGCCCGGCTTCCCGAGGCCGTGCGCGGACGGGTCGAGGTGGTCACCGGCTCGCACGGCGACGCCGTGACCGTCGAGCGCGCCTTCGCCGGGGCCGACGCCGTCTTCTGGCTGGTGCCGCCGGACGCCTCGGCCACGCCCGACGAGGCGTACAGCGGCTTCACCCGCCCGGCCGCGCGAGCGTTCGCCGCCCACGGCGTCGGCCATGTCGTCGGCGTCTCGGCGCTCGGCCGCGGCACCCCGCAGGCCGGCCGGGCCGGGCTGGTCACCGCCTCCCTGGCCATGGACGACCTGATCGCCGGCTCCGGCGTCGCCTACCGCGCCCTGACCTGCCCGTCCTTCTTCGAGAACCTGCTGGAGGAGGCCGACTCGATCCGCGAGAACGGCGTCTTCACCGACACCGCCGCCGCGGACCGCCCGGCTCCGCTGGTGGCCGTCGCCGACATCGCCGCGACGGCGGCCGGGCTGCTGCTGGACCGCTCCTGGACCGGCGTCGGCAGTGTTCCGGTGCTCGGCCCGCAGGACCTGTCGCCCAACGATCTGGCCCGCATCATGACCGAGGAGCTGGGCCGTCCGGTCCGCTACCAGCGCCAGTCGCTCGACGAGTTGCGGTCCGCCATGCTCGGCTACGGCCTCAACGAGGCGTTCGTCGAGGGCATGGTCGACATGAAGCGCGCCAAGGACCAGGGCCTGGACTCGGGCGTCGACCGCTCGCCGCAGGCGGGGCCGGCCACCGGATTCGCGCACTGGTGCGCGCGGACTCTCAAGCCCGCCGTCCTCGCCACATCGATCAATTTCGCTGTGAAGGGCTGATGCTGACCGCCGCCTCGCCGCGCTTGCCGTACCAGGCGCTCCAGGCGGCGATGAGGGCGATCGTGCCGAGCAGCAGGGCCGTTGACAGGCCGGCCATCACGTCCACCGGCAGCAGGTAGATGAGCGGGAGGCGGACCGCCGACTCGGCCAGGAAGGCCGCCGCCCAGGTCAGGGTCATGACGTAATAGATGCGGCGGAACGCGGGCTCGGCCACGTAGAGGGCGTCCCAGCGGGCGGCGGTGGCCGCGTCCTCCGCGCCGAAGCGCTTGGCGAGGCTGAAGGCGGCGGGGCGGTGCACGGCGCAGGTGGTGATGAGGACGGCGGCGATGACGCCCGTGGTGATCGACTTGACCGCCAGCATGAAGCGCTCGTCCCCGGTGACGAAGGACAGGACGAGACCGAGGCCGAAGAGCAGGCACATGAACGCCGCGAACCCGTCCAGGCGCCGCTCCCTGACAGCGACATAGACGGTGCGCAGGAAGCCGACGACGGCGGCCGATAACAGCGCGGCGTACTCGCCGACGTGCAGCGCGCGCAGCAGGTAGTAGGCGGCGACGGACGGGAGCACGTCCGACAGCACCACCTTGATCATGGAGCGGTTCATGCGAAAGCCCTTTCCCATCGACTGTAAGCGCGCTTAATGCGATGAATTTCGCTTCAAGGAAACCACGATGCGAGGCGCTAACGCAAGAGATCTCGCGTTAATGTGGGTGGCATGGAACCTGCACGCAGGCCGGGCGGCCGCAGCGCGAGAGTCCGTACGGCGGTGCACGAAACCGTCCTCGACCTGCTGAGCAAGGAGGACTGGGACAGTCTGAGCATCGCCCAGGTGGCGGAGCGTTCCGGGGTGCACCAGGCGACCCTCTACCGGCGCTGGGGCACGCTTGGCGCGCTCATCGACGATGTCGTGACCGAGCGGCTGTCGCAGGGCTCACCGGTGCCCGACACGGGCACGCTCCGCGGAGACCTGGAGGCCTACGCCGTCCAGCTCGCCCGGGACGTGGCCGGCCCGCTAGGGCCCCTTTACGTGCGCGCCGCCCAGGTCGGCACCCGCGTGCACGACGACCGGCAGCCGTACCTGATGGACCGGGCCGTGCAGCTCCAGGGCATGCTGGAGCGCGCGGCGGAGCGGGGCGAAAGCGCGCCGGAGCTGCTGGAGCTCATGGAGGTGGTGATCGCGCCGATCTACTACCACGCGATCTTCTTCAACCGGCCGGTCGGCCCCGAGCACGCCAGGACGCTGGTCGACCGGTTGCTCAGCCTGCCCAGGTGAGGGTGGTCAGCGGTCGACGATCTCGTTCTTGCCGATGACCACGATCCCGCCCCTGGTCAGCGCGAAGCGGGTGCGGTCGTAGTCCAGGTCGAAGCCGATCCGCGCCCCGTCGGGGATCACCACGTTCTTGTCGATGATCGCCTTGCGGACGATCGCGCCCCTGCCGACCTTGACGTTCTCCATCAGCACCGAGTCCTCGACCAGCGAGTGCGAGTGCAGCACGACCCTGGGCGACAGGATCGACCTGTTCGCCGTGCCGCCGGACACGATGACGCCCGGGGACACCAGGGAGTCGATCGCCCGGCCCACCCGGTCGCCGTCGTTGTGCACGAACTTGGCCGGCGGCAGCGGGTCGTGGCCGGTGTGGATCGGCCACTTGTCGTTGTAGAGGTTGAAGATCGGGTGCGCCGAGATGAGGTCCATGTGCGCCTCGTAGTAGGCGTCGAGCGTGCCCACGTCGCGCCAGTAGCCGCGGTCGCGCTCGCTCGAACCCGGCACCACGTTGTTCGCGAAGTCGTAGACGTCCGCGCCGCCGGACTTGACGAGCATCGGGATGATGTTGCCGCCCAGGTCGTGCTTGCTCGTGGGGTCGAGGGCATCTTCCCGCAGCGCGTCGATCATCGCCTGGGTCTTGAACACGTAGTTGCCCATCGAGGCGTACACCTCGTCGGGAGAGTCGGCGAGCCCCACCGCGTCCTTCGGCTTCTCCCGGAACGCGACGATCCGCCGCCCCTGCGGATCGGTCTCGATGACGCCGAACTGGTCGGCCAGCGACAGCGGCTGCCGGATCGCCGCCACCGTCACGTCCGCGCCGGAGTCCTCGTGCTGCTCGACCATCTGCCGCGGGTCCATACGGTAGATGTGGTCGGCGCCGAACACGATCACGTGCTCGGGCATCTCGTCGTAGATCAGGTTCAGGTTCTGGAACAGCGCGTCGGCCGAGCCGGAGAACCACCGCGGGCCGAGCCGCTGCTGCGCGGGCACCGGGGTCACGTAGTTGCCGAGCATCGCCGTCAGCCGCCACGTACGCGAGATGTGGCGGTCGAGACTGTGATTCTTGTACTGGGTCAGTACGACGATCTGCAGGTATCCGCCGTTGGCGAGGTTGGACAGCACGAAGTCGATGAGCCGATACATTCCGCCGAACGGAACGGCCGGTTTGGCGCGATCCGCCGTGAGCGGCATGAGCCGCTTTCCCTCTCCACCTGCCAGTACGACCGCAAGAACCCTCCTGGACCTCATATCCGTGACGCTACCCTCAAAATGCCGATCTATCGACGAAACGCCCACCGAACGTAGTTCGTGCCTGGGGCTCACGGAAGATGGCGACCGACAGCCCGCCGCTACGGCTTGTCTGGCTGTGCCCGGCGGCCCGATGGATCGTAAGGTCGTGTCATGCGCGTTGATCTGCTCACCCGGGAGTACCCGCCGGATGTGTACGGCGGTGCCGGGGTGCACATGGAATATCTGGCCAGAGAGCTGCGGCGGCTGGCCGACGTCCGGGTGCGGTGTTTCGGGGCCGCACGGGAGGAGCCGGGTGTCTCCGCCTACCAGGTGCCCGCCGGGCTCGCCGACGCCAACGCGGCCCTGCAGGTGCTCGGGGTGGATCTGGAGATGGCCGCCGCGTGCGCGGGCGCCGGGGTGGTTCACTCCCACACCTGGTACGCGAACTTCGCCGGGCACGTCGCCAAGATGCTGCACGGCATCCCGCACGTCGTCACCACCCACAGCCTGGAGCCGCTCCGGCCGTGGAAGGCCGAGCAGCTGGGCGGCGGCTACACCGTCTCCTCCTGGGCGGAGCGGACCGCACTGGCCGGTGCCGACGCCGTCATCGCGGTCTCGGAGGGGATGCGCCGCGACGTACTCCTCGCCTATCCCGAGATCCCGCACGAGCGGGTGAGCGTCATCCACAACGGCATCGACACCGCCCAATACGCCCCCGACCGGGGCGACGACGTGCTGAAGAAGCACGGCGTCGACCCGGCGCGGCCGTACGTCATCTTCGTCGGGCGCATCACCCGGCAGAAGGGGCTGGTCCACCTCCTGCACGCGGCGCGGACCTTCGACACCGGCGCGCAGATCGTGCTGTGCGCGGGCGCGCCCGACACGCCGGAGATCGAGGCCGAGGTGACGAGCCTGGTGCGGGAGCTCGGCCGGGAGCGCGACGGGGTCATCTGGATCTCCGAGATGCTGCCCAAGCCAGAGGTGATCCAGCTGCTCACGCACGCGTCGGTGTTCGTGTGCCCGTCGGTGTACGAGCCGATGGGGATCGTGAACCTGGAGGCGATGGCCTGCGAGACGGCCGTGGTGGCGACGGCGACCGGTGGCATTCCCGAGGTGGTGGCCGGCGGAGAGACCGGGCTGCTGGTGCCGATCGACCAGGGGATCGACGGGACGCCGCACGATCCGGAGCGGTTCGCCGCCGACTTCGCCGAGCGGGTCAACGCGCTGCTGGGAGATCCGGCGCGGGCCGCGGCGATGGGGGTGGCCGGGCGGGCCAGGGCCGTCGAGCACTTCTCGTGGGAACGCATCGCGCACCGGACCATGGAGCTCTACACCTCACTGACCTGAGGACTCAGCCGAGGCTGGTCCGCCAGAGTAGGGCGCGGGTCAGGTCCTTCTCGGGTTTGGAGGAGCCGGCCGCGTAGACCTCGCTCGTGCCGGGGCGCTGGGCCAGGGCGTCGATCGTGCCGTCTACGGTCTGCGACGTCCAGCGTCCGCGGCTGAAGTGCAGCAGCCGCGACCCCGTCGAGTCGAGCACCCACATCCCGTCCCGGCCGTCCGGCTCGGCCTGGGTGAACGCCGGCCCCAGCGCGCCCCACCGGCACCGCCACTCGCCGCCGTCCCAGTGCAAGGCGACCGGGCGGGCGCGCTCCAGCGGCTCGTTGTCCTTGGTGAACTCGCCGGGCACCAGCCATGACACCCCGCCGACCACCCACACGTCGGCCGGGCCGAGCACCACGACGTCGTTGAGCCGGACACGCGGGGACTCCGCCTTGTCCGGCGGCCCGAGCACGGGCAGGTCGACCCGCTGCCACGCCTCGCCGTCCCAGCGGGCGGCCGGTCCCTGGTCGATCAGCGGACCGCTGACCGTCCACACGTCGCCGCCGCGCTTGCCGCCGCCGCTGTTCCCCGAACCGCCGCCGCTCCCGCTGCCGCCGCCCACCGCGCCGGCCGGGGCCGGAAGGTCGTGGTGCTGCCAGGTGGAGCCGGTCCACCACAGCGCCGACGTGCCGCTGACCGCCCACGCGCCGCGCGCCGCGGTGCCGCCCGCGCCGAAGGTGTCGCCGAGCCGGCCGGTGAGCCGCCGCGCCGCCCACGTGTCGTTCTGGAACGCGCCGACGAGCCCGGTTCTGCCGTCCGCCAGGCCGAACACCCACGCGTTGGCGGCCGAGGTGGCGCTGAGCGCGGTCACCTGAACGCTCGGCAGCGGGTACGACGTCCACCCCTTGCCGTCCCATCGCCGCAGGCCCGCGAAGGCCGTCTCCACGGACTCGGCCGTCAAGCGCTGGGTGAGGTGGGTGGCCCAGACGGCGCCGTCGCGGCCCACGGCGAGGTCGTGCAGCTTGCCGTACCCCTCGTCGGTGGACACGACCCGCCAGCCGGAGGCGGCCTTCGTGGCGCGGATGTCGTCGGTGGCGGCCGGTGGCTGGGCGCAGGCGGCGGGCTTGGCGGGGAGCGCGGGCCGCCCGCCCCCGAGCACCGGCACCGGCGAGATCGACGTGCTGGGAGCCGAGGTACTCGGGGTCGCCGTGCCGGGACGCGTGGTGGTGGCGGCGCCCGTGCCCGGCGCCTGGGTCGGCGTCGGCGGGGTGGAGGTGCAGGCGGCGACCGCCAGTACCGCCAGGCCCGCCGTACAGACGCGTGCGACTCGGCTCACCCAGCCCGCCCCCTTCACGTGACCCCGTGATTTCCGCAGGATAGGCCAGTTCGGGCCGCCGCGCCCCTTACGGAATTGGTTACGTTCGCGATATGTGATGCAAGATCACGTTATGTACGTGGTGCGCCTTGTTGTCGCCGCGGAAGTCGACTTCGTACGTGTGCGTCCCGACGTGAATGGCGATCGCGCCCGAGGAGAAGAACCCGCCGGCGAACGACTTGTTGCTCACCACGCTCACCGCGGAGATCTTGCTGTAGGGGATGCTGGTGATCGCGACGCGCTTGCCGACGAACGACTTGTCCTGCACGATGACCCGCCGATCGGTCAGCCCGAGGAACCCCGTCCCGGCGCCGATGGCGTCGTACACCGCGATGATCTGCTCGCCCGGCATCAGCCCGCTCTCTATCTGCTTGAGCTGTTCTTTCCTGTCATAGGGGATGTCAGCCATGTCTGGGCAACGAACAGGGCAGGCGACAGCGTTCCGCGGGCGCCGATTGGGTCTTGTAGCTGATGGGGTTCTGGATCACCCTGAACGCACAGGAGGCCTGACATGTCGCATCCACTCGGAGTAAGCCGCCCAGATCTCGATGTCACAGACCTTCCGACACCGGAAGAGATGTTCAAGGTCTCCAGGGTCGGCCCGAAAGAGCTGGTGCCGCCGGGCTGGAAGCTGTGGGTTCCGCTGTCCGTACTCGTGGTGATCTTCGCCTTCATCGCGGGAGGGTGGGCCGCCTCGGCCGGCCAGGGCGTCTACGCGCTCATCCACTCCACCCAGCTGGGCATCTTCGAGGCCATGGTCCGGGTGACCACGGACGCGGCGCACGCCACCAGCCCCCGGCTGCGCGGGCTGATCGAGGGCGACCCGCCCGCCCCCGGCCGTGGCACTACGTGATCCTGGTCCTGAACTTCCTGTTCTTCGGCTTCTTCTTCGTCAACTTCATCGCCGACTTCATCGGCGATCCGCTCGTCACGTTCTAGGGCGGCTACCCCTTCAGGCAGTCGAGGATCCTTGGCTCGTGGTGGATCGGGAAGTTCGTGGAGTTGGCGATGAAGCAGAGCTTGTTGGCCTCGGCGTGCAGCTCCAGGGCCTTGGCGTGCAGGCTCGGCGTGGTGATCATGACCGTGGGGCGCAGGGTGACCTCGGAGAAGCGGCCGCCGCCGGTGCCGGAGTCCACGACCATGGTGCCCTCCGGTTCGTCGACGTAGGAGGTCACGACGATGCCGTTGACCGAGCACAGGTGGAGATACCACAGCATGTGGCACTGCGACAGCGACGCCACCAGCAGCTCCTCCGGGTTCCAGCGGGCCGGGTCGCCACGGAAACCGGGGTCGGCCGAGCCGGGCAGGGCGGGTTTGCCCTCGGCCGCCACCTCGTGGTCGCGGCCATAGGACCGGTAGCCGGAGGTGCCCTCGCCCAGGTTGCCGGTCCAGGTGACGGTGACGCTGTAGTGGTGTTCGCTGCTCATGGGTTCATCATCTGTCACTCATGTCCCAGGCGGACCATCCGCCCCGCCGTATCCGAAGGGCGCCGCGTCCGGGTGGATATGGCGCCCCGTCCGCCCCGCCGTACGACAGTCCGGCCGGGGCGGGCTCGGCGGTCAGCCGGTGATGGGGTCGAGGACGACGATCGGGATCTTCCGGTCGGTCTTCTGCTGGTAGTTGTCGTAGTCGGGCCAGGTGGCGGCCATCAGCCGCCACAGTTCGGGCCGTTCCTCGTCCGTGGCCGTGCGGGCGCGGGCCTTGAACTTCTCGGCCTTCACCTGCACCCCGACCTCGGGATTGGCTTGCAGGTTCTTGTACCACTCGGGATGGTCGGGATCGCCGCCCTTGGAGGCGACGACGACGCAGACGCCTCCGTGCTTCTGGTAAATGAGCGGCGTCGTGTACGACTTGCCGGACTTACGGCCGGTGGTGGTGAGAAGGAGAGTCGTGGTGTTGTTCCAGTCGTGTCCCTCGGCGCCGTCGGTCTCCTGATAGCGCTGGACATGTTCCGTGCCATAGAGCATGCCTGCCGCCTACCCCATATCGCCGTAACCGCACCGTTACTGGACGAGGTCTGTACGAGATGTTGACACGCCTGACAGACTGCCTTTCTGTAAGCGCTTACACAGCTGCGGGTGGAAGCGCTTACACAAAAAGGAGCAGCCTGGATGGACGTGACGATCTACGAGGTGGCGCGGCGCGCGGGCGTGTCGATCGCGACCGTGTCGCGCGCGCTGCGGGGCACGGGGCCGGTCGCGCCCAAGACGCGCGAGAAGGTGCTGAAGGCGGTCGAGGAGCTCCGCTTCACGCCCAGCCGCCTCGGTGTCAGCCTGGCCGAGGGCCGCCACGCCGCCAACGGCATCGTCTTCCCCAACCTCGCGGGCCCGTACTACACCGAGGTGCTGCTCGGCTACGAGGAGGTGGCCTCCGAGCTGGGCCGGTCGGTGGTGATCCTGTCCACCAAGGGCCGTAGCCGGGTGCACGACCTGGTCAAGGATCTCGCGGGACGGGTGGACGGGCTGATGGTGTTCGGCCACACGGTTCCGGATGACCTGGTCGCCGAGCTGGTACGGATGCGGATGCCGCTCGTCTTCGTCTCCCGCGAGCCGCTGGCCGGGGCCGACACGCTGCGCAGCGAGAACACCGCCTCGGCCCGCGCGCTGGCCGAGCACCTGCTGGGACACGGCTACCAGCGGTTCGCCTTCCTCGGCGCGCCGATCGCGACGGGTGACGACGTGGACGAACGCTGGCAGGGGGTCAGGTCCGTCCTCGGCACCGCGATCGAGGCGGTGCCGACGGAGCACTACACCGTCGAGTGCGGCTACCAGGCCGCCCTGACCCTGCTGCGCGCTCCGGCGCGGCCCGAGGCGATCGTCTGCTCCGACGACGAAGTGGCGCTGGGCGCCCTGCTCGCCGCCGAGGAGCTCGGGCTGGCCGTACCCGACGAGCTGGCCGTGACCGGGTGGGACGACATCATGGCCGCCCGCCACGCCCGCCCCGCGCTGACCACCATCCGCCAGCCGATGCGCGAGCTGGGCGCGCGCGCCGCGCGGGCGCTCGACGAGCTGATCACCGGCGCCCGCGACACCCCGAAACACCTCGTCCTGACCACCGAGCTGGTGCTGCGCGCCAGTTGCGGTCACCACCCCCAGGAGGAACCCAAGTGAACCCCTCGACCCGGCGCTCCGCCGCCGGTCTGCTCACTCTCGCGATACTGATCACCGGCTGCGGGCGCGGTGCCGACAAGGCACCCGAGAAGGCGCAGGACGTCAAGACCGGCGCGGCCGCCGGCGAGATCACCGTCTGGGGGATCGGCGAGGAGGGCAAGGCGCTCGGCGCCTTCGCCAAGGACTTCGAGAGCGCCAACCCGGGCGTCAAGGTGAACGTGACGCCGATGGGCTGGGACGTCGCCCACGACAAGATCACCTCGGCCATCGCGGGCAGCGCCACCCCCGACATCAGCATGATCGGCTCCACCTGGGCGGGTGAGCTGTCCAAGACCGGCGTGCTGGACCCCACGCCCGGCAACCTCATCGACAAGGCCGCGTTCTTCCCCGGCGCCTGGCAGACCGTGGACGTCAACGGCACCGCGTACGGAGTTCCGTGGTACGTCGAGACCCGCGTCCTGTACTACCGCACGGACCAGGCCGAGAAGGCGGGCGTCAAGCCGCCGGCCACCTGGGCCGAGCTCAACACGTTCGCCAAGGCGCTGAAGGAGAAGGGCGGCGCCAAGAAGGGCTTCCAGCAGGGCTACACCGAGGGCTCCTGGCAGGAGCTGGTGCCGCTGATCTGGCAGGCCGGCGGCGAGATCGTCAAGGACGGCAAGTACACCTTCGACACCCCCGAGGCGGTGACCGCGCTCAAGCAGTACGCCTCGCTCTTCCAGGAGAAGCTGGCTCCGAACGACACCGCCAAGGGCGCCTTCCCGCAGAACTTCATCAAGGGCGAGGTCGGCGGCTTCTTCTCCGGCCCCTGGATGGTCGGCGTGCTGAACAACGACGGCGGCGCGGACTTCAAGGACAAGTTCGACGTCGCGCCCTATCCGAAGGGCCCGGTCTCGGCGACCAGCTTCGTCGGCGGCTCCGATCTGGTCGTCTTCAAGCAGGCCAAGAACCGCGACGCCTCCTGGAAGTTCATCCAGTGGCTCACCGACCCCAAGGTGCAGGCCAAGTGGTACACCACGGTGAAGGCGCTGCCCAGCGTCCAGGCGGCCTGGCAGGAGCCGGAGCTGGCCTCGGACAAGCAGCTCGCGGTCTTCGGCGAGCAGCTGAAGGACGCCAAGACGCCGCCGCCGTACCCGACCTGGGAGCAGGTGGCGAAGGTGTTCGAGACCGAGCTGGAGAAGCTGGCGCTCGGTAAGCAGACGCCGGAGCAGACGGCCAAGGCCATCCAGGCGCAGGCCGACACGATCGGCACCGGCCTGTAGTGATGACGCTGCTTCGCAGGGGCGGGCTCGGCTGGGTGTTCGTGCTGCCGTTCGTGCTCATGTTCGTGGTGTTCTACCTCGGGCCGCTGCTGGCCGGGCTGGGCATGAGCTTCACCGACATGCGCAGTACGGACGTCACCGACCCGCTGGCCGTCGACCCGGTCGGCGTCGAGAACTACATCAGGCTGGCCGGCGACGAGGCGATGCGCAAGGCGGCGCTGAACACCGCGATCTTCGTGGTCACCGGGCTGCCGCTGACCATCGGGCTCGGCCTGGCCGCCGCCGTGGCGCTGAACTCCGGCATCGCCCGGCTGCCCGCCGCCTTCTTCCGGCTCGGCTACTACCTGCCGCACATCACCAGCATCATCGGCGTCGCGGTCGCGTGGAAGTTCCTGCTGGAGCCGGAGGCGGGACTGGTCAACCGGCTGCTGGGGCTGGTCGGCCTCCCGGGGGCCGCCTGGCTGCAGGATCAGGCCACCGCGCTGCCGTCGATCATCGTGATGACGGCCTGGCGGAGCTTCGGGTTCGACATGGTGGTCCTCCTCGCGGCGCTGCAGGGGATCCCCCGGGAGCTGTACGAGGCGGCGGAGGTGGACGGGGCCGGGCCGTGGAAGCGGTTCAGGTCGGTCACGCTGCCGCAGCTGCGGCCGGTGATCCTGTTCTGCACCGTCTACAGCTCGACCGGGTTCCTGCAGTTCCTGGAGGAACCGCTGATCATGACCGGCGGCGGGCCGCTGAACTCCACGCTGTCGGCCTCGCTGGCCATCTTCAAGCAGTTCGGCGTGGGCAACTACGGCTACGCGGGGGCCGCCGCGACCGTGCTGTTCACGGTGATCATCGCGCTGGCCGTACTTCAGCTCAGGATCGGGAGGGCGCGGTGAGGCGGACCCGCAGGCAGAACCTGATCACCTACCTCGGCCTGAGTGTCGGGCTGCTGCTGGTCGTCGGGCCGTTCTTGTGGGCGGGGCTCAGCTCGCTCAAGCCGGAGCCGGAGATCCGGCGCGACCCGCCGACGTTCTGGCCCGAGACGTTCACGCTGGACAACTACTCCGAACTACTGCAACGGGTGCACATCGGGCAGGCGTTCGCGAACAGCGTGTTCGTCGCGCTGGTCATCGTGGCCGGCAACCTGCTCTTCTCCTCGATGGTCGGCTACGGGTTCGCCAAGATGCGCTTCCGTGGCAGGGACGCCGTCTTCGGGCTGGTGCTGGTGCAGATGGCGGTGCCGGCGATCGTGCTGATGATCCCGCAGTTCGTGCTGATCGCGAGGCTCGGCATGGTCAACACCTTCCTCGGCATCATCCTGCCGGGGCTGATCACGCCGCTGGGTGTGTTCATGATGCGGCAGTTCATCGCGGAACTGCCCGACGAGCTCATCCACGCGGCGCGGGTGGACGGGGCGGGGGAGTTCCGGATCTTCTTCAGGATCGTGCTGCCGCTCTGCAAGCCCGCGATGGCCACGCTGGGCCTGATCACCTTTCTCGGATCATGGAACAACTTCCTCTGGCCGGCCGTGGTGGCGCAGTCGGAGGACGTCTACACGCTGCCCGTGGCCCTGAACATCCTCAACAGCCACGAGGGCAGCCACTACAACCTGCTCATCGCCGGGGCGATGATCGTGGTCGCGCCGATCCTCGTCCTGTTCGTCTTCCTGCAGCGCTTCTTCATCCAGGGCATCGCCACGTCCGGACTCAAGTAGCTCGAGTTGAGGAGCACCCCCATGCGCAAGACCGCCGTGATCGCCGGCCTGCTGGTGCTGGCCGCCGCCGCTGTGCCCAGCCCGGCCAGCGCTTCATCGGGAAATAGCACGTTATTTCAGTACGCAAAGGACACGTGGCGGTCGATGGCCGCCATGGTCGACCCCGCCACCGGCATCCCGTCCGACAAGGTCACCGGCGACCTGAAGACCAGGGCCAAGGTCACCTCGCCCACCAACATCGGCACCTATCTGTGGAGCACGCTCGTCGCCCGCGACCTGCGCGTCATCGCCTCCGGCGAGGCCACGGCCCGCGTCGGCAAGGTGCTCGACGCGCTGGAGCGGATGGACCGCGACACCCCGACCGGCCAGTACTACAACTGGTACGACCCGGCGACCCTCCAGCTCGTCCACACCTGGCCCGACAACGGCGACCCCGTGTCGCTGTTCGCCTCCAGCGTGGACAACGGCTGGCTGGCCACGGCCCTGATGATGGTCCGCAACGCCGTGCCCCGCTACTCCGCACGGGCCTCGAAGCTGGTCACGTCCATGAACTTCGCGTCGTACTACGACCCGGCCGCCCGCCCCGACGCGGGCACCGGGCTGCTGCGCGGCGGCTTCTGGCCGCAGAAGCCGGAGGGCTGCTCGGTCGAGAGCGACTACGCGGGCACCGGCACCAAGGTCTGGTCCACCTGCCACCACTATGGCGCGCCCGCCGAGACCCGCATCGGCCAGTACGTGGGCATCGCGCTCGGCCAGATCCCGCCCCAGAGCTACTTCGGCCCCTACCGGACCTTCCCCGACAACGGCTGCGACTTCGGCTGGCAGGACCAGAAGCCGGTCGGCGCGTGGAAGACGTACCTGGGCGTCAACGTCTGGGAGGGCACATACGGCTACCGCGGCATGAGGTTCGTCCCGAACTGGGGCGGTTCGATGTTCGAGGCGCTGATGCCGGACCTGGTCGTGCCCGAGGCGAAGTGGGCACCCCGGAGCTGGGGCCGCAACCACCCGGTGTTCGTCAAGGCGCAGATCGAGCACGGCCTGAACGAGGCGAAGTACGGCTACTGGGGCTTCTCGCCGTCCAACGACCCGCGCGGCGGCTACCGCGAGTACGGCGTGGACCCGCTCGGCATGGACACCCCCGGCTACACCTCCGACGAGGAGCGCACCAGCACCGATCCCGGGTACGAGGGCTGCCGCCCGGCCCAGCCGGAACCCACCGCCTACGGCGAGGGAGTCGTGACCCCGCACGCCAGTTTCCTGGCTCTGCCGTACGCACGGGCCCAGGCGATGGATAACCTGGCCAAGATCCGCAAGAACTTCGACGCCTACGGGCCCGGCGGTTTCTACGACTCCGTCGCGGTCCGCTCGGGCGCCGTGTCGAAGTGGTACCTCGCGCTCGACCAGGGCATGGTCATGGCCGCCCTGGGCAACGTGCTCACCGGCGGCGACCTGCACCGTTACTTCGGTGGCGCGGGCGTCGAGGCGAAACTCCGGCCGGTGATGGAAATCGAGGAGTGGGCCGTTCAGGGGGTCCCTCCCACCAACTGAACCCTCCAACAGATCGGGGAATCCCAGATGAGTACGGCTGATGCCGCGCACCGTGACTGGCGAGAACGCATCCACCAGGCGTCGGGGCAGGCGGTTCCGGCCGCCGAGCTGAGCCTTCCGGCGCCGGCCGGGCTGCGGGCCGTCCCCGGCGTGGGCCATGTGACGCTGACGTGGGAACCCGTGCCGGAGGCGATCGGCTACCTGGTGCACAGGGACGGCGTCGCGGTGTCGCAGCCCGACGTGGACGTGGCCGCCGTGCCCGCCTGCCGCTATGTCGACACGGGACACGGCGCGGCGTCGTACACGGTCGCGGCCGTCGCCTCCATGGAGACCGTCGGGCCCGTCTCGGCGGCGGTCCCGGCGGCTCCGCTGGCGGGCGGTCCGGCGGCGGTCAGCGTGCGGGTCGACGCCGCCGCCGTGGCCCGTGACCTGCCCCGGCCGTGGCGGTACATGATCGGCTCCGAGCACCTGTCGTACCTGCTGAGCAAGGACGAGACAGGCGGCCGGCCCATCGGCGCGGAGCTCACCGAGGCGCTGCGCGTCGTGCGCGAGGAGTTCGGGGTCGAGACGGTCCGCGCCCACGCCATCTTCGGCGACGACCTCGGGGTCTACAAGGAGGTCGACGGCCAGGCGGTCTACGACTTCGGCAAGGTCGACGAGGTCTACGACACGATCATGGCGCTCGGCCTGCGGCCGATCGTCGAGCTCGGCTACATGCCGCGCGACCTGGCCGCCGACCCGTCCAAGACGGTGTTCGGCTACGAGGCGATCGTCTCCCCGCCCAAGGACTTCGAGGCCTGGAGCGACCTGGTCAGAGCATTAGTCGAGCACCTGGTCGACAGGTACGGGATCCAGGAACTCATCGAGAACTGGGCCTTCGAGGTGTGGAACGAGGCCAACCTCGCCGTCTTCTGGACGGGCACGCCCGAGGAGTACTTCCTGCTCTACGACGTCAGCGCCGCCGCTGTGAAGAACGTGCACCCGTCGCTGCGGGTCGGCGGGCCCGCCTCGGCGGCCAACGGCTGGGTGGAGGAGCTGCTCGCGCACGTCGCCGAATCGGGCGCGGAGCTAGACTTCATCTCCACCCACACCTACGGCAACGCCCCGCTCGACTGGCGCCCCACCCTGGCCAGGTACGGCATGCCGGACACCCCCATCTGGTGGACCGAGTGGGGCCCCACCCCGACCCACTTCCACGGCATCGGGGACGGGCCGTTCGGGGCCACGTTCCTGCTGCACGGCATGAAGTCGGCGGCCGGCCGGCTGGCCGCCGTGTCGCACTGGGTGGCCTCGGACCACTTCGAGGAGCTGGGGCGGCCGCCACGGCTCTTCCACGGCGGTTTCGGCCTGCTGACGGTCGGCAACCTGCGCAAACCCCGCTTCCACGCGCTCACGCTGGCCACCCGCCTGGGCGACGCCGAGCTGGCGACCGTGATCGAAGGTGACGCCGGTGGGGTCGAGGTCTGGGCGGCGCGGCACGCGGACGGGCGCGTCGGGGTGCTGGCCTGGAACGGCACGTTCAACCAGGCGCAGGCCGACGGGGCTCCGGAGCTGTCGCGCGCGGTCTCCTTGACGGTCGCGGGTCTCGACGGGGACTACACGCTCACCCACCACCGCATCGACGAGTGGCACTCCAACATCGGGGCGGTCTGGCGGGCGATGGGCGATGGCGACTGGCCCCAAGAGCACCAGTGGGACAAGCTGCGCTCGGACAACACCCTGGACGAGCTGACCCCGGCGGCCGTGGTCACGGCGGAGGGCGGTGCGGTGACGGTGGACTTCAACCTGCCGATGCCGGGCGTGTCGTTCGTCGAACTGACCCCGCGCTGACGCTCCAGAGCCCCTACCTCTGATGCCGTCGGAGGGGGTCAGAGGTAGGGGCGGGTGACCGTGACCAGGTCGGCGGCGGCGTCGCGGGTGCCGACGTAGACGGCCGTCTCGGGGGTGCGCTCCCGCACGTCGCGGTCGCGGATCGCGAACACGGCGGGCGCCGCCCCCACGTCGCCGTAGCGGGAGGTGACGGCGGCGTCGATCGCCCGGCGCGCGTCGGCCACCACGTCACGCGAGGTGTGCCCGGTGCCGGAGACGGCCAGGTAGCCGAGCAGCGCCGCGAACCTGGGCTCGCCCTCGGCCGCGGGCCGCTGCCGGGGCAGCACCGGGCGGTCGAGCCAGAACACCTTGCCCGCCAGGAACGCGGCGTAGCTCACGTCGTCATGGTCCAGCGTCCGTGCCGTCTCTGCCAGCAGCTCCCCGAACTCGGCCAGGTCCGCCTGCGGCGGCAGGTCCGTGGTGACGAACAGGGGCACGATCAGCGAGTCCAGCATGTGGGTATCCCTCCGTGAGGAGCCTCATCGTAGGGTGCGCCACCGACAATCCCGCGTGACGCCACAGCCGTGTCGCCAGAAGAAGACAGCAGCGGCGCCGGAGCATCGCGCCCGAAGACCGCCCCGGCAGTTACTTGCCCAGGTTCGCGGCCAGCAGGTCGAGCAGCGGCTGCCGTCGTACGCACTGCTCCAGCGCGAAGGAGTCGGCCAGCTCCACCACCTCGTCGTCGGACAACCCCCTGAACAGCTCGGCGTACTCGGGCAGCATCGCCTGCGCGATGAGGATGTGCCGGATCAGGTCGTCGGCCTGGTAACGCGCCCCCCACGGATAGGGAGCCCAGCCGGGCGCCTCGGCGTCGAGCAGCGTGTGCAGCGGCGCCAGGACGTCGGCCGACTCCTCCATGGTGGAGCCCCACCGGTCCGCGCCGAGCCGCCGCTTCTTGCCGATGAACGCCCCGAACCTGTCGAGGTACGGCCCCGCCGCGTGGACCAGCCCCTGCAGCCCGACATCCTTGTACGTCCACAGCGACCAGCCGGCCCCGTGCTCGTCGTAGATGTCGAGCTGGTCGCGCAGGATCCGGTAGCGCTGCTCGTCGATCTCGGGTTGGCCGGTGTAGACGGGCCCGAACTCACCCACCCACAGGGGCGTCCCCGTCGCGCTCTGGAACCGGGACCGCTTCTGGAAGGTCCGCTCCAGCTCGCGCCGGTCGCACCACTCGCCACGGGTGTAGCCGGGGTACGGCCCGCCGTGCGCGAACCCGGCCAGGGCGTAGTCGTGGCAGACGAAGACCGTGTTCCCGTACACCTCGCGGAAGATCGAGAAGTCCGTGGCGTAGGTGTTGCCGTCGAGGAACAGCACGTGCCGCGGATCGGCGGCGCGCAGCGCCTTGACCAGCCGGTCGTAGAACGGCCCGATCACCTTGCCGCTCGGGTCGCCGGGCTCGTTGACCGGGTTGTACCCGGCCACCCACGGATGCTCGCGGTAGCGGTCGGCGATGGCCTCCCATAGGTGGATGGCCCGGTCCTGGAAGTGGCGATGGTTCCAGAATGCGGCGACATGGGTGGGATTGTCGGAGTGCCAGTGCTGGTTCTGCGCGCCGGGCAGGGCGTGCAGGCCGATGACGCTGTACACGCCGTACGAGCCGAGCAGGTCGACCACCCGGTCGAGGTGGCGGAAGCCGCGCTCGATGACCTCGAAGGGCCGCTGGTCGGACTCGAGATGGCGGTAGTTGACCGGGATGCGCACGCAGTTCACCCCCAGCCCGGCCAGCAGCGCCGCGTCCTGTTCGGTGAAGAAGGAGGTCAGCAGCCGCTCGAAGAACAGCTCCGCCCGATCCTCGCCCAGCACCGCCTGTACGGCCTCGCGCATCGCCGTCTCGTTGGCGGGGTAGCCGGTGATGAAGTTCTCCATGTTCAGCCAGCCCCCGAGTCCCACCCCGCGTAGCCGTACCGGAGTGGAGTCGGCGGTGACGAGCCGGCTTCCGGACACCTGCAGCATGTTCACCCTTTCGTGGCACCAGCGGTAAGACCACCGATCAGGTGGCGTTCGGCGATGGCGTAGAACCCGAGCGCGGGCACCATGGCCAGGACGAGGTAGGCGAGGATCCGGGCGGTGTCGGTGCTGTACTGGCCCTGGAACTGCTGGATGCCCAGCGGCAGTGTCCATCCGGACTCGTCGCTGAAGACGACCAGCGGCAGCATGAAGTTGTTCCAGCTCCCGACGATCGCCAGGACGGAGACGGTGGCCAGCGCGGGCCGGGCCATCGGCAGCAGGATGCGCCAGAAGAAGCCGAAGGCCGAGCAGCCGTCGATGGTGGCCGCCTCCTCGATCTCGCCGGGGATGCTCCTGAAGAAGCCGCGCAGGATGAGAATCGTCAGCGGCAGCCCGAAGGCGGCCTGCGTCAGGATCACGCCGAGCGGGCTGTCTAGCAGGCCGAACGTACGCAGCAGCACGAAGATCGGCAGGATGGCCACCGCGAACGGGAACATCAGCCCCATCGTGAACAGCGTGAACAGCACCTCCCTGCCGCGGAAGGCGAACCTGGCGAAGACGAAGGCGGCCAGCGCCGACAGCGCGACGACGAGCACAGTCGAGGCCAGCGCGATGAACGTGCTGTTCCACAGCTGCCGCCAGAACGAGCCCTGGGTGAGCACGTCGGTGTAGTTCGCCGGGACCCACGGGTCGGGCAGGCCGAACGGGTTGACCGACAGCTGGGCGGTGCTCTTGAAGCCGCCGAGCAGCGCGTAGATCACCGGGATGAGGATGAACGCGCCGACGATCCACGCGATCACGTGCAGGGGCAGCGTCTGCCGTCTCATCGGCGGTCTCCCATCCTGGTGGTCGCGCCCTCGAGATCGCGGCGCATCACGAAGCGCTGGTAGGCCAGGGCGAAGACGAGGCTGAGGGCGAACATCACCACGCTGATCGCGCTGGCGTAGCCGACCTGGGACCGCTTGAACCCGAACTCAAGCATCGTGACGGCCATCGTCTCCGAGGAGTGCGAGGGCCCGCCCTGGGTGAGGATCCAGACCAGGTCGAACAGCTGGATCGTGTAGATGACCGACAGGAACACGCTGATCCTGATCGTCGGCCCCAGCAACGGCAGCGTGACGTGCCAGAACACCCGCCACGGCGTGCCGCCGTCGATCTGGGCGGCCTCGATCAGCTCGTCGGGGATGTTCTGCCGCCCGGCCAGGTAGATCATCATGTGGAAGCCGAAGTACTTCCACGTCATGACCAGGAAGAGCGACAGCATGACGGTGTCGGGATCGGCGAGCCAGTCGGAGTTCAGCCCGACCAGGCCCAGGATCCGGTTGGCCACTCCCGCGTCCGGCGACAGGATCAGTGAGAACAGCACGCCGGTGATCACTTCGGAGAGCACGTACGGCGCGAAGAACACCAGCCTGTACAGCGTCCGCCCGCGGATGCGCTGGTTGAGCAGCATGGCGATGCCGAGCGCGATGGGCAGCTGCACCACGACGGTCAGGACGACGAGGACCACCAGGTGCCAGACGTCGTCCCGGAAGACGTCCGTGCCGAACAGCCGGGTGAAGTTGTCCAGCCCGATGAAGTTCGTCGGCAGCCCGCCGAAGCCGTTCCACTTGAAGGCGCTGGCGTAGAAGGCGATGAGGATCGGCGCCACGACGAGCAGCAGGAACAGCACCAGCGCGGGCAGCACGAACAGCGCGATCGTCACCCAGCCGCGCCGCCGCCCCCGGGAGGGGGAGGCGGGGGCCGGGAGCGCGGGCGCCTCCGGTCCCCGGGTCAGCGTCGTCATTCGCTCTTGGCCACTTCCGTGATGGCCTCGACGACCTGCTGGGGCGTCTTGGTGCCGGCGATGAGCTGCGCCACGCTGTCGTTGACCTCCTGACCGACCGCGGGCGGGTACGCCTGGTCGAGGAAGAGCTGGAAGCCGGTGGCGGAGGCCAGCGACTGGGCCACCACCTTCAGGTTGGCGTCCTTGACCGCGCTCTCCTCGCCCTTCAGCACGGGAAGCACCCCGCCGGATTCGACGGCCTTGGTGTGATTGCCCTTCTCGGTCATGAACTTCACGAACTCCACCGCCTCCGCGGGCGCGTCAGCGCCCACCGCGATGCCACCGCCGCCGCCGAACGCCTCGGTGATCGCGCCCTTGCCGCCGTCGACCGTGGGGAAGGGGAAGAAGCCCAGGTTGTCGCCGAGTCCCTTGCCCGATGAAGCCTGCACGCTCGGCGCCCACTGGCCCATCAGCTCCATCGCGGCCTTGCCGTTGGACATGGTCGCGGCCTGGCCGTCAGGAGTGCCGTAGCCGGCCCCGAGGAAGCCCTTCTGGAACGGCTGCAGGTCGACCAGCGCCTTGAGCTGCTGGCCGGCGGCGACGAAGTCGGGCTTGGTGAAGTCGTGGTCCACTCCGGCCTGCTGCAGGGCGGGCAGCCCACCGATGCGCATGGCCAGGTAGGCCCAGTAGTAGTGGCCGGGCCACTTCTCCTTGCCGGCCAGCGCGATCGGGGTGGTCCCCGCCGCCTTCAGCTTCTTGACGGCTTCCAGGAGCTGCGCCCACGTGGCGGGCGGCGCGGTGATGCCCGCCTTGGCGAAGAGCTGCTTGTTGTACCAGAAGCCGACCATCCCGATGTCGGTCGGCAGCGCGTACGTCTTGCCGTCGAACTGGTAGGCCGCCAGCGACGCCTTGGTGAAGCCGTCCACAACGGGAGTGACGTCGGTGGTGATGTCCTTGACCAGGCCCGCGTCGATCTGCTGCTTCAGGACGCCGCCGCCCCACGTGGCGAACAGGTCGGGCGCCTTGCCCGACTGCGTGAGCGTGGTGATCTTGGCCTTGTAGGCGTCGTTCTCCAGGACGGTGAGCTTCATGGTGACGTTGGGATGCGCGGCCTGGAACTCCTTGGCCCTGGTCGCCCAGATCGTCTTCATCGGCTCGGAGGTCGACAAGTGCCACCACTCGAGCGTCACCTTCGCGGCCGAGGCCGGCTTGCCGCTCCGCGCGGGCTCCGGGGTCCCGCCGCCGCCGCAGCCGGCGAGGAGTAAGGCCGTGGCGACCAGTACGAGACTGCGCCTCATAGGGGTTCCCTTCTCCGCTGCTGAAAGTTTCGTTAAACCCCCGATAATTTCATTGCCCGGAGCATAAGTAACCTGTCTGTAATGCGTCAATAGCCATCGTGGAGGCGATCCCGACTCTGGGCCGAAAGTTTCGGTTAGACTCCGGCTCATGCCAGCGAAGAGGCGGGTGACGATCGCCCTGATAGCCGAGGAGGCCGGGGTCTCGATCCCCACGGTGTCCAAGGTCATCAACGGCCGCCCCGAAGTGGCCCCGGAGACTCGCCACCGCGTCGAACGGCTGCTGCACGAGCACGGCTACCAGCGGCGCACCAGCCAGGACGACACGCCCTCGGGGCTGGTGGACCTGGTGTTCGCCGAGATCGAGTCGCCGTGGGCGATGGAGATCGTCCGCGGCGCCGAGTCCGCGGCCCGCGACGCGGGGGCGAGCGTCGTCATGTCGGTCCTGCACACCCACGCGGGTCCCGGCAGAGACTGGCTGGACCGGCTGGCCTCGCGGCGGACGGACGGCGTGGTCGTCGTGGCCTCGAAACTCTCGACCGGGGTCCAGGCGCAGCTGAGCGCCCGTTCACTGCCGTTCGTGGTGGTCGATCCGGAGGGCGAGCCGGCGCCGGGCGTGGTCTCGGTGGGCGCCACCAACTGGCACGGCGGCCTGGCGGCCACCCGTCATCTCCTGGAGCTGGGGCACCGCAGGGTCGCCATGATCAGCGGGCCGGGCGACATGCTCTGCAGCCAGGCGCGCATCGACGGCTACCGGGCGGCGCTGGAGACCGCGGGCGTCGAGGTGGACCCCACGCTGATCCGCCGAGGGACTTTCTTGGTCGACTCCGGCCACGACCAGGGCCATGCCCTGCTCTCCCTGCCCGACCCGCCGACGGCGATCTTCGCGGGCAGCGACCTCATGGCCTTCGGCGTCTTCGAGGCGGCCCGCCAGCGCGGCCTGCGCGTACCCGAAGACCTGAGCGTCGTCGGCTTCGACGATCTGCCCCTGTCGAAGTCGGCCTGGCCCCCGCTCACCACGGTCCGCCAGCCGCTGCAGGAGATGGCCGCCCTGGCGACGCGCACGGTCCTGGCGATGAAGCGCGGGGAGGCCCCGGAGAGCCGGCGGGTGGAACTGGCCACGGACCTCATCGTCCGCGAGAGCACGGCGGCACTGGTCAAGCCCGAGGCTTGAGGGGCGACCGCACCGGGCGGCTCAGGTCGCGCGGCCCCAGCACGTGTCGGCAGCGGACCGCGCTGCCGCTGTACGTCCAGGCCGCCGCGGTTCGTTCGTCCGTGGCGGCCTGGACAGCGTTGTCAGGTCGACAGCGTTGTCAGGTCGCGAGCTGGCTTCCGTAAGCCCGCGCGACGAGCTCGGCCACCGCGCTGTGCGCGCCGAGCGGCTCGGAGTGACCCGCGCGGACCGCCGTGGCGGCCTGCTCGACCACCTCCGCCGACGCCTCGTGGCCGATCAGGCAGGGAGCGATGGCCAGGCGCGTGGCGCCGGCGGCCCGCAGCCGTTCGGCCGCCACCGGCACCCCCGGATCGCTGTCGAGAGAGGCGGCGACCACGGGGAGCGTGAGCCGCGAGGCGAGCAGCACCGCGGTCGCCTGGACGGCGTGCACGGCCCGCTCGCCGCCGACCGTGCCGAGGATGATGGCGTCGACGGGGCTGGAGACGTTCAGCAGCCGGACCCGGTCGGCCCTGGCCAGGCCGCGCTCGGCCAGCCTGATGTGCAGCGCCTCGGCCAGCAGCGGGTGCGGGCCGAGGGCCTCCGTCACGACCGCGTTCGACCCGGACGCCGCGACGGCCTTGCCGATCTCGGCCAGGACGATCGGATCGTCCCAGGTCAGCAGCGGCACCACGATCGACTCGCGCCCCGAGGGGAGCGAATCGGCGAGATCGGTAACGCTGGTGAGGCGCACCTCGATCTGAGGGTTGTCGACGCGTACCACGGCCGCGATCTCCGCTGCCACGCCCGAGGTGCTGCCCGGCACCGCGAGGACGAGGACAGGGGCGTCCGGCGGCAGGGACGTGGGCACGGGACGGCGGTGTCGACCGCCGCCCGGCCGGGGGGAACGTTCACGTACAGGCAGGCTCACAGGCGCGCAGTTTATGCCTATAAAGGGACCTGTGTTCTGCGAAATGGCCGCGATTCAATCACAACGCTGGCCGTGTGACCGAGATCACATCGTGATAGCCGCAAATCTTGACTTATCTGGATAAAGCGGCAAACTCAACAGCAACTAGAAACGCGTTCTAGAGCGACAGTCACGCACCGTCCCCCTAAGGACTGGTATGAAGCCGTTCTATGTCCGCGAGTTGAGCGTTTACCCCGTCGGTCGCCGACGGGTCTGGCTCCTGGCGATAGCCGTGCTGGCGAGTCTGGTGGCCAATTTCGAGACGACGATCGCCACCATCCTGCCGTTGCTGCTGGACGACCTGAAGATGTCCCTGACGGTCTACGGGCAGATCGCCGCCGTCTCGGTGCTGGTGGGCGGGCTGTCGGCCGGGTTCGGGGGCATCCTGTCCGACCGGTGGGGCCGGGTCACGATCCTGGTGCCCACGCTGACCGTCACCGCGGCCTGCAATTTCCTCCTGGCCACCGTGGACTCGGTCGGCGAGCTGTTCGCGGTGCGCTGCCTGATGCTGTTCATCGAGGGCGCGGGCATCACGATCACCGCCTCGCTCGTCCGCGACTTCTCGCCGCGCCTGGGCCGTGCGCAGGCGTTCGCGTTCTGGACCTGGGGGCCGGTCGGCGCCTCCTTCCTCGCCTCGTTCATCGCCGGCTTCACGCTGCCGATGTTCGGCAACGCCTGGCAGTCGCAGGCGGTCATCATGGGCGTCGTCTCGCTGATCCTGTGCGGGGTCATCATCTGGCAGATCGCCGAGCCGTCGGCGGCCCTGCGGGCGCAGATCATGCGGCAGGAAGAGGCGGTGGTCTCCGAGGAGAAGATCGATCCGGGCAAGGTGAAGGAGTTGTTCCGGCATCCGCACCTCTGGGCCCACGTGCTCGGCAACACCGGCTGGCAGGTGCTCTACTGGACCTTCGCGATCTTCGGTCAGACGATCCTGGCCGACTCGTTCCGGATGGAGACCGCTGAGGCCAACCGCGTCGTCGCCTTGGGCATCCTGCTCAACGCGCTGGCCGTCATCGTGGTCGGCCGGATCTCCGACCGGTTGGAGCTGCGCAAGCCGTTCACGGCCGTGGGCATCGTGCTGACGGTCGCGACGCTCGCCTACTTCATCAGCCTCATCGGCACGGGCGCCACGGTCGGCACGGTCACTCTGGTCTACGCGATCCTGTTCCTGGTCCTGGGCGTCGCCTATGTCCCCTGGATGGCGAACTTCTCCGAGGACGCCGAAGACGTCGACTCCCGGCTCCAGGGCGCGGCACTGGGTCTGTGGGGAATGGTGGTCCGGGTCATGATCGTGGCCCTGCTGGTGATCTCGCCGACGGTGGTGAAGGCCGGCGGCGGGTGGGGAACCTGGCTGTGGGTGGCGCTGGCCGGCCAGGTGGTCTTCCTGCTCTCGATCGCCGCCTTCAAGGGCTCCTGGCGCCGCCCCCGCGCCGACGAGTCACCGAAGGTCACGGCCTGACACCACCAGCCACAGGTACGGCACCGGCAACGCGAACAGCCAGAACCGGTGCGCCTCGTCCCAATGCCCGAACCCGCACGTCGGCGGCCACAGCCTGACCTCCGGCGGCAGCAGGATCGTGCCCAGCACCAGAACGAGCTGCACGACCACGGCGGCCATGGCGGCCTGCCGTCCGGCGGCGTACCGGACGGCGGTCGCCGCGGCCGCCAGCCCGATCCCCAGGCAGACACCCACTTCGATCAGCATGTCCCCGACGGGGAACAGGGTCTCCTCGGGCAGCCTCGACAGTACGTAGGCGAAGGCGCCCAGCCACACGGCGACGGCGGGGCCGCCGGCGAGCAGGCACCGCTGAGCTTGCCGCAGCCGGTGCCGCACCGGCTCCGGGCCACCGGACATGGCGTCGACCAGCGCGAAGGCGGCGGCGGAGCCCAGGAGCGTACCGGCGATCCGCAGCAGGATGAGCCCCATGGCGCTGGTGAGCGGCTGCCCGAAGTCCGCGAGCGTGACCAGCGCCGCGGTGAAGAGCGTGACCACCGCCAGCGGGGCCCAGTCGATGGCCCGGACGAGCGGCCGCAGGAGCAGGAGCGGCACAACGAGCCGCGCCGTCTTCGGCACGGTTGCCGGCGAGGTCGTCGGCGGGCTTGTCGGCGCGGTCCCAAGCGCGGGTGGAGGAGCGGGCGCGGTTCTTTGCGCGATCATCGACATGGGGTCCCTTTCGGCTTGCTGATCGGGTAGCGCTGGGGGAGTCCGAGCAGCGGAAGCGCCTGCTCGACGGTGGTGGCGGGGCGCATGAGCGTGTCCCAGTTGGTCCAGACGCGTTCCCGGGCGCCGGGGGACTGGAGCAGGAGCTTGGCGTATCCGATCTCGCTGTCCCCGTAGTCGATGAGGGAGCGTAGGGCTGTGCGCCCGTCCATGTTCAGGGTTTCCTGAGGGAGAGCGATCGCCGAGGCTTGCCCCATCAGCCAGAGGGCGACGACCATGCGGGCCTGTCCACGCGCGTCGCACGCGTTGTCGAAGTCGTCGATGATGTCGAGCGCGACGCTCTGCGCCAGCAGCTTGCGCTGGTCAGACGCGCCCCACGCCATGGGCGCGATGGCGACCCGATCTTCATTCGTGTACCACCAGTTCGAGGTGTACTGCTTCACCAAGGGAACACGAACGCGCGCGTCCGGTGGCACGGCGCGGACGATGGGCGCGACCACTCCGGCCCACAGCGGGATCCACGACGCGTAGTCCGACAAGGCGCAGTAGCGGACTCCCTCACGCCGCTCGCACCGGTAGGCGTCCCGGCCGAAGTACTTCTCCCGCACGCGCGTGTCGACGTCGTCAATGGTCAGCGTTCTTCCGGTCGGGAAGAGGGCCACGGGCCGTACCGCCGCCGCGGTGGCCCCCGCGGGCACCGCGACGGCCAGCGCGACCACGGCCGCGACGAGCGTTACCGGCCGGCGCCCGTGCCGCAGCAGCGCGGCCAGGCCCGCCAGCACGGCCAGGGCCAGGACGTAGACCAGGTGGGGGCCGGTCGGCCGGTCGGGCCAGTCCATCCAGTGCGTCTGCATCACCGGCAGCCACCAGGTGCCGGGGTTGGTGTTGAAGAAGATGAGCAACCCCAGCCCGGCCACGACCACCGGCCCCGCGATCAGCCAGCTGACCCATCGGCCCACGGCCACGCCGAGGGTGGCGGCCAGCGCGCCGACGCCGAGCGCGGTCAGCGGCTCGAACATGTCCAGCCGCCCGCCGGCGGGCCCGCTCAGCGCCCGTACCAGCAGATAGCCGCCGACGACCAGCGCCTGTCCCACCACGGCGACCACGACGGCCGCGAACAGCACCGCCCTGGTACGCACCTCGGCCCGCCCCGGCAGACCCGCGAGAAGCTCCGGCATCCGGTGCCGCCCGTCGCGGGACACGGCCAGGCTCGCCACCACGAGCAGCGCCCCGGCCAGGCAGGCGGCGATCCCGGTGGCGTGGACCGGATCGACGGTGAGGTCCGGCTGCTGGTCCCGGCTCAGGCGCAGCTGTACGGCCAGGACCAGCGCGGCCATGCCCCACACCAGTGGATGCCTGGCCATCCGGCGCAGCTCGACCCGGAACAGCTGACCGGTCATACTGCCGCTCCCCTCGGCGGACAGTCGCTCGGTCATGGCGAGGCTGTCGTCGGTGGACGACCGGCCGGTCACGCGGCCTCCCCGATCAGCAGCAGATAGCCGTCCTCCACACCTGGATCGGTGGGTTCGGCCCCGGGCGGGCGGTCGCCGAGGGTGCGGTAGCGGCCGTCGGCGGTGCGCCAGAACAGCCGCGACTCCGTCGGCGGCCGGTCCGACAACCACACCTGCCCGGCCGCGGTGGCGGCCAGCCCGCCCGGGGTTCCGTCGAAGACGACGCGGCCGCGGGCCATGGTGACCACGCGCTCGCAGAGCGCCGCGACGTCCTCCGTCTGGTGGGTGGAAAGGAGCACCGTACGACTCTCGCCGAGCCGGGAGACGAGCGCCCTGAACAGCATCCGCTGCTCCGGGTCCAGGCCCACGGTCGGCTCGTCCAGGATCAGCAGCTCCGGCTCGCCCAGCAAAGCCTGGGCCAGGGCCAGCCGCTGGCGCATGCCGCCGGACAGTTTGCGGACCTTCGTCCTGGCCTGGTCGGTGAGGTCCACCTCGGCCAGCACCCGCCGCACCTCGCTGTGGCGGTGCCGCCTGTCGGTCAGCTCCTTGAGTATCGCCACGTAGTCGACCAGGTCGAACGCGGTGAAGTGCGGGTAGTGGCCCGGGTCCTGCGGCAGGTAGCCGAGCCTGCGCCGCAGCGCGGTGCGCTGGGTCGACTGCGCGGGGTCCAGGCCGAACGCGTCGACGTGGCCGCCGTCATAGGACAGCGTGGTGGCCAGGCAGCGCAGCAGCGTGGTCTTGCCCGCGCCGTTCGGCCCGAGCAGCCCGGTCACGCCGGGCCCGACGGACAGGGTCAGCCCGTCGAGCACCTGCTTGTGGCCGTACTTCTTGGTCAGGTCACGGATGTGGAGCATCAGGCGGTCACCTTGGAGTAGAGGCGTAGGGACATCAGCAGGGCCGCGCAGCCGTACCCGATCTGCGCGGCGAGCCCGAAGGCGGCGAGCAGGTCACCGGTGGCGCCGCCGGCGGCGGCCACCCCCAGGAGCCAGAGGCCGCCCGTCGTGAGCGCGGACAGCGGCACCGGCAGCCACGACGACAGCAGGAGGCAGCAGGACGTCATAGCAAGCGACGGCAGCAGCCACGCGGCGCTCAGCCACGCGGGGGCGGGCAGCAGCGGCGACGCCGCCGCGGCCAGCACCACGGCCACGGCCAGCGTGCCGGTGGCCCTGATCAGCAGCAGGCGCGCTCCCGACAGCGGGGTCGCGGCCAGCGACTCGTGCACCGGATCCACCCGCGGCCCGTAGGCGAGGGCGATCCCGGCCAGCGGCAGTATCGGCGCGACGGCCAGGAACAGCGGCAGGAACGTGGCCGACTCTCTGGCCGCGAGCACCGCGAACGTCAGCGCCGCGACCACCGCGGCGACCCACGCCCCGTTCATCGTCGGCGTGGCGGTCAGCAGCCTGGCCACGTGCTGGGGCACACCGCACAACCCCAGCAGCCGCTCCATCGGCGACGGGCGCGGGCTGAGCACCTCGGCCTCCAGCCGCTGCCACGAGTCCCGCAGCCAGTCTTCTTCGTACGGCACCGCCGCCCGGCAGTCCGGGCAGCCGCCGAGGTGCGCGTCCACGGACATCGCCCGGGCGGGATCGAGCCCGCCTGACAGGTAGGCGTCCATGAGATCGTCGCTGATGTGCCAGCTCATGCGAGTTCCTCCCTGAGCCGAGCCCGAGCCCGCATCGCCCGGGTCTTGATGGTTCCTTCCGGGACGCCGAGCAGCCGGGACGCCTCCTTGACGGTCAGCCCGTCGAGCACGGTCGCCTGGATGACCGCGCGCAGCTCCGGCGAGAGGCGGTTGAGGGCGGCGCCGAGGTCCCCGTGCTCGACACCGAGGAGCGCGACGTCCTCGGCCGACGCGATGGCGTGCTCTTCGACGGCCCGTTCGGTGAGGGGTCGCTCATCGAGGGCCCGCCCTTCGACCGGCCCGCTGCCGAACCGGTGCGGGCCGAACCGGTGGGAGCCGCGGCCGCGCAGGGCCGAGACGAGGCGGCGCACCGCGATCGTCCACAGCCAGCCCGCCGTGTTGCCCCCGTCGAAGCGGGCCGCCGACTTCCACACCGCGAGGAAGGTGTCCTGCAGGGCGTCGTCCACCGCGTCAGGGTCGGCGCAGCGCCGGGCCAGCCGGGTTCTGAGCCAGGGGGCGTGCCGGCGGTGGAGCAGGCGCAGCGCCGTGACGCTCTCCGCGGCGATAGCGGCGATCAACTCGGCGTCCGTGCTGTCGGAGCCGACGTCCGGGGGCTCGCGCCTGCTGAGGTGGAACCGTTTCACACCTCAGCTATCGCACATGAGTGCCTGAACGGTTCCCAACCGGCCGAGAACACTCAACCGGCCGAGAACACTCAGCGGGTCGGGGTCACTCAGTGGGCCGGAGTCACTCAGCAGGCCGGAGTCACTCAGCGGGCCGGGACCACGATGGACTGCGGGTTCCCCGGGGCGTAGACGGTGATGCCCTGGGGGAGCGACTTGAGCTTGTCGATCTCGGCGCAGGCCGGGCATTTGTCGTAGCCCTCCTGCCGGGCCTGGTTCGCGGCCGACTCGGCCTTGGCCTGGGCCACCCGGGCCTGGGCCTCGGAGACGGCGGCGTTGGCGGCCAGCGATCTGTCCACGGCCTGCTGCACCTCGGCCGGCAGCGTCACCTTGGCCAGGGTGAACCGCAGGCCGGTGAAGAACTCGCCGCCCAGCGCCTCGGGCAGGTCCCGGGCCAGGGTGGCGTTGACGGCGTTCTGGACCCTGGTGATGTTCGTGTTGCTGCCCTGGGTCTTGATGTCGCCGCCCTGGTCCTTGAGCGCGGTGTTCGCCAGCAGAGAGCACGAGGGGACGAGTTCGGCGCAGCGCATGTTGCCCAGTTGCCCGCGCAGCGCATTGTCCACCACAGGGCGGACGGCCTGGCCGAAGAACGCCGACCAGCCGTCGTCGCCGTCCCACGCGGCCAGCGACTCGTCGTTCTGGGCGCGGTACGTGCGCGTGCCGTACTTGTCGTCGAATCTCTTCAGCGTGTCGTGGTCGAGGTTGAGCGTGAAGTACAGGGTGCCCTCGATGCCCAGGTTCACGCCGTCGCTGCTCGGCACCGTCACCACGTCCACGCCGAGCGTGGTCGCGCGCTTGGCGTCGGCGGTGATCGTGTAGAAGCGCTGTTGCGCGGGATAGGGGTGGACGGAGGACCACATGCCCGTCCAGGTCAGGCCGGAGCCCGGGTCGATGACCTGGCGTACCTGGTTGTCGTCGAACCAGCCGCCGTCGCGGACCACGGCGATCTCGCCGCCTTCGGTGCTCTCCAGACCGCCGATCGCCCCGATGACGGTGGGGATGGCGAGCAGCGCGGCGAGGACCAGGATGACCGACAGGGTGATGCGCACGGAGACCTCCCGCGCGGGCGGCGGTGGCAGCCACCGCCCGCGCATTTTCGCGGCAGACTTGCGGAGGTACGGCCGATCACGTGGACGGTGTCCGGCCGAGGGCGGGACGCTCGGGCCCCGTCGTGGGACGGCGCTGGAATCGGCGCGCTCAGGCTCGTTGCGCTACGTCGCCGGAGGCGGTGGGCTCAGGCTCGTTGCGGGATGTCGCCGGGGTCGGCGGCGGGGTCGGCGGTGATGTCCAGGTCGCGGGTCTCCGGCGCGATGGCCAGGCCGACGGCCGTGACGGCCAGCGCGGCCACCACGTAGAGGGAGACCGCCGTCGTGGTTCCGTACGCGGCGAACAGCTTCAGCGCGATGATCGGCGCCAGCGCGCCCCCGACGATCCCGGCGACCTGGTACCCCATGGACGCGCCGCTGTAACGGAGCCTGGTGCTGAACAGCTCGGCGATGAAGGCGGCCTGCGGGCCGTACATCGCCGCGTGGGTGATGAGCGCGACGATCGCGGCCAGGGCGATCAGCGGGAACGACTTGGTGTCGAGCAGCGGGAAGAAGACGAACACCCAGACCGCGGCGCCGATGACGCCCGCGAAGTAGACGGGCCGCCTGCCGACCCGGTCCGACAGCGCGCCGAACAGTGGGATCAGCGCCAGTTGCAGCGCCGACCCGATCAGCACCGCGTTCAGCCCCACCGAGCGCTCCAGCTTCAGCGGGCCAGTGAGGTAGACCAGGATGTAGGCGGTGAAGGTGTAGAAGGCCACGTCCACGCCGATGCGCGCGGTGAAGGCCGACAGCAGCGCGCGCGGGTGCGTACGCAGGACCTCCAGCAGTGGCATCTTCGCCTTGGCGCCCTGCCGGGCCAGCTCCGTGAACAGCGGCGACTCCGTGACCTTCAGCCGGACCCAGAGCCCGACGAGCACCAGCACGCCCGACAGCAGGAACGGCACCCGCCAGCCCCATGACAGGAACGCCGCGTCCGAGAGCGTGAACGACAGGATCGCCAGCGTTCCGGTGGCCAGCACGTATCCGGCGGGCACGCCCACCTGCGGCCAGCTGGCGTTGAAGCCGCGACGGCGGTCGTCGCCGTGCTCCAGCGACATGATGACCGCACCGCCCCACTCGCCGCCCAGGCCCAGCCCCTGTACGAACCTGAGTGTGGCCAGCAGGACCGGCGCGAGCGCGCCGACGCTGTCGTAGCCGGGCAGCACGCCGATGAGGAACGTCGAGACGCCCATCACCAGCAGCGTCACGACCAGCACGGTCTTGCGGCCCGCGCGGTCGCCGAAGTGGCCGAACACGATCCCGCCGAGCGGCCTGGCCACGAACGCGACGGCGTTGGTCGTCAGGGCCAGCAGGGTCGCGTTGAGCGGGTCGAAGGTGGGAAAGAACAGCTTGCCGAAGACCAGCGTCGCCGCGGTCGTGTAGAGGAAGAAGTCGTACCACTCCAAAGAGGTGCCGATCAGGCTGGCGAGGATCACCCGCCGGGTCTGCCGCGTGGAGCCTGTCATCATCGCTCCTTCGATCAGGGAGTTCTTATCAACATAAGGATCGTTGAACAATTCGACAATAGGTTTGTTGGATGATTCCCTGTTGACTGTGGATGACGCGGTGGACAGCCCCCTTTCGGATCTCGAACATGACCGGTCCAGGCTGGGCCGCAGCAGCACGGCCGAGCGGGTGGCCGACATCCTGCGCGACCGTGTCACCGAGGGCTTCTTCGAGCCAGGTCAGCGCCTGTCCGAGGAGGCCATCGCGGACGCGCTCGGCGTGTCGCGCAACACGCTGCGCGAGGCGTTCCGGCTGCTCGGCCACGAAGGGCTGCTGGACCACCGGCTCAACAGGGGCGTGTTCGTGCGGATCCTGTCGGCCGAGGACGTCGCGGACCTCTACCGCGTACGCCGGGTGATCGAGGGCGCGGCCGTCCGGCGCCGCCCGAGCGGCCAGGAGCTGGCCGTGATCAGGGAGGCCGTGGCCGACGCCGAGCGGGCCGCCGCCGACGACGACTGGCGCGGCGTGGGCACCGCCAACATCCGCTTCCACCAGGCGCTGGTGACGCTCAACCAGAGCCCCCGGCTCGACGAGGCCATGCGCCAGCTCCTGGCCGAGCTGCGGCTCGTCTTCCACGTCATGAAGAACCCGCGCGCCTTCCACGAGCCGTTCGTCACCCGCAACCGCAAGCTCCTCGAGCTCCTCGAAGCCGACCGGCCGGACGAGGCCGCCGCCTTCCTCGACGCCTACCTCGACGACGCCGAGCAACTGCTCGTGCGCGCCTACGAGCCGAACCGGTGACGATGATGCGCGCCTACGAGCCCACCCGATAGCGTTCGCACATGGCCAGGACGTTCACCCTCGACGAGGCGCGCTCGCTCATGCCGTCGATCATCGACGACGCCGGCGTGCTGATCGCCGCCCGCGCCGACCTGGCCGAGATCGCCTTCGACCGCGAGAGCGCCGGCGGGTCCGCGCTGGGCGGCATCCCCGAGATGAAGGCGATCGAGGCGCGCATCGAGGAGATCCTCAGCACCTGGACCGGGCAGGGCATCGAGGTGAAGGGGATCGCGCCGGTCCTCATCGACTTTCCCGCCGTGCTCGACGGGGTGTCCGTACGCCTGTGCTGGATCGAGGGCGAGACCGAGCTGACCTGGTATCACCGCACGGAACTGGGCTTCGCGGGCCGCCGCCCGCTGCGCTGACCACCTGTCCGGGCGGGCACATGAATGTGTCTCACCTGTGATCAACCCGTTTCACTCCGCCGGTATCTAACCGGACGAGTGAAGGGAACACCACCATGAGGCACACCTCAGCGGCCGCCGCGCTCCTCGCGTCGGCGGTCATCGGCGGGCTGGGGATCACTCCCCCCGCCGCGCACGCCCAAGCAGGCCCTTCCCAGGTCCGGGCGGCCTGGATCAAGACCTGCACCCACAAGAAGAACGAGACCACCTACCCCTGCGGCCACTGGCGGCTGATCACGCGTGACAGCGGGAAGCTCACCGTCAAGGACGCCGCCGCCACCGAGATCGACGGCAAGGGCAGGAAGCTCGACGACGCCGGCCTGTTCGCCATCAGCGGCGACGGCCGCGTGATCGCCTACGAGCGGGCCGGCGACCACCGCATCGTCGTACGGCAGGCGGCGGGCGGACCGGTCAAGGTGCTGGCCGCGTCCCTGGTGCCCAAGCGGTACGGGACGAGCCCGCTCAGCCTGTACCTGTCGCCCCAGGGGGACAAGCTGCTGGTCGACTCCACCGATGAGAAGGAGCGCGTCCCGTCCAAGGTGGTCACGATCGCCACCGGCAAGATCGTCGAGCTGCCCGCCAAGGACTCGATGAACGGCTTCAGCGCTGACGGGGGCGAGGTGTTGGCCCAGCGCTTCAATCGCGACAACACCCTCACGCTGATCGCGTACCGGGCCGACGGCACCTCGGTCAGGCGCACGCCGTCGCAGGTCGTGGCGAACTCCGCCATGACCGCGCTGGCCGCGGACGGCAAGACCGTCGCGGTGATCATCTCCGGGGACGAGGAAGCCAAGAAGGCCCCTCGGCTGCGGATCTACGACCTGGAGACCGGGGACCTCTCCGCGGGCGTGGATCTGGCGCTGAAGCCGGCGCAGACGCCGTACCTCGCCCAGTGGAGCGCGGACGGGCGGCTCACGGTGCTCGTGCAGACAGGTGACGAAGGCTCGACGGCGGTGGTACGGGAGTTCACCGTCGACACGGAGACCGGCGCCGCCACGCAGACGGACAAGTACTCGATCAGCAAGACCAGGTACGCCTTCAGAGTGGCGGGGGAGTGACGACCATGAAGATCAGGATCGCCGTGGCGATCGCGGCAGGGCTGGCCGCCCTGGTGACCGCGCCTCAGGCTGCCCAGGCCACGCCACATGACCACCACGACGGCATCCGCTACGCCTCGGTCAAGGGCTGCACGGTCAAGGGCGAGCAGCGGCCGTGCGGCGAGTGGCGGCTGGTGATGCACAGCGGGGAGAAGGGCTCCCTGCCCGACGCCGAGACCATCGCCCGCGAGGCGAACGGCAAGTCGTCGCACACCCAGGTCGCGCCCATCGCCGTCAGCGGTAACGGCCGGCGCGTCGCGTACTTCACCAAGTCCGGGCGGCTGGCCGTACGGACCATGGGGGGCGGGGTGAAGGTCTTCGCCAAGGACGCGCTGCCGCGCGTGGCCCAGTACGACGTGACGTTCCAGCTCTCCGACGACGGCGGCCGGCTCGCGGCCGTCTTCGCCACCGACAAGGCAGTGAAGACGCGGATCTTCGACACGGCCACCGGCACCCTGCTCGGCTCGACGCCCGGCCGGCAGACGCTGCTCGGCTTCAGCGCCGACGGCGGCGAACTGCTAACCGAGGTCTCCGCCGACGAGTCCGTCACGGACCTGATCGCCTACAGCGAGTCCGGCGAGCAGCTGTACCGGGCCACGCCGCCGCAGATCGTCGCCTCGAACTCCCCGTCGGCCCTCGCGGCCGACGGCCGGACCACCGCGAACGTCGTCATGGGCGGCGCCAAGTCCCAGCTCGTCCTGTACGACATGCAGAGCGACCAGGTCATCGCCAAGCGGAAGGTCAAGCTGCCGGCCGGCGACCTCCACATGATCGACTGGACCGGCGAGCGGCAGGTGACGCTGCACCTCGTGCAGTACCCCGACGGCAAGGCGAACAAGATGACGATCGTCCAGATCGACACCGAAACCGGGGCCGTCAAGGTCCGGGACCACTACTCGCTCCTGAAGGACAGCTACGTCTTCGCGGCCTGCGGCGGCTGAGCTCTCGTCAGGTTCGACGCGGCACGGCGGGGCTGGGGGAGCCCCGCCGTTTTCGTGTCCGCGGGCATACGCTGCTGGCGTGGCGGTTCACTCGACCAAAGCGATGGCGGCCCGGGCCGTGGCCCTGTGCGTCGCGCTGCTGCACGAGGAGCCGTCGGCGGAGTCCGTCGCGCGGGTGCTGCGCGACCACGGCGAAACCGGCGACCTGGACCTGGGCGAGGCCGACCTGGCGGCGATGCGGGCCGCGGCGGAGCGGCTGGTCGCCGTCTTCGCCGCCGCCGGTCCCGACCTGGCGGCCGCCCGGCTGAACGATCTTCTGGCGACGGCCGCGCGGGCGCCCCGCCTGACGAACCACGCGGGCACGACTCCGTGGCACCTGCACGTGGACGGCGACGACTACGCGCCGTGGGGGGAGTGGTTCCTGGCCTCCTCGGCCCTGGCGCTGGCCGTCCTGCTGGCCGATCACCAGCGAATGCCGGGCGGGCTGTGCGCCTCGGCCACCTGCCGCCGGCCGTACCTGGACCTGGGAGGCGGCAGCCCGAGGCGCTACTGCAGCACGCGGTGCGCCACCCGCGAACGCGTCGCCGCTCACCGCGGCCGCACCTGACCGTCTCGGCGGCAACCGGCACGGCAGCAAACGGCACAAACGGGCAGTGAGGTAACAGGCGTGACGGGCGGGGATACCCGATACTGGACCCGTGGGGATCGGCGGCCTGCGTGGCCGCCCCGGTCTGTACGGGCTGCGTGCCGTACAGACCGGGCGGGTGGGACGACGAGCCGCGCGCCCGGCCGTGATGGCCGGGCGCAGCCGGTCTGCGGACCTAATCGAATGAATGTTTGAACGATCGCCTACACTTGATGCCATGACGGCTGTTTTCCAAGCTTCTCTGCTGGGAGCCGACGAGCTCGTCGGCTCGGCGATCCGCCGGACGCGTCTGGAGCGCGGGGCGTGGATCGACTTCGGGCCCGGCTGGCTGGCGGAGGCCGACGCGCTGTTCTCCCGGCTGTGCGAGGTGGTGCCGTGGCGGGCCGAACGGCGCCGGATGTACGACAAAGTAGTCGACGTGCCGCGGCTGCTCGCCTTCTACGACGAGGACGAGCCGCTGCCCGACCCGGCGCTCGACGACGCCCTGCGCGCGCTCAACGAGCGCTACGCCGAGGAGCTCGGGGAGCCGTTCCGCACGGCCGGGCTCTGCTTCTACCGCGACGGGCGCGACAGCGTGGCCTGGCACGGCGACACTCTGGGCAGGGGCGGCACCGAGGACACCATGGTCGCGATCATCTCGGTCGGCGCCCCGCGCCCGCTGCTGCTGCGCCCCCGGGGCGGCGGCGCCTCGATCCGTCACGACCTGGGGCACGGCGACCTCATCGTGATGGGCGGCAGTTGCCAGCGCACGTGGGAGCACGCGATCCCCAAGACCACCCGTCCCACCGGGCCGCGCATCAGCATCCAGTTCCGGCCGCGCGGCGTGCGCTGAGAGCAGGGATGGCGCCAGGCACTACTTCTCCGGCCGCAGCACCGAATACAACAGCTGGTCGTGCCAGCTTCCGCCGCGCCACTGGGCCCGGCGGATCACGCCTTCTCGTTCAAATCCGGCATTGGCCAGCGCGCCCTGCTCTGCGAGGTTGGTGACGTCGGTAATGGCCTCGATCCGCTCTGCCCGGGTGTGGTCGAACAGGTACGTCACCAGCTCGCGGTGCGCCCGGCTGCCCACACCCTTGCCGCGGTGGCGCGGGAAGATCACGATGGACAGCGACCAGCACCAGGAGGTGTGCCGCGGACCCCAGATCCGCTGGAACCAGTGCATCCACCCGGCCACCTCGCCACGGGCGTCAATGGTGAAATAGCCGCCCTCGGCGCTCAGCAGCCCGGTCGCCGCGAACTCCTCGCGCATCGCGTGCAGGGTGCGATGGCCGAACCACTGCAGCTCGCCGGTCCCCTTCGGGCTGCCCAGATTCTCCTCGAACACATCCAGGTCCGCCGCACGGACCGGGCGCAGGCTCACGTTCACTCGGGTTCCCTTCCTCAGCTGCACAGAGCCGTACAGGATAGGGCAGCGCGCCGCCGAGTGATCACGGAGGGTGGCCTTAGGACAGCAGCGAGCGCTAGAAAGTCCTGGATCTCCGCAGTGCGGGAGGCCGCCCGTCGGGATCGATCGCCAGGCGGTAGAGCGGCGTGGCGAGCAGCCCGCGCACCCGGGGCAGCTCGGGATAGGAATGCGGCCGCAGCCGCCCCGGCGGTCGCGGCCCCTTACGGCCGCCGGCGTGCCAGGCTTCGAGCCGCGCCGCCGCGTCGGCGAAGGCGTCGAACGCGGCCGCGGGATCGCACAGCTCGTCGCGAGCCGCATCGTCCTCGGGCAGGTCCAGGTGCTCGCCCATCAGCGCCAGGCGCAGCTCGCGGGCGAACCGCCGGGCGCCGGGCGGCTCGCGCGGATCCTCCTGCTCATCGAGTACGGCACAGCTCAGCTCTGAGTCGTAGCTCCAGGAGCGCAGGTTGACGTTGTCGGACCCGACCGAGGCCCACACGTCGTCGACCACGCAGACCTTGGCGTGCACGTAGACGGGGGTGCCCTCATGGTTCTCCAGGTCGTACAGGGCGACCCGGTCGCCGCCCGCCCGCAGCAGCCGGTTCAGCGCGTGGACCCGGCCGATCAGGCTCGCGGGCCCGGCCAGCCAGCCGTCCTGGTCGGGGTGGCGGGGCACCACGATGACCATCCGCAGATCGGGCTCGCGCTCCAGCGCCTCGGCGAACGGCTCGATCACGTCCGTGGACCACAGATACTGATCTTCCAGGTAGACCAGCGAACGGGCCCGCCCGAGCACCTTCTGGTAGGCGTGCGCCACGCTCCGCTCGCCCTCCGGCGCGAACGGGTAACTGCTACGCCTGGCGGGATAGGTGCGCAGGAGCTGTACGGTGTGCGTGCCCGCAGGAGGCGGCGGCGGCCCCGGCTCGGGCAGCGGAGGAACGTCGTCCATCCTGGCGAAATGGTCGCGCAGCCGCCTGATCGGATCCCTGGTCTCCGGCGCGGGATCCTCCCACCGCTCGCAGAACACCTTCTCCACCTCCGCCACCGCGGGGCCGTGGATGGCGACCTGGACGTCGTGCCACGGGGGCCGCCGGCCGTACTCGCCGGGCATCGGGCACGCCTGCGGATCGCCGAGGTGGTCGGCGTCGTCCCGGCGGCTGTGACACAGGTCGATGCCGCCGAGGAAGGCCACGTCGGCGACCGGATCGCCGTCATGACGCAGGATGACGAACTTCTGGTGGTGCGAGCCGCCCGGCTTGGTCCGCGTGTCGAGGACGGCCTGCCCGCCCGCGGCCTCGATCGCCTCGCCCAGGTGCCGGTTCTCGGCCGAGCTGAAGCGTAACCGGTCCAGGTGCGAACGCCAGATGAGCCCTCTGACCAGCGCGCCTTTGTGCGCGGCGGCGGCCATCGCGTCGCCCACGGAGGGCCCGTTCTCGGCGAGCCGCTCGTCGGGATCGCCGCGCCAGTCGGCGAACAGGAGTAAGTCGTCCTCGCGCAGCGCCTCGACGCAGGTCTTCAGCTCGGCGAAGTAGGTCGCGCCGTGGATCAGCGGGCGTACGTCGTTACCCGTCGACCAGGCGTCGAGCTTGGTCGCCGGATTGCCTCTTTCCTGGTCCGTGAGGAACCAGTCCTGGATCCGCATTCGCAGTCGGCTACCCGGGCGGCGGGCCTCCATGCGTGGCCCCGGCGGTTTCGAACAGCAGATGCTCCCCACCGGGACGGCAGACGAGCTGCAACCCGACCGGCAGGCCGCGCACCGTTCCGGCCGGGACACTCAGCGCCGGAAAACCGACCACGTTCCACATGCTCGTCAGGGCGAGCAGCGCGGCTCGCACGGCGACGGACCCGCCGTCCAGCTCGGTCGTCCGCTGACCGAGAAACGGCGCGGTGAGCGGTACGGTTGGCAGCGCGAGCACGTCATGCCGCTCGAACAGCGCGCCGACGCTCTCGGCGAGCCGTGGGCGGGCCCGCATGGCCCGTACGTACCGCCAGCCCGGCATCTCGGCGGCGCCGCGCAGGCGTTCGAGCAGCTCGGGGTCGAACAGCTCGGGCGCCTCGGCCAGCCGGTCGGCGTGTACGGCCGCCGCCTCGCTGCTCTGAATGGCGGTGAAGGTCTCGCGCAGCTCGTCCACCTCCTTGAATGGGAACGCGAGCTCCTCCAGCGGTCCGGTGCCCGCCTCCACAGCCCGGCGTACCGTACGGGCCACCTGCGGGTCGCAGGCGAACACGCCGGCGGGATCAAGCCAGGCGACCCGCGCCGGCCAGCCGTCCCCCTTCTGGACACCGGCGGGGACGAGGGACCGGTAGGCGATCAGGCAGTCCCGCTCGTGGCCCGCGAGAAGCCCGACGGTGTCGAAGGTCTGCGCCAAGGGGAAGACACCGTCGACCGGGATCACCCCGTACGCCGGCTTGAAACCGGCGACCCCGCACAGTGCCGCCGGAATGCGGACCGAACCACCGGTGTCGGTGCCGAGGGCCACCGGCACCATGCCCGCCGCCACGGCGACCGCGCTGCCGCCGCTGGAGCCGCCCGACATGCGCGCGGGTTCCCACGGATTGCGCGACGGGCCGGCGGCGGAACGATCGCCCGTGGGGCCGTACGCGAACTCGTGGGTGTTCGTCTTGCCGATGACGACGGCACCGGCCTGGCGCAGGCGGGTCACGCAGGCGGCGTCGGCGACCGCGACGTGACCGGCGAAGTGCCGCGAGCCCATGGTCGCGGGCAGCCCGGCGACCATGATGAGGTCCTTCACACCGACCGGCACGCCATGCAGCGGCCCCCGGTCGACGCCCCCGGCCAGCTCCTCGTCCGCGCGCCGCGCCGCGGCCCGCGCCCCGGCGGCGTCCACGGTGATGAACGCGTTGAGCAGCGGGTCGAGCTCGGCGATGGCGTCGAGCGCCAGCTGGGCGAGCGCCGTCGAGGTGGTCCGGCCGTCGCGCAGGTCGCGTGCGAGGCCGTCGATCGTACGTCCGGTGAAGGGGCCAGAGGGTGTCGGCATAGGGCTTAACCGTAGAGGCCGGCCGGTCGCCGCGAGGACCTCCTCGCCGACCCGCGCGAGCACATCACGGTGGCCCGCGCCGAGCCGGACCCCCGACCCAGGCCGGGATCCGCACGATCCTCGACCGGCCCGGTTTCCACACCCTCTCGATGACACCGACGTGGGGCGGCCGACGGGACTTGAACCCGCTTTCACCAAGATCACAACTTGGTCCCTCGTTCGCTTCGGGATCGGCCGCAGTGCCTTCGGCCGGATTCGAACCGGCGTCCTCCTGCTCCGCAAGCAGGCGCGCTCTCCACTGCGCCACGAAGGCCCGGTAGCGGGTGCGGGGATCGAACCCGCCTGCAGCGGTTTATGAAACCGCCGGGCACACCAGCACCCTCACCCGCCATCGGGAACTAAAAAACCGCCCAGACCGTGTGGTCCTGGGCGGCGGCTCGCTGACTGTGACGTCAGTGACGAAGACCCCAGGGCATACGGCCATGGCGGACCATATGACCGTGGCGCATCGCGTCGCTGCTGAGGTTCTTCATGTCGAGAAGCATGCCGGACGGATCATCGCCGGGCAACGCATTTATTCACTGAGCCGGTGCGTCGGCCCACGCCGGCAACGGCTCGCAGGCGCAGCGGCCGCTCGCTGGACCTCAGACGCGCAGCAAGCGCAGGCAGAGCCGCTTGAGTTCACGGCACGTTGACCCGCCTTCACGGAGCATCGACCTGCTTCACGGCACCCTCTCCGGCGGGGTCGGCTGCAGGTACACCGCCGACGCGATCGAGACCTGCTCCCTGATCCGCCGCTCCGTCTCCGCCAGCGCCTGCGCGGCCCCGTCCACGTCGCCCGACGAGTGCATCGTCACCCGGGCGGCGATCAGCAGGTCCTCCGGCCCCAGGTGCAGGGTCCGTACCTGGGCGAACGCCTGGATGGACGGGTCGCCGTCCAAAACCTTCTCGATGGCGTCCTGAACGGCGGGTGTGGCCGCCTCGCCGATGATCATGCTCTTGGTCTCCCTGGCCAGCGTCACCGCCACCGCGACCAGCAGCAGCCCGATGGCGATCGAGCCGAGACCGTCGAAGGCGGAGTTCCCGGTGAGCACCGTCAGCCCGACGCCGACGAGCGCGAACACCAGCCCGGCCAGCGCCGCCGTGTCCTCCAGCAGCACCACCGGCAGCTCGGGCGCCTTCGCGTCGCGGATGAACCCGGCCCACGACCGGCCGTCACGCACCCGGTTGGAGTTGCGTACGGCGGTCCGCAGCGAGAGCGCCTCCATGACGATCGCCACCACCAGAACCCCGACCGCCCACGGCCAGCTCTCCAGCGGATGCGGGTGGGTGATCTTCTCGTACCCCTCGTACAGGGCGAACAGCCCGCCCCCGAAGAACAGCACGAGCGACACCAGGAAGCCGTAGAAGTAGCGCTCGCGCCCGTAGCCGAAGGGGTGGTCGGCGCTCGGCTCCCGCTTGGCCCGCCGCCGGCCGAGCATGAGCAGGCCCTGGTTACCCGTGTCGGCGATGGAATGGATGCCCTCGGCGAGCATCGCCGAGGAGCCGGTGAAGAAGAAGGCCACGAACTTGGTGGCCGCGACTCCCACGTTGGCGGCCAGCGCCGCGAGAGTCGCCTGATGTGATCCGTCGCCGCTCATGCGGCCCCCTCTACCCAGGTGGCGGCAATCTTGACATTCCGCGGTCCACGACCCTGCGGCTGCTGGCGGACAATCTGCACGAAACCTCGACGATCACCCGCAGGATTTGTCCACAATCCGTTCGTACCCCAGCGCTTCCAGATCGGCGAGAGCGGCGACGGCGCCGCGCTGGTCGGCAAAGCGGACAAAGCCGGGGATGACACCGCTCTGATCGGCGAAGCGGACAAAGCCGAGGACGACACATATAGCGCGGCAGTCCGCCTCTTCGTCGCGGAAGAGCAGAACCACGCCCGCCTGCTAGCTCACCCGCCGTGCTGACGGGCTGCTGGTGGGGCCTGATGCTCGGCACGGTGACCGTGGTCGCCGTCGATCACGGTCTGGCGCTGCGCTGCCTGGGCCTGACTCGGACGCGTTTCGTCCGCGACGTGCTCACCTTGTTCGCGCGAGCCGTCTCGGCGTCCGTACGGTGAGCGCGGTCGATCCGGCCCATCTCAGGCGGGGGAAGGGGAGTCCGCCTCCGCGGCCAGGAGCTTGGGGGTTCCTGAGCCGTCGGCGGCCGCCGACCACACATCGGCGTGGCCCCAGGGACGGATGATCGCGTAGGCGAGCGTCTGGCGGTCCAGCCACATCGCCTGATCGTCCACACTGCGAGTCTCGGCCAGGTGGGTCACCCGTTGGGTGGACAGGTCCAGGACGGACAGCCGCCAGCCGTGTGCCGGATCGCCACCGACGGCCTCCTTGAAGGCGAGGCGAGTACCGTCGGGGGACAGTGAGGGGCATTCGACGTTGTCCCGCAGGATTCTCACCGTGCGGACGGCGAGGTCTCCCGCCACCAGATAGCGGTGGCCGCCGGTGGACATGGTGGCGTAGAAGTGGTCATCGTCGGCATCGAAGGTGATGCCCCAGAAGTTGCGGTCAGGCGCCGTGGTGAGCCCGTCGCCCCCGGTGACGGCGAAGTCCTCCAGCGTGACCGTCAGCTCGCCCGTACGGGTGTCGAAGATCCCGGCACGCGTGGAGAACGTGCTGCTGTCGTAGGAGTCGCCCGTGACGAAGACCGTCCAGGCGACCATCCGGCCATCGGCCGAGACCCTGGCCCTGTTGGGCAATCCGGCCAGGGAGAAGACCTTCGTCTGGTGCGGCCGCGCGTCCAGGACGGCGACCTGGTAGGTGCCGAGTGCGCCCTCGGGCCGCAGGCACACGGTGGTGCCGCCGGAGGCGTAGACCCGGCTGCACGTGAGCGAGGTGGGCGCGGCGGAGTGGTCGGCGAGCGAGACTCTCATGACCCGGTTCCTCGATCCCGGGGCCGTGCTGCGCACGAGAATGCCGCGACCGGTGGCCGCCTCGGTCGTCGCGACCGGCGGGATGGGTGTGCTGCGCGCGACCGCGTGCCGTATGTAGAAGACGGTGACGGCGGTGAGTATCAGCGTGACCACGGCGGCGATGGTGACGCGGGCGGAGGCGGTCACCGGGCCGCCGTACGCCTGGACAGGGCCGTACGCCTGGACAGGAGGACTGCGGTGGCGAGCGTCGCGACGACGGCGCCCGCGGCGGCTCCCCGGGTCGCCGTTGCGGCTCCCCACAGCTGCCAGGTGAGCCCGAACAGGACCGAGGAGAGCAGGTATGCCAGGGCCTGCCCGGTCTGGACGAGGGCGAGCCCCGTGGTGCGCAGGTGTTCGGGCAGCATCGGACCCGCCAGCGCGATCAGGACGCCGTCGGTGGCCGCGTAGAACACGCCGTACAACCCGAGTGCCGCCACCAGCAGCGGCCATTCGCCCAACGGGCTGAACAGCAACAGGTAGACGGCCGCCAGCGCGCAGTAGCCGCCGAGCACCACGGGCAGTCGCCCGACCCGGTCGGCCAGCGCGCCCAGCGGCGCGGCCAGCAGCAGGTAGGCCAGGTTGGTCCCGACGGCCAGCAGCGGGAACCAGCCGACTGCCAGCGACTCCCGCTGCTGCAACAGCAGGTAGACGAAACCGTCGCCGACGGTGGTCAGCCCCAGCAGGCAAGCCGCCGCGGCGATCCGCCGCACGCCGGGGGTGCCGAGCAGCTCTCGCAACGGCGCGCGCGGGGCGGGGGCGGCGGTGGGCGCATGGTCGCGTACGAACAGCATGAGCACCATGACCGCCACCGCCGCGACGCAGAAGCTGGCGACGAACACCGCGTCGAAGGCCTGCCCAGAGACGGCGAGTACGGCAAGCGCCGCGATCGGGCCGAGGAAGGCGCCGAAGCTGTCCATCGCGCGGTGCAGGCCGAAGGCTCTGCCCAGTGCCTCGGGGGCGGCGGACAGCGTGATCAGCGCATCGCGTGGCGCGGTACGCAGCCCTTTGCCCGTTCTGTCGACGGCCACCACCAGGCCGATCATGCCTGCGGAGCCCGCGGCCAGGAGACCGAGCTTGGCGACGGCTGACAGGGCGTACCCCACCTGCGCGACGACCTTGGGCCTGCGCGTCCGGTCGGCGACATACCCGCCGGCCAGCCTGAGCACGGCGGTGGCCCCCGTGTACAGGCCGTCGACCAGGCCGTAGGCGGCCGGGCCCAGGTGCAGCCCGATGACGAGGTAGAGCGGCAGGACCGCGGTGACCATCTCGGCGGAGACGTCCGTGATCATGCTGACGGCGCCGAGCGCGACGACGTTGGCGCCGACGGCGGCCCATGGCCGTTTCCCGGTGGGAGCGGTGCTCCTTCCGATGGTTGACAGGTACACGGTGCGTGCTCTTCCTCCGTCCGGCGGGGATCAGGGCTTATGTACCAGCGTCGCCACATAGGACGGGCCGCCCGAGGGGAGGATCTCCTCGACGCGCCAGGCCGTTCCCTCTGCCAGCTCGCCGAGCTCGGCCGGGGAGCAGTACAGGTAGTCGAACCACGAGGTGGTCATGGTCTTGTGCCGGACCCGCATCCGGGTCTGCCCGGGCAGGCGGCCGCGGCGCCGGTTCAGCTCGCCGTAGGCCACCTGGGTCGGGTCGAGCTCGCTCAGCAGGTCGGGATCCATGCTGTCGGCGATGATCCGGGCTCCCGGCGTGGCCATCGCGGCGAGGGCGCCGAGGAAGGCCGGGGCGCTCGCCCGCCCCTGGAGCAGGCCCACGTTCGCGCCGAGCAGGAGAAAGGTGTCATATCGCCCGCCGTCGGCCGCGCGGTTCACGGCATGATCGGCGACGGTGGCGTGCACCACCGACCGTAGACCACGGCGCCGGCAGACCTTGAGGGCACCTGGGGAGGTGTCGAGGCCGGTCACCTCCTCCCCTTGCTCCTGGAGCGCCAAGGCGTGCCGGCCCGCGCCACATCCGACGTCGAGCACGCGGCCGCGTGCCCGCTCCATCCCGGTCACGATGTGCTCGGGCCACAGCGCCGGCGGCTGGAACCAGTGGGCCGCCGGGGTGACCAGGAGGTTCCCGTCCTCGCGCTCCACGATGTCGTAGGTCCAGCGCGCCTCGGGAGGGGCCGGCAGCTCGTAGAAGGCGGCCTGCAGCATCTCGCCGAACGCGTCACCGATCCGGAGCTCCGTCTCGAGCAGGAGCGACTCCTCCAGCACCGAGCTCACCTGTCCTTCAGCGCGACCACGCAGGTGTCGTGCTCGCCGAGAGTGAAGGTGGAGATGGACTGGAAGCCCGCGTCGCGCAGCCAGGTGCGGCATTCGGTCAGGGTGTACTCCGAGCCGCCGGGCGACAGCAGCTGCATGTTCAAGCTGATGATCTCGTTCCAGGGGTCGCCGCCGTGCCCCTGCCCGGTGAGCTGGTCGTAGATGAGGAGCGCCCCGCCGGGCTGGAGGGCGCCGAAAGCCTTCCTGATCAACTGGGCGCGTTCGGCGGGCGACCAGTCGTGCAGGACGTGTCCGATGATCAGGACGTCGCTCTGGGGCAGCGCGTCCTTGAAGAAGTCGCCGCTGACGAACCGTGCCCGGTCCCTGAGGCCGAGCGCCTCCATGTGCGTGCCGAAGGCCGACTCGATTCCCCGCAGGTCGAAGACATATCCGCTGAGGTGTTCGTGGGCGTTGAGAATGTGGGCGAGCAGGTTTCCGCGAGCGCCGCCGATGTCGACGACCGTGGTGTAATTCGCCCAGTCGAACTTGGCGGCCAGCTCGGGACCCAGCGGCCCGCTGACCGCGTCCATCATGCGCAGGAAGCGATCCAGGTGGTCGGGGTCGCCCATCATCCGCTCGAAGGCCGCGGCCTGGTCCTCTCGACCGGCGACCTGCGGCTCGCCGGTCCTCAACAGGCCGGTGAGGTTCTCCCAGGCGGGATACATCATGTGGTTGGCCCGCTCGAGGAACCCGCCGCCGTAGGAGGGCGAGGTGCGGTCGAGGAAGCGGGCCGCCGCCGGAGTGCTGGCGTAGTGGTCGTCTTTCACGTCGAGCAGGCCCAGGGCGGCCAGCGTGGACAGAAAGTCGGGTACGGCGCGAGGGTGCAGACCGAGGCGCTCGCACAGCTCCGCCTCCGTGGCCGGTCCGGCGCTCAGTTCGGTGAACAAGCCCAGCTCGATCGCGCTGAGAACGGCCTTGGCGCCGCAGAACGCGGTGCCCAGCCGGTTGATGTCGGCCAGCGTCGTGATTTCGCGCCTGGGTACGGCCGTTTCCGTCACGTCGGGTCCTCTCTCGATGTGTCCTGCCAGGACGCTGGCAGGCCGATCTCGAGATCCGCTCGAGCATGGCTTCGCTCGACCGGGCACCGCCCGGGGTCCAGCGAGGTTCGAGCCGGGCACGAGGGCAGGCCCGCAAGGTCCTGCCATGACCATCGGTTTTCCGCGCGCCCGGCCCGCCGAGGAGACGACGCTGGGCGCCTACGGGCGCCTCGGCTGGTTCAGGACCCTGTTCCTGACCGACGTCTGGGAGCGATTCAGCTTCTTCGGCATGCAGGCGATCCTGGTTCTGTATGCCACCGAGCCGGTCGCGCGGGGCGGCCTCGGACTGCCGGGTACCGTCGCCACCGCGTTGTACGGCTCCTACATCGGGCTGATCTTCGTGCTGGCGGTACCGGGAGGCTGGCTGGGCGACCGGGTACTCGGCGAGTGGCGCGCGACCTTGATCGGCGGCGCCGTCATCGCGCTGGGCCACTTCACCATGGCGCTTCCCTTCCAAGCGAGCGCCTACGCGGGTCTGGCGCTGATCGCGGCGGGCACCGGGCTGCTCAAGCCCAACCTGCTGGCGTTGCTCGGCCGCTTCTACGGCGGGGGGCGTGCGGCGGCACGTGAGGCGGCGATCTCGGTGTTCTATGTCGGCATCCAGATCAGCGCGCTGCTGGCACCGCTGATCACCGGTTTTCTCGGCGAGACGCTGAGCTGGCATCTGGGCTTCTCGGCGGCGGGAGTCGGCATGACCTTCGGGGTGCTGCAGTTCGCGCTGGGCGCCGGGCACTTCGCGGGCAAAGGGCGGGCGCCGGGGCATCCGCTGGACGCGGGTCAGCGGCGGCGCGCGCTGCGACTGCTGGCCGGCGCGGTGGCCGTGGTCGCGGTCCTCCTCGCCGCCGACCTGCTCAGCGGCGGGTTCGGCATCATGCACGTCGTGGCGGCTCTGGGTGTGGTCACGCTGGTGACGCCGCTGGCCTATTTCGCCGCGCTGCGCCGCCGCCCCGAGCTGGACGCGGCCGCGCGGGCGCGGTTGTCGGCCTACCGCTGGCTGCTGCTGGCCTCGGCGCTGTTCTGGCTCTTCGTCATCCAGGGCGGCTCCACGCTCAGCCTGTTCGCCAGAAACTCCACGGACCGGGTCATGTTCGGTCAGCTCGTGCCCGCCAGCTGGTTCCAGTCGGTCACCCCGTTGTTCATTCTGGTGCTCGCGCCGTTGTCGGCGCGGGTCTGGCTGTCGGCGGGCAGCCGGCTCGGGGCACCGGTGAAGTTCGCGGCGGGACTGGCCTTCGCCGCGTCGGGGCTGCTGCTGATGAGCCTGGCCTCCTGGCTGGCCGAGGGCGGCGAGCCGGTTTCCCCGCTCTGGCTGCTGGCCGCCTTCCTGCTGCTGGCCTGTGGCGAGGTGGCCATCGCGCCCATCGGGCTGAGCACGTCGGTCGACGTGGTGCCGGCGGCGCTCACCGGCCGCGTCATCGGCCTGTACTGGACCTTCTCCGCGCTGGGCGGCGGCCTGGGCAGCCTGGTGGTGCGCCTGTCGGACGTCGTTCCCCGGTGGGCGTACTTCCTCATCCTGGGCTTGTCGGGCCTGGGCGCGATGCTCGCCTTCATCCTGGCGCGCGTGCCGCTGACGCGGCGGCTGCGGACGGCGGAAACCACAGCGCTATTCGAGTGACTTTCGAACCGCTCAGAACACCATGAACTAACTAGTCGTCCCGTGAAGGAGCAACGGTGCATCGAACGCTCATCGTCGCCCGGATGGATCCCAAAGACGCGGACTCGGTCGCCCGTCTCTTCGAGGAGTCGGACGCGACGGATCTGCCGCACCGGGTCGGGGTCTCCGGCCGTGCGCTCTTCCAATTCCAGGGACTCTACTTCCACCTCATCGAGGCCGAGGGCCCCGTGGACGCGCGGCTGGCCGAACTGCGCACAGACCCGCTCTTCACCGATCTCAATGAGCGGCTCAAACCGTACATCGGCGCCTACGATCCGGCCACCTGGCGCTCTCCCGCCGACGCGATGGCCCAGACCTTCTACACCTGGAGCCGCTGATGTCCCGCTTCACCGTGATCTCGGCGGCGCAGGTGCCGCCCAACCGGCGCAGGGGCGGCGAACTGCGCGTGGTGCTCGGTCCCGCGACGACCGGTGCCACCACCGGGTTCCTCGGCGTGCTCAGACTCGATCCCGGCGAGCACATCGCCGAGCACTACCACCCCTACTCCGAGGAGTTCCTCTACGTCACCGGCGGCGAGCTGGTGGTCAGGCTGGACGGCGAGCACCTGACCGTGCGGGCGGGTGAGGGCGTGCTGGTCCCCAAGGAAGTCAGGCATCGGGTGTGGAACGACAGCGGCGAGCCGGCCGAGGCCGTCTTTCACCTGTGCCCCCTGGCCCCCCGTCCCGAGCTGGGCCACGTCGACACCGAGCCGTTGCCCGCCGCGCACGAGCCCGCACTCCAGGTCGAGGCCGGCTGATGGGCGCCCGGCATGCGGTGATCACCGGCATCGGCGTCGTCGCCCCGGGTGGCCTCGGGGTGAAGGCCTTCTGGTCGCTGCTCACCGAGGGCAGGACGGCCACCCGCCCCATCTCCGCCTTCGACGCGACCGGGTTCCGCTCCAGAATCGCCGCCGAATGCGACTTCGACCCCGCCCACGAGGGTCTCACCCCGCGCGAGACCCGCAGGATGGACAGAAGCGCTCAGTTCGCCGTGGTGGCCGCCCGCGAGGCGCTCGCCGACAGCGGCTGGCCCCAGGACGACGGGCCCCGCGACCGCGTCGCCGTCGTCATCGGCAGCGCGGTCGGTGCCACCGTCGGCCTGGAGAACGAGTACCTGGTGGTCAGCGACGTCGCCCGTGACTGGGTCGTCGACCACCGCTACGCCATGCCGCACCTGTACGAATATCTGGTCCCCAGTTCCACGGCCGTCGAGGTCGCCTGGCTGGTGGGCGCGGAGGGCCCGGTCACCACCATCTCCACCGGATGCACCTCGGGCCTGGACGCCGTCGGCCACGCCCTGGCCCTCATCGAGGAGGGTGTGGCCGAGGTCGCCATCGCCGGTGCCACCGACGCGCCCATCTCGCCGATCACCGTCGCCTGCTTCGACGCCATCAGGGCCACCTCACCCAACAACGCCGAACCCGAGTCGGCCTCGCGCCCCTTCGACAAAGAACGCGACGGGTTCGTACTCGGAGAGGGCGCGGCCGTCTTCGTCATCGAGGAGCGGGAGGCCGCCCGCCGCAGGGGAGCCCACGTCTACGCCGAGATCTCCGGCTTCGCCAACAGGAGCAACGCCTTCCACATGACCGGCCTGCGGCCCGACGGCCGGGAGATGGCCGAGGCGATCAGGGGCGCCCTGCGGCACGCCAGGGTGGATCCCACCGACATCGGCTACATCAACGCCCACGGTTCCGGCACCCGCCAGAACGACCGGCACGAGACGGCGGCCTTCAAGCACAGCCTCGGCGAGCACGCCTACCGCGTCCCGATCAGCTCGATCAAGTCCATGGTCGGCCACTCGCTCGGCGCGATCGGCTCCATCGAGATCGCCGCGTGTGTCCTCGCCCTGGAACATCAGGTCGTCCCGCCCACGGCCAACCTGCGCGTCGCCGACCCCGAATGCGACCTGGACTACACGCCGCTCACCGCGCGCGAGGTCAGCATGGACACCGTGCTGACCGTGGGCAGCGGGTTCGGCGGTTTCCAGAGCGCCATGCTGCTGACCGCCCCCGGGCGGGCGGAATGAACGCCGTCGTCACCGGGCTGGGCGTCGTCGCGCCCAACGGCACGGGCGTGGACGCCCACTGGGCCGCCGTTCTGGCCGGCACCAGCGGCATCGGCCCCATCAGCCGCTTCGAGGCGGGCGACTACCCGGTACGGCTGGCCGGCGAGGTCGCCGACTTCACCGCCGCCGAACGCCTGCCCAGCCGGCTGGTCGCCCAGACCGACCGCTGGACGCAGCTCAGCTTGTACGCGGCTCAGGCGGCGCTCGCCGACGCGGGCCTGAGCGCCGAGGACCTGGCCGGATTGGACGAGTACGGGCTGGCCGTGATCACCGCCAGCTCCTCGGGCGGCAACGAGTTCGGCCAGCGCGAGATCGCCGACCTGTGGCGGCACGGCCCGCAGCGGGTGAGCACCTACCAGTCGATCGCCTGGTTCTACGCCGCCACCACGGGCCAGATCTCCATCAGGCACGGCATGCGCGGCCCCTGCGGGGTCGTCGTGGCCGAGCAGGCCGGCGGGCTGGACGCGCTGGCGCAGGCGGTGAGCGCGCTCCGCTCGGGGTCGCGGCTGGTCGTCACCGGTGGTACCGAGGCCCCGCTCAGCCCGTACGCGCTGGTCTGCCAGCTCTCGGGCGGCCGCCTCAGCCACCGCGACGACCCCGGCTCCGCCTACCTGCCCTTCGATGTGGACGCCTGCGGCCACATCCCGGGCGAGGGCGGCGCGATCCTCATCGTCGAACCCGAGCAGGAGGCCAGAGAACGCCACGCGCCGCAGGTCTACGGCCGGGTCGCCGGTCACGCCGCCACCTTCGACCCGCCCCCGGGCAGCGGCGGGCGCCCCACGTTGTACCGCGCGGCCGAGCTGGCTCTCCAGCGCGCGCAGATCACGCCCGAGCAGGTGGACGTGGTCTTCGCCGACGCCGCGGCCGTTCCCGAACTCGACCGGGCCGAGGCCGAGGCCATCACGCGGCTGTTCGGGCCGCGAGGTGTCCCGGTGACCGCGCCCAAGACCATGCTCGGCCGCCTGTACGGCGGCGGCGCACCGCTTGATCTGGCAGCGGCCCTGCTGTCGATCCGCGACGGCGTGATCCCGCCGACCGTCGGGGTGCGCGAGCTCGCTCCCGCCTGCGCCGGCCTCGATCTCGTCACCGAGACCAGGCCGGCGCCGGTGCGCCGCGCGCTCGTCCTGGCCAGGGGTTTCGGCGGATTCAACTCCGCGGTCGTCGTCACGGCGGCCGCCTGATGAGAAAGGCAACAGATGCCGGGTTTCACGCTCGACGACCTACGCGTGATCATGCGTTCCTGCGGCGTCGAGGAATCCCTCGACTTCGAAGGCGACATCAACGACATCCATATCGCCAACCTCGGCTACGACTCCCTGGCGATGCTGCAGATCGCCTCGCTGATCGAGCGGGAGACCAGCATCACCATCGACGACGCCGCGTTCGCTGAGCTCGACACGCCACGCACGATCATCCACTACGTCAACGCACAGATTGTCAACGCACAGATTCAGGCGGGCTGACATATGGCCGTACACACCGACAATTCCATCCTTATCTCCGCACCCATGGACCTGGTCTGGGACCGGACCAACGATGTGGAGTCCTGGCCGTCGCTGTTCAGTGAGTACGCCTCGGCCGAGGTGCTGGAGCGCCAGGGCGACGTGATCAGGTTCCGGCTCACCATGCACCCCGACCACAACGGCATGGTGTGGAGCTGGGTGTCCCAGCGCACCCTCGACCCCGTGACGCGCACCACCAGGTCCTACCGGGTGGAGACCGGCCCCTTCAAGTACATGAACCTGTTCTGGGAGTACCTGCAGACCCAGGAAGGCGTCCTGTTGCGCTGGGTGCAGGACTTCGAGATGAAGGCGAACGCTCCGCTGGGCGACGGCGACATGGCCGAGCGGGTCAACGGCAACAGCGTCGTCCAGCTCGAGCGCATCAAGAAGATCATCGAGACCGACGCGGCGGCGGGCTGACCCGTGATCAGGTTCCTGCTCCCGGTGGCGCTGCTGGGCAACGGCCTCGCGGCCGGTGACATGTTCTGCACGGCCGTGGGCCTGGCACCGCTCATGCTGACCCTGCCCTACGGCGGCTACGTGCGCCTCGTGCAGTTCCTGTGGCCGCGCTACGACCCCGCGGTGCCCGCCATCAACCTGGCCACCCTGCTGCTGGACCTGGTCATGGCGGTCATGACCGGGCAGCCGGTGCCGCGGCTGCTCTTCGGGGCGGCCGCGGCACTGATCGGCGCGGTGATCGTGATCTCGGTGGCGAAAGCCGTACCGATCAACCGCTATGTGATGGCACTGGACCCCGAGGCCTGCCCCGCCGACTGGGGCGAGCGCGACCCTCGGCTGCGCTGGCGCAACTGGAACCTGGTCCGCACCGTGCTGATGGTCGCCGCACTCGCGGCCAACGCCGTCGGCGCGGCAGTCCTGACCTGATCATCTTTGGAGGAGACATGCGACTCGATGGCAAGAGAGTCCTGCTGACCGGTGGCACCCGGGGCATCGGCCATGGCCTGGCGCTGGCGCTGGCGCGGGCCGGGGCGCGGCTGGTCACCTGCTACCGCAGCGACGAGGACGCCGCGAAGCTCCTGGCCGCCGAGCTGGACGAGCTGGGCGAACACAAGGTGGTGCGCGCCGATGTGACGGACGCCGGCGACGTCGCCGCGCTCATCGACGAGTGCGGGACGTACCTGGGCGGCCTGGACGTGCTCGTCAGCAACGCCGGCACCATCAGCCACGTGCCCTTCGGCGAACTCGCGGTCGAGGAGTGGCAGCGGGTGCTGGACACCAACCTGACCTCGATGTACCGCCTCGTACGGCAGGCACTGCCGCTGCTGGGTGAGGGCGCCTCGGTCATCGGCATCGGCTCGCGCTCGGCCTTCGTCGGCATCCCCCAGCGCGCTCACTACACCGCCGCCAAGGCGGGCCTGGTCGGGCTGGTCCGCTCGCTGGCCAAGGAGCTGGGACCACGCGGGATCCGCGTCAACCTCGTCTCGCCGGGCGTCATCGACCCGGGGGACGGCACCCTGCCCGAGCCGGTCAGGCAGCGTTACGAGGGGCTCACCGCGCTGGGCAGGCTCGGCACCCCCGAAGAGGTGGCGGGGCCCGTGCTGTTCCTGGCGGGCGACCAGGCCGGCTATGTCACCGGCGAGACCATCCACGTGGACGGAGGGATTTGAGCATGAGCGCTGATGTCTTTCGAGTGATGCTCCGCATGGAGGTGCTCCCCGGCAAGGGGGCGGAGTTCGAGAAGGTCTGGCACGACAGCGCGGCCACCATCACCGGCCAGCCCGCCAACCTCGGCCAGTGGCTGTCCCGCAGCGCGGAAGAGGACGGCGTCTACTACATCGTCAGCGACTGGGTCGGGGAGGAGCCGTTCCGCGCCTACGAGCGCAGCGAGGCGCACCTACGGCACCGCGGCCGGCTGCATCCCTACCGGTCCAGCGGTTCGATGACGACCATGCACGTCGTCCACGATCTGGCCGGCGCGGCGCGGCGGTCATGAGCAACAGACTGCGGGTCCTGCTGCACACCGTGGCCCCCGAGTCCGGGCCGTCGGGGCTGGAGCAGGCGTACCGGCAGATCAGTGAGGAACTCGCCGGCACCCCGGGACTGCTGGGCAACGAGCTCATGCACTCGCTCCTGGACCCCGGCACCTTCGTGGTGATGAGCGAGTGGGAGAGCCTGGAGGCCTTCCGCGTCTGGGAGGAGGGCTCGACCCACCGCCAGAGCACCGCGCCGTTGCGCCCCTACCAGGACCAGCGACGCCAGGATCGCTACGGCATCTACGAGGTCGTCGCTTTCTACTGAGCCGCCTTTCACGGAGTACCTGACGGAGGTCTTCACGTGCTCGCCGTACTGGACGTTCTCGCGCTCGTCGGGAGCGGCGTCACCGCGGGCGTGCTGTTCTGCGTCGCGCTGAGCATCGTGCCCACCTTCGCCGCGCTGCCCCCCGACACCTACATCCAGGTGCACCGGCTCGTCGGCCGCAACTACGACCCCACCATGCCGATCATCGTCATCGGCACGACCCTCGCCGCCGCGGCGCGGGCCACCCTTACGGCCGGCTGGCCGCAGCGCCTGCCGTTCACGCTGGCCGCCGTGCTGCTGCTGGCCGTGTCCCTGGTCTCGCACCTGGGCAACGTGCCCATCAACCGCCTGGTGAAGTCGCCGGAGCGGGACGTGCCGCACTCGCGCCTGACCGACCTGCGGCGCAGGTGGCGCGCCCTGAACCTGCTCCGCACCGGGCTGGCCCTGCTCGCCCTGGCCTGCATGGCCATCGCCACGGTGGCCTCGCCACACACATGAGCTCGAGGAGGAGTTATGGACGTGGAGGAGTGATGGACGAGTGATGGACGAGAGAGCGATGGACACTGCTCTCGCAGGCAAGCGCCTGCTTGTGACGGGAGGCACCAGGGGGGTCGGCAGAGCCACGGTGCTGGCCGCCGCGCGGGCCGGAGCCCGCGTGGTGACCTGCTTCCACGCCGACGAGGCGGCCGCCGCCGCCCTCTCGGCCAAACTGGGCACCCCGCACCGGATCGTCCGGGCCGACCTGACAAGAGCCGACGACGTCGCCCGCCTGGCCGCCGAGTGCCGTACGGAGTTCGGCGGGCTGGACGCCGTGATCAACAACGCGGGCGTAGACGGTCACAGCCGCTTGGCGGACCTGGACGAGCTGGAATGGCAGCGCGTACTCGGGCTGGACCTGACCTCGGTCTTCCGGGTCACCCAGGCATGCCTGCCGCTGCTCGGCCCAGGCTCGGCGATCGTCAACGTCGCGGCATCGGCCGCGCTGCGCGGCGTACCGGGACGCTCCCACTACACCGCGGCCAAGGCCGGGATATTCGGCCTGACCCGCTCCCTGTGCAAGGAGCTGGGACCTCGCAACATCCGGGTCAACGCCGTGGCACCCGGGATCATCGACACCGGAGGTGGCGATCCGCTGCCGCCGCCCGTCGTCGAGCGCATCAAGAGCATGACGGCCCTGGGCCGCCTGGGCCGCCCGGAAGAGGTGGCCGCCGCCTCCCTCTACCTGGCGGGCGACCTGTCGGCCTACCTGACAGGCACCACCCTGACCGTCGACGGCGGCATCTAGCGGAGGAGGGGCCATGCCCTACGCAGCCATCACCTACAACGTCAAGCCCGGCCACGAGGACGAGATCGCGGCCATCTTCGCCGACTTCCAGCGCGTCGACACTCCCGAACTGCGCGACGAGGAAGGCAAGATCGCCGGCCGCCTGCTCGGCACGGCCGTGTTCATCAACGACGCGACCCTCGTCAGGTTCATCCACTATGAGGGCGCGATCGAGCACGTGGCCAGGCACATGGCCGGGCACAAGGGCGTGCACCTGATCGAGGAGAAGCTCAAGCCCTACCTCGCCGGCCCCCGCGACACCGGTACCACCGAGGGGTTCAAGCGGCACTTCTCGGCGAGCCTGATGCGCTGCATCTCCCAGCTGTCGGCCGAGCCGGCGAAGGAGACGACGGCGTGATCGCCGTCATCGGCCTGGGCGGGATGGGAACGGGCCTGGCCCACCGGTTGCTGGCGGCGGGATTCCCCGTCGCGGTCCACAACCGGACTCCCGGGAGGGCCGAGTCCCTCGCCGGGGCGGTCGTGGCGGCCTCACCCCCGGAGGCCGTGGCCGGCGCCGAGCTGGTCCTGCTCTGCCTCAGCGACGAGGCCGCCGTCGACGCCGTCCTGACCGCGCGGGTGCTGGCGGAGGTGAAGCCGGACGCCGTGATCGTCAACACCTCCACCGTGTCGCCCGGCTACTCCCGGCTCCTGGCCGGGCGGGTCGTCGCCGCCGGACGGCGCTTCGTCGAGGCGAGCCTGCTGGGCAATCCGTCGCAGGCGCGCGCGGGCGAGCTGCGGGTGCTCACCGCGGGGGAGGCGGAGGACGTCGCGGTGGCGCGCCCCGTGCTGGACGCGCTGGGCAAGGAGGTGATCCATCTCGGGCCCACAGGTCAGGCCGCTGCCTTCAAGCTCGTCTTCAACCTGCTGCTCGGCGCGCAGGTCGCCTCTCTCGCCGAAGCCGTCGTCTACGGCGTGCGGGCCGGGATCTCCCGCGAGCTGCTGCTGGACGCGATCGCCGCCAGTGGCTTCAGTTCCAAGGTGATGGCCTTCCGCGCCGGCATCATGCGCGAACGCCGCTACGAACCCGCCGCCTTCAGAGCCAGATTGATGGAGAAGGACCTGCGCCTGGGTATGGCGGCCGCCGCCGAGCTGGGCGTCGCCCTCCCGGTCGCGGAACGCGCGGCCGAGCGCTTCGCCGCCGTCATCGCCTCGGGCGACGGCGATCTGGACGCCGCGGTCCTCATCGAGCTGGCCGAGCGCGAAGCGGCGGCGGGTGCGCATGAGTGACGGGGCACCGGTGCTGCGCGGGCCCGTCGTCTCCTACGAGCACGGCGAGCACATCGACGAATGGATCGACCGGCAGGCCTCGCTGCACCCCGCCGCCCCTGCTCTGCGCTGGCGCGGCCAGGAGACCTCCTACGCCGACCTCGTCGTCGACGCCGAGACGATGGCGGGGGCGCTGGCCAAGCGCGGCGTCGGCCCCGGCGACGTGGTGCCGGTCAGGATGCGGCGCGGCCCCCGCATGGTCGCGGCGCTGCTGGCCGTACTGAAGAGAGGCGCGGCCTACGCGGCGGTCCCTCCAGACTGGCCGCGGGCCCGCTACGAGCAGCTCACCGACCTGGTCACCCCCCGCGTGGAGATCACCGGCGCGGGCGGGACACTGCGCCACGGCGTCGTCACCGCCGCCACGCTGCTACGCGAGGGCTGGCGCCTGCCGCCCGCCGAGCCACCCGAACGCGGCTCGGGGACCGACCCCTGCTGCGTCTTCCTCACCTCGGGCAGCACCGGCACCCCCAAGGCCGTGCTGGCGCCGCACCGAGGCGTGATCCGTACCGCGCTCGACCCGCTGCACACCCTGGACGGGCCGATGAACTCGCTGCAGAGCGCGTCCGTCGCCTGGGACGTGTTCGCGATGGAACTGTGGGTCCCGCTGATGCGCGGCGGATTCTGCATGCTGCACGAGGAGGGGCACCTGACAGCCGCGGGCATCCGCGACGCGGTCGCCCAGGGCGTCAACGTGCTGGCCCTGCCCGCCGTGCTGTTCAACGCGGCCCTCGACGACGACCCCCGCTGCCTGGACGGCATCGAGCTCATGGTCACCGGCGGCGAGCGCGCCTCGGGCCGGCATTTCGCCGCGGGCGTGCGCGAGCACCCAGGGATGCGCCTGGTCCACGCCTACGGACCCGTCGAGAGCTCCATCTGCGCCACCGCCCACCTGGTGACCAGCGCCGAGGAGGGAGAGGATGTGCCGATCGGCCGTCCCGTGGCCAACACGACGGTGTACCTGCTGGACGCGGAAGGGCGGCTGAGTGCCCCCGGTGAGCTCGGTGAGATCGCGATCGGCGGCGACGGACTGGCCATCGGCTACCTCGGTGATCCCGAGGCCACCGCCGACCGCTTCCCCACACTCGAGCTGGACGGCGAGCCGCGACGGGTCTACCTGACCGGCGACCTGGCCAGGATCGACGACTCAGGCGACCTGGTCTTCGCCGGCCGCCGCGACCGCCAGATCAAGCTGCGCGGCTTCCGCATCGAGCTCGGCGAGGTCGAGCACGTCATCGAGCGCGTCCCAGGGGTCGGGCGCGCCGCCGCGTTCGCCCTGCCCGCGGGCACGCGGGTGCCGGTACGGCTGGCCGCCTGCTACACCACCGACGCCGGCACCCGGGTCGGCCCGAAGGCCCTGCGCGAGTACCTGCTGAGCCGCCTGCCCGAGGCGTTCGTCCCCGACACGCTGGTCCCGCTCGCGGCGCTGCCGCTGCTGGCCAACGGCAAGGTGGACTACGCCGCGCTCCCCGGCCTGCTCCCCGATCCTGACGACGCCGGCGGCGCCGCCGAGCAGGAGCGGGACAACCCCGCGCCGATCGGCCCCGAGCTGCGGACGATCATGGAGCTCGCCGGTGACCTGCTGGACCGGCCGATCGGCCAGGGGGACGACCTGTTCGTCAGGGGCGGCACCTCGCTCACCGCCGTACGGCTGGCCAACCGGATCCGGGTCAGGCTGGGGCAGGTCATCGCCGCCGCCGACATACTGGAGCGCCGTACCCCGGCGCGGATCGCCAAGCTCCTGCACCCGGGTTCCATGACCTGCGCGGAGGCGGAGGACGGCAGCCCGGACTGGCTCGACGGGCTACCGCTCAACCAGTACAGATTCTGGCTCAGCGAGTGGCTCAGCCCCGAGCACGACCAGGCGCTGATCGGCATGGAGTATCGGCTGCGCGGGCCGCTGGACCGAGCGGCCCTGGCCGCCGCCGTCGACACCGTGGTCGGCTGGCACGAGTCGCTGCATACCCGGCTGCCGGCCGTACGACGCAGACCGGCCATCGAGATCCTCGACCCCGCGTCCCTGCCCTCCGTGTTCACCGTCGCCGAGCCGGCGGGCGACCTGGCGGCGGCGCGGCAGCTGGCCACGGCCTTCGCCCGGCGCCGCTACCACATCGGGCGCGAAACCCCGCTCGGGGTGCTGCTCATCCCGCTGGGCACCGATGATCACCTGCTGGTGCTGTCGGCGCACCACTCGGGGTTCGACGGCTGGTCGGAAGTCCTGTTCTGGCGGGACGTGGGCCAGGTCTACGCCGACCTGGTCGCGGGCCGCCGTCCGCCGGACCGCGTCCCGACCTCCTTCCACCGCGTGATCGCCAAGCAGGAGCGGTGGGCGGCGCCCCGCTACGACGACGCGTGCCGTTTCTGGGCCGACCACCTGGCGGGGATGCCCGCGTTGCCGCTGCCCGGCCCGGCCGACGAGGTCGGTCCCGCGGCCGAGCTCGTCCTGGCGATCGACCAGAGCCTGCTGGAACGGGCGGCGCGGGCCGCGGCGCTCGCGGGCGGCACCGTGACGGCGCTGTTCCTGGCCGCCTACGTTCGCGCGCTGCGCGCCCACACCGGCGCGGACGACTTCCCCGTGACGGTGCCCGTGGCCGCCAGGTCCATCCCCGAGACCGAAGACGTGATCGGCTGCTTCGCCTCTCTCATCACCCTGCGCTTCCCCGGGCTCTCCGCCCATCCGATGGCGGCGGTCAGAGCAGTCGCCGACGGCCTGCGCGCGGCGGTCTCCTCGCCGGTCGTGCCGATCGACAGGTTCTACGACCCGCCGGCCGACGCACCCCGGCACCCGCTGCTCCAGGTCCGCTTCGCCATGCACGACTACGCACCGGGCCGGATCGAGCTGCCCGGCATCACCTGCGAGGGCGAGCGCATCGGGCCCGCCCGCGAACGCAGTGACGTGGCCTTCGAGGTCTGGCCCGCGCCGCGGCCTCGTGCCATGCTGCGCTACCGCTCCGACGTGCTCACCGAACCCGAGGCCCGGCGCCTGGCCGACCGCTGCCTGGCCGAGGCCGAGTCCCTCGTCACATCCCTGTCCGCCGGAGACTCCGCGATTCCAAGAGCCTGACGACCAGGGCCGCAGCTCTCAGGCGGCCCTGGTCGTCTCCCCGGCCCGTGGTTCTCAGGTTCGCATGGGGGCGGTGGCGAACTCCTTCATGCCGTCCTCGAAGGCCACAGTGGGGGCCCAGCCGAGCTCGCTCCTGAGGCGGGCGGGGGAGGCCACGAGGTGGCGCACATCGTCGAAGCGGCAGCGGCCGGTGATCACCGGCGCGGGGCCTCCCGACAGGTCGGTAAGAGTGTGGGCGAGCTGCCCGACCGTCCTGGGCGCTCCCGTCGCCACGTTGTAGGCGCGGAACCCCGGGCGGTCCACCCCTATCGCGGCCACATTGGCCAGCGCGATGTCGCGGACGTGGATGAAGTCCCTGCGCATCGCGCCGTCTTCGAACAGCTCGATGGCCTGCCCGTTCTGCAGGACCGAGCGGAAGACGCAGGTGACCCCGGAGTAGGGGGAGTCGTGTGACATGCCGGGGCCGTACACCTGGTGGTAGCGCAGCGCCACCGCCGTGCCGCCGGTCTCCCTGGCCCATGCTCCCACCAGGTGCTCCTGGGCCAGCTTGGTCGCACCGTACACATTGAGCGGGGCCAGCCGGTCGTCCTCGTCGAGATCGGCGGGCGCCGTCGTGGACCCGCAGCGGGGGCAGAGCGGGTCGAAGCGGCCCTCGGCCACGTCGGCGGGCGAGCGCGGCCCCGGCGACACGCGGCCGTGCTCGGCACAGGTGTAGACGCCCTCACCGTAGATGACCACGGAGCTGGCGAAGACGAGCCTGCCCATTCCCGCCTTCGTCATCGCGGCCAGCAGGATCGCCGTGCCCATGTCGTTGATCGACGCGTACTCCGGCGCGTCGGAGATGTGGTGCCCGCGGCCCACCATCGCGGCCTGGTGGCACACGACATCGACCCCGCTTATCGCCGCCTCCACGGTGCCGGGATCGCGGACGTCCCCATGGATGAACTCCACGTCGTCGGGGAAGTCGGGCAGCCGTCCCCCGTGTACGGCCGGCAGCAGGGCGTCCAGGACCCGCACCTCGTGACCTTGCTCCCGCAGGGCCTCCACGATGCGGGTCCCGATGAACCCGGCTCCTCCCGTGACCAGAACGCGCATGTCTCTAATGCCTTTCGGAGCGGTCGCCGAACTGGTCGAGCATCTCCTCGACCAGCGTTGTCGAGTGGGTGCCCGCCGCGAAGGCGGGATGGTCGATGACCTGCCGCAGGAAGCCGGCGGTCGTGTGGAGGCCCGCGCCCTCGATCCGGAACTCCGCGAGGGCCCGGTCCATCCGGCGCAGGGCGGCCTCCCTGCCGGGCGCCCACACGACGACCTTGGCCAGCAGTGAGTCGTACTCGGGACTGATCCGCTGTCCGGCGTGGCCGTGCGTGTCGACCCTGGTGAAGGGACCGCCGGGCGGGACGAAGGTGTCCAGCACCCCGGGCGTCGGCATGAAGGCCCGCGCCGGGTCCTCGGCGTTGACGCGGCACTCGACGGCCACCCCCCGCGGCGCCACGTCGTCCTGGGTGAGCGACAGCGGCTCCCCGGCCGCGATCAGGATCTGCTCACGCACCAGGTCGATCCCGGTGACCATCTCGGTCACCGGATGTTCCACCTGCAGCCGGCAGTTGGCCTCCATGAAGTAGAAGCCGTCCTTCTCCACGAGGAACTCGAACGTGGCGGCTCCGGTCAATCCCAGGACACGGGCGGCGTGCGTCGCGGCGGAGGTCATCCCGTCGAGCAGGCAGGCCGGCAGCCCTGGCGAAGGCGTCTCTTCCAGCAGCTTCTGCCGCCTGCGCTGGACCGAACAGTCTCGCTCACCCAGATGGACGACGCCGCCGTGCTGGTCGGCCAGGACCTGAACCTCGACGTGGCGGCTGGATCGCAGGTAGCGCTCCACGTAGACGCGGTCGTCACCGAACAGGGACCGCGCCTCGGCCCTGGTCCTGGCGAAGGCTCCGGACAGCTCGCGCGGATGGTCGACCACGGCCATGCCGCGCCCGCCACCGCCGGCGCTGGCCTTGATGATGACCGGGTAACCCAGATGGTCGGCCGCCTCCTGGGCCTGCACGGCCGTCGAGGTCGCGGTACGGCTGCCCGGCAGCACGGGGAGCCCGGCGCCCACCACGGCGGTACGCGAGTGGACCTTGTCGCCCAGGGTGGACAGCACCCGCGGAGACGGGCCGATGAAGGTGAGGTCGTGGTCGGCGCAGACCTCGGCGAAGTCGGGATCCTCGGACAGGAAGCCATACCCCGGGTGGATGGCGTTCGCGCCGCAGAGCCTGGCGGCCTCGATGACGGCGGGGATGTTCAGGTAGCTGTGACGCGCGGGCGCGGGGCCGATCTGGACGGCCTGGTCGGCCAGCCGTACGGCGGGTGAGTCCGCGTCGGCTGTGGAGTGCGCGACGGCGACCCTGATGCCGAGTTCCTTGCAGGTGCGGACGATCCGCAGCGCGATCTCCCCGCGGTTGGCCACGAGTATGGTCTTGAACATGGCGCTCAGGAGGTTTCCGGGATGATGACGAACAACTCCTGGCCGTACTCGACGGGTGTGCCGTCGATGACGCAGGCCATGGCCACATGGCCGGCCACGTCGGCGTCGATCCTGTTCATCAGCTTCATCGCCTCGAGGATGCCGAGCTGCTGACCGGCGACGACGTAGTCGCCCACCTGGACGAACGGCTTCTCTCCCGGGGCGGGCGCCGCGTAGAAGGTGCCGACGAGCGGGGCGGCGACCGCGTGTCCGGACACGGTGGGAGGGGTGGCGGGCGGATCGGTGGAAGGGACGGTGGGCGGATCGGTGGGCGGATCGGTGGAAGGCGTGGCGGGCCAGGCCAGCTCCACCTCGGCGCCGGAGAAGGCGAGCCGCAGGTGCGCCACGGGGCGGTCGCGGGTGGCGTCCAGAATCCCGATGAGGTGATGCCGCAACGTTGCCAGGGCTCCCGTGGCCGCCGAGTCCTGCGGTGGTGCGTCCGTTGGTGGTGTGTCAGTCATGGAAGTCTCCCGTTCCCGGGCCCCCGTACAGGGAGAAGCGCCTGCGGCGCTCCTCTACCAGTACGGCGGGCTCCAGCTCTGCAAGCTCGTCCAGATGAGCGGCGACCGCGTCCTTGACGGCCATGGAGGTGGCCTGCGGATCGGTGTGGGCGCCGCCGGGCGGTTCGGGGATGACGGCATCGACGATGCGGTGTCGTAGCAGCCCGTGCGCCCCGAGCTGCAGGGCCGCGGCGGCGCGCGGCGCGGCGGCCGGGTCACGCCACAGGATGCTGGCACAGCCCTCGGGGCTGATCACCGAATAGACGGCGTTCTCCAGGGCCAGCACCCGGTCGGCCACCGCCAGCGCGAGAGCTCCGCCGCTGCCTCCCTCACCGGTGATGACGCTGACGATGGGAACCGGCAGTCCGGACATCAGACGGAGGTTCTCCGCGATGGCGAAGGCCTGGCCGCGCTCCTCGGCCTCCTGCCCGGGATGGGCCCCCGGCGTGTCGACGAGCGTCAGCACGGGCAGCCGCAGCTTGGCGGCCAGCCGCAGCAACCGCCTCGCCTTGCGGTAACCGGCGGGCGAGGGCATCCCGAAGTTGCGGGCGATCCGCTCACGTAGGTCGTGGCCTTTCTGGACGCCGATCACCACGATCGGCCGCCCGGCCAGGTCGCCGACGCCGCCGATGATCGCCGGGCAGTCGCCGGAGGCGCGGTCGCCACGCAGTTCCTGGAACCCGTCCACGATGGCGTCCACGTGGTCGAGCGCGGTGGGCCTGCCGGGATCCCTGGCGAGTTGCACGGCCCGCCACAGATCGGCGTCGTCAGGGCGGCCCATGACCCGGCTGACCCTCGCGCACGGCACACGGGGAGGTCGCTCGCCGTCGGCGGTGGCGAGCAGCCGCCCGATGACCTCGCGCAGCTCGGCGCGCGGCACGATGGCGTCGATCAGGCCATGCTCCAGCAGGAACTCCGCCGTCTGGAAGCCATCGGGCAGCCGATGGCCGATCGTCTGCTCGATCACACGCGGCCCCGCGAAGCCCATGCGCGCCCTCGGCTCGGCCAGGATCACGTCGGCGAGCGCGGCGAAGGAGGCGGCGACACCGCCGTAGGTAGGGTCGGTGACCAGCGAGATCGTCAGGATTCCCGCCTCGTCCAGCCTGGTCAGGGCCTGGCTGGTCTTGACCATCTGCATGAGGGCCAGGGCCCCCTCCTGCATGCGCGCCCCGCCCGAGGCGCTGATGAGGATCAGCGGGATCCGGTCGTTCAGGGCCTGTCGCGCCGCCCGCTCGATGCGCTCACCGACGCCGCCGCCCAGGCTGCCGCCGAGGAAACGGAAGTCCATCGCGCCCGCGACGAGGGGACGCCCCATGATCGTGCCCGTCGCGCACACGATCGCCTCATCCAGCCCTGTCGACTCGCGTGCCTGTTCCAGGCGCTCGCGGTAGGGGCGGATGTCGGTGAAGTCCAGCGGGTCGTCGGCGTCGGGCGGTGCCGGCAGTTCCTTCCACTCCCCGTCGTCGAACAGCAGCTCAAGGCGGTGGCGGGCGTCGAGCCGCCCGTGGTGCCCGCATTCGGGGCACACCTGCAAAGTGCGGGCCAGCCGCCGGTCGTACACGGGGGTGCGGCAGCTCTCGCAGCGCGCCCAGGTCCCTTTCACCATCGGGCCTCATCGGGGGCGTTGCCGAACTGGGCCCAGAGTCGCCTCTCCTCGTCGGAGGGCCGCAGGTGCGATACGAGACGCTCAGGGTGCCCGGGGACCATCGCCTCCTCGGGAGGCATCCAGTCCCCCGACCATGAATAATGGGAGTGGCCAATCGCCGCCAGACCTGTCGTCAAATAGCGGGCGAATGCCCGGGATTTCGTCCAGAAAAATTTTCCGATGATTTTCAGGGACATCGCACGCCCTTTGTTAACAGCCGGTTACCTTACCGGATGTGAGCAATTGTCATATTCTCCGCCTCGCTCGATTGGCGGCGCGAGAAGATTGTTGGGGACGTCCTTCCTTGTGACTCTGCGTCTCGCCGCTCGAGGATCGGTAGAGATCGACTTGAGGTGCGACAATCCGACTATCGGTCATAAGAAGTGTTATGTCAGACAAACGGAACATAGCTCGCATTGTTGATCATTGTGTCGTGTGGTGCCAGGTAGGCGTCGGTCCGCCGATCCCGTCGGCGCCGAGCAGCTCCAGGGCCTCCTGGGGCGCGGGTGATCCGGCGGCGCCGGCTCGCCCGCGCCGCAAGGGGCCCTGGTTGCGGACGGTAGGCGCCTCATCCGTTAAGTGACACATAACGCGGTTCTGGACTGTCCCCAATGACTGTTGACAATGTTCTTTGGAATGTTGGGCAATTCTTGACAGCCTAACGGTGACGCACTCGTCACTTTCGGAAACATTGCCAGGTCGACCCGCTTCGTTGTGGACGCGGCCCGCGGCAGAGTTGCCAGGGAATAGCCAGCTTCGGCGGCCTGTCCGGATTTATGTTCAGATGCTGTCACAAACCCTGGACTTTCAATAACATGCTTCTATATGTTGCTCGATGTGACTTAGTCAGAGCGCCTCTGGCGCCGTATGTCGGAGGTGGCGCAGGCCGGAGGGCGAGCTGAAAGGCTTCGCCCTAACGGGGAATTCGCGTCGAGTCTCAGGTGGTTCTCGGGGTCTTCGTAGCACTGTCTCGGGCCGGATGATCGTGGCTTGCCCTTCCGGCTACCGGAGGCGTTGGAGCTTGCTGCCGCCCGTGGAGACGCCTGGCGCTTGGCGGGTCAAGCGAAGGCTGGTGGCATATGCAATTCCGTGTGCTGGGTCCACTTGAGGTCACTGAGGGCGATAAAGTGCTGACGCCGAGTGCGCTCAAGCAGCGTACCGTGCTCGCTCTGCTGGTGACCCATCGCAACCGCGTCGTGCCGGTCAGTACGCTGATCGAGGAGATCTGGGGCGAGTCGCCGCCCAAGAGCGCGGTCACTACCCTCCAGACGTACGTCTACCAGGTCCGCAAACTGTTCGCCGTGCACGCGGGACAGCACGCCGACGACATCCTCATCACCAAGCCACTCGGCTATGTGGCCGCCATCTCGCCCGACGACCTCGACCTGACCGTGTTCGAGAAGCTCCTGGCCAGGGGGCGGGCGGCTCTGGACACGGGCCAGGTCGAGGAGGCCTCCACCGCGCTCCACTCCGCCCTTCGCCTGTGCAGGGGGAGCGCGCTGCCCGACGTGCAGCGCGGGGCGCTGCTCTCCGCGCAGGTCGCCAGGATCGACGAGGCCATGTTGCGCGCGCTGGTCCTGCGCGTCGAAGCCGACCTGCAGCTGGGGCGGCATCACGAGCTGGTCAGCGAGTTGCGCGCGCTGGTCGCCGAGAACCCGCTGCACGAGGATCTCTACGCCAAGCTGATGATCGCGCTCTACCGGTCCGACCGGCGCTCCACCGCGCTGGAGGTCTACCACGAGTTGCGCTGCTCGCTCAACCGGGAGCTCGGGCTCGACCCGTCCCCCGCCCTGCGGCGCCTGCACCAGGAAGTGCTGTCCGACGCGCCTTCGCTGCAGCCTCCCGTGCAGGCCCGTACGTGGGGTGGCACGATCCTGCAGAACGTGCAGCTCGCGCAGCTTCCGCCGGACATCGGCGACTTCGCGGGAAGAAACGATGATTTGGCCGACCTGGACAGGCTGCTCACCCCGCGCGAGACCGCCCCGAGGGTGGTCGTGCTGACGGGGTCGGCGGGCATCGGCAAGTCGGTGCTCGCCAGCAGGGCCGCCCACCGGGTGAGAGACCGGTTCCCCGACTGCCAGCTCTACGCCGACCTGGCCGGCGACACCGGGCCGGCCGATCCCGCCGAGGTGCTCGCCGGGTTCCTGCGGACGGTCGGAGTGCGCCCCGATCTGATCCCCAGCAGCCTGCGCGGTCGTGAGCAGCTCTTCAGGGCCTGGGGTGCCAACCGGGCGGGACTGTTGCTGCTCGAGAACGCCACCTCCGCCGCCTTGTTACGGCCGCTCCTGCCGAGCGGCCCGCACTGGGCGGTCGTGGTCACCAGCCGCTCCGTGCTGACCGGGCTGGCGGGAGCCGACCACCTGCGCATCGGCCTGCTCACCGTCGAGGAGGCGGTGGAGATGCTCGGCAACATCGTCGGGAAGGAGCGAGTGGCCGCTGAGCCCGAGGCCGCCGTCGATATCGTCACGATGTGCGGGCTGTGGCCGCTGGCCATCCGTACGGCGGCCGACCGCCTGGTCGCCGCGCCGCACTGGACGCTGGACAAGCTGGTCGTACGGCTCAGCGACGAGTGCGACAGGCTCAGCGAGCTGCGCACCGAGGACCTCGACATCCGCGCGGAGATCGCCTCCAGCTACCAGGAACTCGACGATGTCGAGCGGTCGGCCGTGCTCACCCTGGCGGCGGCCAAGACCTCCATCTTCACTCTTGGCGCGGCCGCGTCGATGCTGGAGGGCGACAGACAGCTCGTGGACAGCACGCTCGACAGCCTGGTCATCAGGCAGTTCCTGCACACCGCCGTCGAGCAGGGCCTGCCCAACGGCGACATCGGCTACCAGATCCCCGTGCTGTTCCGGCTGTTCGCCATGGAGCTCCTGGAGACCGTCGGGCCGATCCTGGGTCTTGTCTAGTCAGCCGCCGGCTCGGGCGCCGACCAGCATGCGCCGGCTCAGGCACCTGCGTATGCGCCGGCCAGCTCGGTGAGGGTGGTCACCGCCTCGGCCGGACTCGGCTGGGCGGCGTTCTCCGCCGCCACCTCGAGGGCGGCCCGCCGTACCGACTGGTCGCTCAGCAGGACTCGTACCGCCTGCCTCGCCTCGGCGGCGTCCAGCTGGGGGTAGGGCACTGACAGGCCGACGCCGCGCGCGGCCACGCGCTCGGCGTTGACCAGCTGGTCGCCCTTGACGGGCACGACGAGCTGGGGGACGCCGCACGCGGCGGCCGTCATCGTGGTGCCCGCTCCGCCCTGGTGGACGACGGCGGCACAGGTCGGCAGCAGCAGGTTCAGCGGGACGCCGCAGGCGACCCTGACCCCTGGAGGCAGGTCACCGAGCAGCTCACGCTGGGCGGGGTCCACCGCGAGCACGATCTCGCCGTCCACGCCGGCCAGGGCGCGCAGCAGTTCCTCCAGCGGCTCCAGATTCCCTCGGGCCTGGGCCAGCGAGGTGCCCCAGGTGACGCAGACCCTGGGTCCGCCCTCGTGCAGCCAGGCCGGCGCGTGGGTGCGCCCGTTGTGCGGGATGTAGCGCATCCGCCACCGCTCGGGCAGGCCGGGAATCTGCAGGCTGGGCGGGCACGGGCACAGCGTCGCCGTCCCCGCCGCGTCGACGCCGGTCAGCCCCAGCCGCTCCCACAGCGGCGCCAGCAGCGGCCACTCGGCGCCCCGCCGCGGCGAGGTGTGGTCGATCCCGTAGGGGAGTCTCACCGAGGGGATGCCGAGCGCCCGCGCCGCCGCGGGTCCGGCGTACTCGCGCGGCTCGAACACCACCAGGTCGGCCGGCCACTCCCGCGCGATGGCGACCACGTCGTCCACGATCGCCTCGGCCGCGAGCCGGAACATCGTCATCGTCCGCGCCGTCCGCTCATCGGCGCCGCCCGCGGGGTCGCCCCTGACGGTCAGGTCCAGGCCGAGCCAGGCGGCGCCCGGGTCGGCGTCGGTGCCCGAGGCGACCGGCTGCAGCCCGGCCTCGGCGATCCGCGCGGCGAAGGACGGCTGGGCGGCGACCCGCACCTCGTGCCCGGCCAGGCGCAGGGCCCAGCCCAGCGGCACCATCGGAAAGTAGTGCGAGGCCGCGGCGTACGTCGTGAAGAGGACCCGCATGAGGCGCTCCTGTCGATGGTGCGATGAGGGTTGGCCGTCAGCGTGGGACCGGCCCCTCGTGAGCCGATCCTGGATCGGTTGAGGCACCCCGGCTCATCGATACTCGAGCGGATCGCGAACGCTCGCTGCGACCGTGACAGCACATGTCACCCGAGGGAGTGGTCGCCCTATGCGCGTGTTGTTCACCACCTGGGCGTGGAGCCCGCATTACTTCCCGATGGTCCCGCTGGCCTGGGCCCTGCGCAACGCCGGGCATGAGGTCCGGGTCGCCGGGCAGCCGGGGATCATCGACCCGATCGTCAACTCGGGTCTGCCCGCGGTCAGCGTGGGCAAGGACATCGACTTCGTGGAGACCGTACGCCAGCAGATGGGCATCGACGGAACAGCGGAGATGACTCCCGAGCGCTGGCGCGAGCTGCGCAAGGGCAAGGGCAAGGCGGCCCTGCGGATCTTCGTGGACCTCGCTGAGGCCATGGTGGACGACCTCGTCGATTTCGGCCGCGCCTGGCGGCCCGACCTGGTGGTGCACACCCCGTCGGGGTTCGCGGGACCGCTGACCGCGGCCGCGCTCGGCGTGCCCAACGTCCGCCATCTCAAGGCGCCCGACATCGCCTACCCGGCGCGGGAACTGGAGGTGGAGCTGCTGGAGCCGCTGCGCAAGAGGCTGGGGATCTCCGCCCCCGTCGACCCGATCGGCGCGTTGACCGTCGACCCGTGCCCGCCGCGCATGCAGGTCCCATCGGAGTACCCCCGGCAGCTCATCCGCTACATCCCCTACAACGGCCCGGGAGTCATGCCGGACTGGCTGCTGGAGCCGGCCGAGCGGCCTCGTGTCTGTGTTACCTGGGGCACCACCCTGGGCAGGCTCAACCCGAACATGGTCCTGGCCGGCACGATGCTGCGGGCCATCGCCGAGCTCGACGTGGAGGTCGTGGCGACCGTCGCCCCCGGGCACGCGGCCCTGGTGGGGGACCTTCCGGCGGGTGTCAGGCTGGTGGAGTCCCTGCCGCTGCACATGCTCCTGCCGACCTGCGACGCCATCGTCCATCAAGGCGGCACGGGCACCACCATGACCAGCCTGGTCTGCGGCGTGCCACAACTGATCGTGCCGCAGTTCCCCGACCACGCCTTCAACGCCGCCCGCCTCGCGGGAGCGGGCGGCGGCATCGTGCTGATGCCCGAAGACGCCGATCCCGAAGCGGTACGCGCCCATGTGCGGCGGCTGCTCGATGACGAGGAACTGCGCGCCTCCGTGCGCAGCCTGCACGACGAGGCGGTGAGCCAGCAGGCCCCCACGGAGATCGTGGGCGTGCTGGAGGATCTCGCCGCCCGCTCACCGCACGCGCCGGCTCACTCCTGATCCCGAAAGTGATCCCGAAAGGTAGATCCGCATGATCGGCAGAAAGCAACTTCCCGAGGACTACCGCAAGTGGAACGAGCGCTGGGGCGCCCCGTTCGGCCACGCCGCCGGTCGGCGCCTGGCCGCGGGCGGGCATCCCACACAGGACGTCCGGGCCGCCCAGCACAACCCGAGCGGCCCCGACTTCGGCCCGTTCGCCTTCCAGCCCGCCAGCCACACGCGCATCTACGAATACCCGTGGGCCTACCTCACGGCCGAGCTCGACTCGCCCAAGCGGCTGCTCGACATCGGCGGCGGCGCCAGCGGCTTCCAGTTCGTGGCCGGCATGGAGGGGCACGACGTGGTCAACGTCGATCCCACGGCCAGGAGCGACTACAACGACTGGAGCGACCCCGGATACATCCTGCTGACCCCCAACCGGCACCAGGTGCTCAACAACACCTTCGGCACCTCGGTCAAGCTCGTCGCCGAGCGGATCCAGGACGCCGACCTCGGGGTCGAGAGCTTCGATCGGATCTTCTGCCTGTCGGTCCTCGAACACCTGGACGCCGCCGAGACGCTGGAGATCATCGACCACTGCGTCAAGCTGCTGCGTCCGGGCGGGATGCTGCTGCTGACCGTCGACCTGTTCCTGGACCTCAAGCCGTTCGGGGTCATGACCAGGAACGTGTGGGGCATCAACCAGGACGTCCACGCCCTGGTCGAGCGCTCAGGCCTGGACCTGGTCGCCGGAGACCCGCGCGAGCTGCTCGGTTTCCCCGAGTTCGACTTCGAGCGGGTCGTGGACCTGCTGCCCGAGCTGTTGATCTCGAAGGTGTACCCGGTGATGACGCAGACGGCCGCCCTGCGGAAGCCGGTCGGGTGAGTTCCGGCACGCTGACGCTCGCCTTGGCCGACCTGGGTGGGGCCACCTCCGCCCAGGTCGGCACCAAAGCGGCCACCTTGGGCGGGCTCATGGCCGCGGGTTTTCTCGTGCCCGGCGGGTTCGTACTCACCACGCGTGCGCTGGCCCTCGCGCTGGAGGAAGGAGTTGTGGCGAAGGGAGCTGTGGCGGAGGGAGCTGCGGGGGAGGGAGCGCTGCCGGAAGGCGGGGTCCCCCGTGAGGTCGCCGATGCCCTGTGCGCGGCCTACGACGCGCTCGGCGGCGGCCCCGTCGCCGTGCGCTCCTCCTCCGCCGACGAGGACCTCCCCGGCCGCTCGTACGCGGGGATGTACGACACGGTGCTCGACGTCACGGGGCACGACGCGCTGCTGGACGCGGTGCGGACCTGCTGGGCCTCGGCCTTCCATGACCGGGTCGCCGCCTACCGGGGTGACCGGGAGCCCTCGATGGCCGTGCTGGTGCAGCGCATGGTTCCCGCCGAGGCGGCTGGGGTGGCCTTCAGCGCCAATCCCGTCACAGGCGACCGGGACGAGACGCTGGTGAGCGTGGTCGCGGGGCTGGGGGAGCGGCTGGTCTCGGGGCAGGCCACGCCCGACGAGTGGTCCGTACGCGAAGGCAGGCCCACGCGGACCGCGGAGTCCGAGAACGCGCTCGGTGAGAAGGAGGTCGCGGCCGTCGCCGACCTGGTCGCCAGGGTCGAGGCGTGGGCGGGGGTGCCGGTGGACGTGGAGTGGGCCTGGTACGGCGGCGCGGTGGCGCTGCTGCAGGCCCGTCCGATCACCACTCTCGGCGACACGGGGGCACCGAACGGATCAGCGCCGCCGCCCGGATTCTGGACGCGTGGCGAGTACTCGCTCAAGCCGCTGTCCCCGATGAACGTCTGCACTCTGATCCAGGCCGTCAATGACTTCAGCACCGAGCTGTTCAGGTTCGCTGTCGCGGACCGCGTACAGGTGCGCAGCATCGAGGGCTGGTCCTACGTCAGGATCGCTCTCATCCACGAGCCCGAAGCCATCCTGAAGCGCCTCACCCGGATCGCGGCGGCCCTGCGCGCCGACGAACCCTGGCAGCTCGTCAGCTCCTGGCACGACACCTGGGAGCCGGAGATCGCCGCGGGCATCGACCGCGCGAAGCGGACCGACCTGGCGGCGCTGACCGACACCGAGCTGCTCGACCGGCTGGCCGCGCTGCACGAACTGGCCGCCGAGGCGCAACGTCTGCACTTTCTGGTGGGCGGCGCATCCAGCCTGGTCTGGGGCGAGCTCGGTGCCTTCTGCGAGGAACTGCTCGGCTGGGACGTGGCCCAGGTTCTCGTGCTGGTGTCCGGGACGCCGGGCAAGACCAGCGAACCCGCGCGCGAGCTGTCCGGCCTGGCGGCCTTGGCCCGCGGTAAGCCCGCCGTCCGGGACTTGCTGCTCCAGGAGGCGGAGGCCGACCGGGTCCTCGCCGCCGATCCCGAGTTCGCCGCCCGGGTGCGGGCGTTCATGGACGTGTACGGCCTGCGCTGCCTCGGCGCCGACCTGGCCGAGCCCACCATGGCCGAACGCCCCGCTTCCCTGCTGCGCCTGGTGGCCGCCCAGCTCGAGGCCCCCGGCCCCGCCGCGGGCACTGAGGCGGCCAGGGCACGGAAGAAGGCGGTCGCCGAGGCCCACGCCCGGCTCGCCACCTCCGGGGACGATTCCGGGAGCGACACGGTCGCCCGGTTCGAGCGGCTGCTGGAGCGCGCGCTCATCGCCTACCCGCTCAGGGACGACACGGCCTTCCATGCCCACACCGCCTGGGGCCTGTTCCGGCTCGGCCTGCTGGAGACGGGCCGTCGCCTCGCCCTGCGTGGCCAGATCTCCGAGGAGGCCGACGTGTTCATGCTGAACCTGGACGAGGTGCGCTCGGCCGTCGCCGACGGCCGGCCGCGAGGCGAGCTGGTCGCCGCCGAGACGGCGCGCGTGGCATGGGCCGCCATGCACATGGGGCCCCAGTCCTACGGGGACCCGCCCACGCTTCCCCCGGTGGCCGAGACGATGGCCGGGCTGGACGCCGACGATCACGCCGCGCTGGCCCCCATGCGCTGGGTCGACGCCGCCTACCGGGTCGGCTCCGAACGCCCGGAACAGAGCCCGGGCGTCCTGCTGCGCGGCGTGGCCGCCTCGGCCGGGCGCTACACGGGGCCGGTCAGGATCCTGGTCAGCGAGGCCGACTTCGCCAAGCTCGAGCCGGGTGACGTGCTGGTCTGCCCGGAGACCACGCCGCAGTGGTCGATGCTGTTCGGCAGTGTCGGCGCGCTGGTCACCGACAGCGGCGGGCTGCTCTCCCACCCGGCGATCATCGCCAGGGAGCACGGCGTGCCCGCCGTCGTCGCGACCGGCAACGCCACCCGGCTGCTGCGCGACGGCCAGCTCGTCACCGTGGACGGCCGGGCCGGACTGGTGGAGGTCCTGTCGTGACGTCGATGTCCGCCATCGAGGCGCGGGACCTTCGCAAGACCTACACCCCACCGTCCGGCGAGGTGCACGCCGTATGCGGCGTCGACCTGGAGGTCGGGCGTGGGGAGTTCTTCGGGCTGCTCGGGCCCAACGGCGCGGGCAAGTCCACGACGATCGGCATGCTGACCACGCTGGTGACCCCCAGCGGCGGCGTCGCGAGGGTGTCGGGCTTCGACGTCAGCCGCGACCCTCTGGAGGTCAAGCGCAGGATCGGCGTCATGGGGCAGTTCAACACCCTGGACCGCGAGCTGAGCGTCATCGACAATCTGGAGTTCCGCGGCCGCTATGTCGGGCTGTCCCGGCGGGCGGCGCGGGCCCGCGCCGAGCTGCTCCTGGAGCAGTTCGAGCTGGCAGACAGGCGCGACGCGGAGGCGGCACAGCTGTCGGGCGGCCAGATGCGCCGCATGATGATCGCCCGTACCCTGATCAACCGCCCCGAGGTGCTCTTCCTCGACGAGCCCACCGCCGGCATCGACCCGCAGACCAGGATCGATCTGTGGGGTGTGCTGCGGGAGATGCACGCGAGCGGCCAGACGGTCCTGCTGACCACCCATCACCTGGAGGAGGCCGAGGCGCTGTGCGAGCGGGTGGCCATCATCGACAAGGGGCGGGTGCTGGCCTGCGACACCGTCGACGCGCTCAAGAAATCCCACGGCGACACCGTCATCACCGCCACCTACGACGTACCGCCGCCCGGCGAGCCGCGGGCCCTGCTCGGGCGCGAGGGCGTCAGCGCGGTGACGGTCTCGGGGGCGCAGATCCGCGTCGTCACCACCCGGCCAGAAGGCCTGTTGCGGGAGTTGATCGACATCGGCGCCGCGCACGGCGCCGACCTGCTGGACATCACCACCCTGCGCCCGAGCCTGGAGAGCGTCTTCCTGGCGCTGACCGGAAGGGAGTACCGCAATGACCACATTGGACATCGCGCCGCCCGCTGAGGAGACGCGGCGCCTGGGCGGGGCCCACACCTTCTGGGCGATGCTGGCCAGGGACGCCAGGGTCGTGCTGCGCAAGCAGTGGTTCACGTTCCTGTCGCGGGTGCTGGTGCAGCCGCTGCTGTTCATGTTCGTCTTCTCGTACGTCCTGCCGGCGGCCCAGCTCTCCCCGGCCGCCGGTGGCGTCTCCTACAGCACGATCATGATCCCTGGCATCCTCGCCACCACGATGATCTACGCCGGCATCATGGGCGTCTCGGTGCCGCTCATCTCGCAGATGTCCTTCCCGCGCGAGATCGAGGACCGGCTGCTGGCCCCCATCCCGCTCTGGGCGCTCGCTCTCCAGAAGATCACCTCGGGCGCGATACAGGCGCTGCTCGCCGCGATCTGTGTCTTCCCGGTTCTCTACTTCACCCACGCTCCCGGGGAGTCGCCGGTGCTGCTGGTGACGAGCTGGCCGCTGTTCGCCGCCGTCGTCGTCTCGGGGGCGCTGCTGTCGTCGTGCCTGGGCCTGCTACTGGGGACGATCATCGACCCCACCCAGTTCAACCTGCTCTTCACCGTGATCATGATGCCGGCGCTGATGCTGGGCTGCGTCTACTATCCCTGGGCCGCGCTCGGCAACCTCCCCTGGCTTCAGGCTCTCGTGTTGCTCAACCCGATCGTCTACCTCAGCGAGGCGTTGCGCGCCGTACTGACACCGGTCATGCCGCATATGCCGCAGTGGGCGTTCATGCTCGCGCTGGTCGGCGGGACCCTGGTGACCGCGCTGCTCTCGATCCGGTTCTTCCGCAAGGCCGTCAGCAAGTAGAGCCGTCAGCGAGTAGAGCCGTCGGCAGGTAGAGCCGTCAGCAAGAAGACGACAGAGGGCGGGGCGGGGGGGGGGGCCCCCCCCCCCCCCCGGGTTTTGTAGTTGGTCGGGGCGGGCCCCCCCCCCCCCCAATAGGGCGACCGGGGGGCGGCGCCGCG
>NZ_JBEZDU010000012.1:0-321335 GCF_040648495.1 Nonomuraea sp. NPDC049129 | reverse complement strand
CCAACCCCTCCCCCCCCGGCGCCCCCGGGGCGGGCGGCGGGGGGGGCCCGCGCCCCCACCGCGCGGGCAATTGCTCCCGCGGGGGGGCCGGCCCCGCCCGGGCCGCGGCGCGGGCGGCCGGGCCCAAGCGGGTGCTGCTGGAGCTCGGCGGCAACGCCGCCACGATCGTGTGCGAGGACGCCGACGTGGCCGAGGCGGCGCGGGTCTGCGCGCGCACCGGCTACAGCAACTCGGGCCAGAGTTGCATCTCGGTGCAGCGGGTCTACGTCCAGCGCGGCAGGTTCGAGGAGTTCGTGGCCGCGCTGACCGCCGAGGTGAAGTCCCTGGTCGTGGGCGACCCGCTGGACCCGGCGACCGACGTCGGCTCGATGGTGGACGACGACGCCGCCGAACGGGTGGTCCGCTGGGCCGGTGAGGCGGCCGGCCAGGGCGCCGCGATCACGACCGGCGGCGCCCGGTCGGGGGCGGTCATGGAGCCGACCGTGGTCGCCGCGCCGCCCGCCGATGCCCGGCTGGTCCGCGAGGAGGTGTTCGGCGCGCTCGTCGCCGTTCTGCCCTACGACGGCTTCGACGAGGTCATCGAGGCGTGCAACAGCAGCCGGTACGGCCTCCAAGCCGGACTGTTCACGCATGATGTGCGGCGGATCGTCCAAGCCTGGCGGGAGCTGGAGGTCGGCGGGCTGGTGGTCAACGGGTCGTCGAACTTCCGCCTCGACCACGTCCCCTTCGGCGGCGTCAAGGACTCCGGCATCGGCCGCGAGTCGCCGCGCTGGATGATCGAGGACTTCACCGTGACCAAGACCCTCCTGCTGCGGGGCCTGAGCATCTGGGGAGAACAGTGACCACCCACCCTGAGACCGCTACCTCTGACACCACCACCTCCACGACCACCACCTCCGCGCACGCGCTCGTCGCGCAGCTGGAAGACCTCGGTGTCACGCACGTCTTCGGCACCTGTGGCCACACCAACATCGCCGTGCTGGACGCGCTCGCCGACAGCCGGATCCGGTTCGTGATCGCCCGGCACGAGCAGGCCGCCGCGCACGCCGCCGACGGCTACGCCCGCGTGTCGGGCAAGCCCGGCGTGCTGCTCGTCCACGTCGGCCCCGGCCTGACCAACGCCACCACCGGCGTGCTGACCGCGGCGCTCGACTCGGTGCCGATGGTGGTGATCTCCGGCGACGTCCCCTCCTACTACCACGGGCGGCACCCGCACCAGGAGATCAACCTGCACGCCGACGCCGACCAGGCGGCCGTCTTCAGGCCGTTCGTCAAGCGGGCGTGGAACGTGCATCGTGCCCAGGACCTCGGCCGGGCCGTGGAGCGCGCCTTCTGGACGGCGACGACAGGACGGCCGGGCGCGGTGCTGGTCAACGTGCCCATGGACGTCTTCTCCAGGCCCGCCGAGCCGTACCCGCCCCTCAGCGCCGCCGAACCGCCCGGCCTGCCGGCGGACGTCGCCGAGCGGATCGCGGCCGCGCTCGCCGGGGCCGAGCGGCCGCTGATCTACGCGGGCGGCGGCCTGCGCGACGCCGCCGACGCGCTGCTCCACCTGGCCGAGCACCTCGACATCCCGATCGCCCACTCGCTGATGGCCAAGGGGACCGTGCCCGACGCGCACCCCCTGGTCCTCGGCATGACCGGCTTCTGGGGGCTGGAGCTCACCAACGACTACGCCCGGGAGGCCGACGTGGTGCTGGCGCTGGGCACCCGCTTCGCCGAAACCGACTCGAGCTCCTGGGACCCGCGCTTCACCTGGACGCTCGGGGACAAGGGCAGGCTGCTCCAGATCGACCTCGACCCGGCCGAGATCGGCCGCAACTACCCGGCGGAGATCGGCGCGGTCGCCGACGCCGCGCTGGCGATCAGGGCGATCGCCGCGGCGGCCGCCTCGCACCCGGGGGTGAGCCGTCCCGTGCTGCGGGAGCGGATCCGCGCGGCCAGGTCGGAGCTGTTCGGCGCGAGCAGGGAGCGCGGGAGCAGCGACGACTTCCCGCTGCGGCCCGAGCGCATCTTGGCCGACCTGCGCGACTCGGTGCCACCGGACACGATCCTGGTCACCGACGTCGGCTGGAACAAGAACGGCGTGGCGCAGTGCTACGAACTGCCGCCCGAGGGCCGGTTCATCACCCCCGGCGGCGCGTCCACCATGGGCTTCGGCCCCGCCGCCGCCGTCGGCGCGCAGCTCGCCGAGCCGGGCAGGACCGTGGTCGCGCTGATCGGCGACGGCGGCATGGGTGCCCAGCTCCCCGCCGTTCCGCTGGCCGTCGAGCTGGGCGCGCCGGTGATCTTCGTGGTGATGAACAACCGGTCGCACGGCACGATCTCCGACCTGCAGTCCGCCCACTTCGGCCGCAGCCACGGCTGCGACTTCACCGATCCCGCCGGACGGCCCTACAGCCCGGACTTCGCCGCCCTCGCGCGGGCCTGCGGGGCCGACGGGCACACGGTCGCCACGCCCGGCGATCTCCGTACGGCGCTGCGCAAGGCGGTGGCGGACCGGCGGCCCGCGGTGATCGACGTGCCGATGGTCAACGAGCCCGTCCCGACCCCCGGCCACTGGAACATCAAGGACATCTACCAGGGCGTCTTCCCCGCCTGAAACCGTTGCGCGTTCGATATTTCCTCTGGTCACACCCGGCCGTATAACTAACGTACTAGTTCGTGCATTACACGGCCATGTCGGACTCCCCCCAAACGAGGTGAACCGTGTTTCCCGCGAGATTCCCCATCGCCGCCGTAGCGCTCATCGTCACGCTGACCGCCTGCTCCGCCCCCGGACAGCAGTCCGGCAAGCAGGCCGACGCCACCGGACCCATCAAGGTCGCCAACATCAACGCCCAGAGCGGCCAGCTCAGCTCGCTCGGCAAATGGGAGAACAAGGGCGTCAAGCTGGCCGTCGACGAGGCCAACAAGGCCGGCGGCGTCAATGGGCGGCAGATCCAGCTGGACCTGTTCGACGACCAGGGCGACCCCACGGTCGGCACGAACCTGGCCAGGAAGATCGCCGGCGAGGGCTACGTCGCCATGCTCGGCACCGCCGAAAGCGCCGTCACCCTGGCCATGGCGCCCATACTCAAGGACGCCGGGATCCCGAACATCACCTCGGGACAGTCGCCCAAGCTCGCCGCGCTCAAGAGCCCGTTCCTGTTCCTCAACGCGCCGACCAGCGTGACCTACGACGAGACCTTGGCCAAGTACCTGGTCGACGACAAGGGCTACAAGAAGATCGCGCTGATCAGCAACAACGGCACGTACGGCGCGGGCGAGCACGACGCGTTCCTGGCCGCGCTCAAGACCAGGAACATCACTCCCATCGCCGACGAGGCCGTCACCCCCGACCAGAAGGACTTCAGCGCCTCCCTCACCGCCATCCGGCAGAAGAACCCCGACGTCCTGTTCGTCGGCGCCGAGGAGGTCGAGTCCGGGCTGATCGCCAAGCAGGCCCGCGAGCTGGGGCTGAAGGCGGTCCTGGCGGGCGGCGCCCCCATGGGCACCGACGTGTACGTGACCACCGCGGGCGCGGACAACGCCGAGGGCTCGGTCATCAGCTCGCCCTACCTCAGCAACGACGCGAGCCCGGCGAGCAAGACCTTCTCGGCCGCCTACCAGGCCGCCTTCGGCGAGGCCGCCGAACTGCACGGCGCCAAGGCCTACGACGGAGCCAAGATTCTCATCGAGGCGCTCAAGCAGACCAAGGGCGCCGGCGGCCGGCCGCTCGCCGACGCGATCCGCGCGGTCAAGCACGACGGCCTGCTCGGCGACTTCGCCTATGACGACTCCGGGGTGGGCATCCACGCGACCCAGATCGGCCTCATCAAGGCCGGGAAGATCGTCGCCGAGTCGGCCGGCTAGGAGAACCGTGCAGGTCTTTCTGCAGACCCTCATCGGCGGCGTGACGTTCGGCGCGGTGTACGCGCTGGTCGCCATGGGCTTCTCGATCGTCTACCGCACCATGGGCCTGGTGAACTTCGCCCACGGCAACGTGGTGATGATCGGCGCCTACGCCGCGTCCAACCTGTACATGTTCGCCAAGCTGCCCTTCCCCGTCGCGGTCGCGGTGGCGATCGCGGTGACCGCGCTGATCGGGCTGGTCATCGAGCGGGTGCTGCGCCCGCTGGAGAACAAGGACTTCGACCTGATGCTGATCGGCACGATCGGCTTCGGCACCGTGCTGGAGGCCGGGGCGATCCGCGTGTTCGGCGCGACCGGCCACGCCGTGCCGTCGCCGGTGGCGACCGCGCCGCTGGACGTCGCCGGGATCAAGATCCCGACCTACAGCCTGCTGGTCATCGCCGTGGCGGCGGCGGCCACGGTCCTGCTGGGGCTGTTCCTGCAGCGCACCAAGCGCGGCGCGGCCATGCAGGCGGTCGCGATGGACCACGAGGCGGCCACCGCCGTCGGCATCCACGTCGGCCGCAGCAACGCCATGGCCTTCGCCATCGGCGCGGGCCTGGCGGCGCTGGCCGGCGGGCTCATCGGGCCGATGCTCTACGTCAACCCCACGATGGGCGGCTCACTGGGCATCAAGGGCTTCGCCGCCGCGATCTTCGGCGGCTTCGGCAGCATGCGGGGCGCGATCGCCGGCGGCATGGCGTTCGGGCTGCTGGACTCCTTCGCGGCCGGCCATTTCCAGGAGTACTCGGAGCTGGTGACGTTCCTGGTCTTCGCCGCCATCGTGATGGTCCGTCCCACCGGCATCTTCGGAGAGACGACGGTGAACCGAGCGTGAAACGGCTGATCCCTCTCATCGCCGCCGCCGTGGCGGCCTGGCTGCTGCCGTACGGGCTGGGCGGCTACGCGATCCACGTCGTCGACGTGGCGATCATCTTCGCGGTCCTCGGCATCGGACTCGGGCTGGCCATGGGCGTGGCCGGGCAGATCAACCTGGCGCAGATCGCCTTCTTCGGCGTCGGCGCCTACGCCGTCGCCATCCTCACCACCCGGGCCGGGCTCGGCTTCTGGACCGCCGCCGCGCTGGCCCTGCTGGCCGCCGTCCTGGTCGGGCTGCTGGTGGGCCTGCCCGCGCTGCGGATGCAGTCGCACTACCTGGGCATCGTCACGCTCGGACTGGCACTGGCCTTCGTCAACTGGATCACCAACGCGACCGTCGCCGGGCGGGCCGAGGGCATCAGCGACATTCCGGTGCCGCCGCTGTTCGGGGTGGACCTGTCCAGTGAGTACCTCTTCTACTACGTCGAGCTGGTGGTGTTCGCGCTCGCGCTGGCGTTCGCGCTGTTCGTGACCCACTCGCCGCTCGGCCGCCGGCTGCGCGCCATGCGCGACGACGACCTGGCCGCCGGCGCGCTCGGCGCGGAGATCCCGCTGCTGCGCATGACCGCCTTCGTGCTGTCCGGCCTGTACGGCGGGATCGCCGGGGTGCTGTACGCCGGGCTCATCCGCTTCGTGGCGCCGGAGACGTTCAGCATCGCCAACATGTTCCTCCTGCTGGCCATGGTGATCATCGGCGGCCGGCGGAGCATCCTCGGCTGCGTCGTCGGGGCGGTGGCGCTGTCGCTGGTTCGGGAGGCGCTGCTGGACGTGTCGGCCTACGCCCAGCTCGGGTACGGCAGCGTGGTCGTCCTCGTGGTGGTCTTCGCCCCCACCGGGCTGGCCGGACTGCCCGCCCGTCTCCGGCGGCGCCGGGCCGCCGGGGCGAGAGCCACACTGGGCCCCTTCCAGCCGTACGACCGGGCGGGCGACCGAGTGGGCGTGGACCTGCTGGAGGTCGACGGGGTGACCATGCGGTTCAAGGGGCTGACCGCGCTCGACCAGGTGTCGCTCACGATCACGGCCGGCGAGATCCGCGGCGTCGTGGGGCCGAACGGGTCGGGCAAGACGACGCTGTTCAACGTCGTGAGCGGCTTCTACACGCCGACGTCCGGGCGGGTCCTCTTCCGGGAGCGGGAGGTCACCGGCGCGGCTCCGTACCGGCTGTCGCAGCTGGGGGTGGCCCGCACGTTCCAGAACCTGCGGCTGTTCGGCGACCTCACCGTCCGGGAGAACATCCTGGTCGGCCTGGATCGCACGCGGACGCGCTGGGTCTGGCGGTACCTCGCGCTTCCCTGGAGCGTGCTCGGATTCGAGCGGGCACTGCGGGTGCGGGCCGATGAGCTGATCGACCGGTTCGGGCTGCGGGACTTCGCCGACGCGGCGCCGCGTGCCCTGCCGTACGGGATCCAGCGGCGGATCGAGATGGCCCGCGCGATGGCGATGGCGCCCGCGCTGCTGCTGCTCGACGAGCCGGCGGCCGGGCTCAACGGCGAGGAGGTACGGCAGCTCGCCGAGATCGTCCGCTCGATCAGGGACTCCGGCGTGACGGTCGTGGTGATCGAGCACAACATGGGCCTGGTCATGTCGCTGTGCGACCGGGTCACCGTACTGTCCGGCGGGAAGGTCATCGCCGACGGCGCGCCCGCGGACGTCGCCGTCCAGCCGGACGTGGTCGCGGCCTACCTGGGTGACTCGATGTCCGCACCGTCCCGGACCACCGCTGAGTCCGCAACCGAGTCCGATGCCGGGTCCGATGCCGAGTCTGATGCCGGGTCCGCTGCCGAGGAGGCCACCAGATGAGCACGCTGATCGTCGAAGGACTGTCGGTGCACTACGGCGGGGTGCGGGCCGCCCACGATGTGAGCTTCACGGTGGAGCCGGGCCAGTCGCTGGGCATCATCGGCGCCAACGGAGCGGGCAAGACCTCCACGCTCAAGGCCGTCATGGGCCTGGCGCCCCGGCAGGCCAGGCGCATCGCCTTCGGCGCGCACGACCTGCTGCGGGCGCCCGCGCACACCCTGGTCCGCCACGGCATCGGGTACGTCCCCGAGGGGCGGCACGTGTTCCCGGGGCTCTCCGTGGAGAAGAACCTGCTGCTGGGCGCCTACACCGGCAACTGGAAGCGGACCCCGATCGGCGAGGTCTACGATCTGTTCCCGGTGCTCGGCGAGATGCGGCAGCGCCTGGCCGGGGCGCTGTCCGGGGGTCAGCAGCAGATGCTGGCGATCGGCCGCGCGCTCATGTGCCGGCCCCGGGTGATGTTGCTCGACGAGCCGTCGATGGGACTGTCGCCGATCCTGGTCGAGGAGATCGTGACCGGGCTGAAGAGGCTGAACGCCGACGGGCTGAGCATCCTGCTGGTCGAGCAGAACGCCAAGCTCACCTTCGATGTCACCTCCGCCTGCCTGGTCATGGAGAACGGGGAGATCGCGGCCACCGGCACCTCGGCCGCCCTGCGGGTCGATCCCCAGGTCCGGCGCATCTACCTCGGCCTGTGAGCCATGCGGGTGCTTACGGGGCGATCACGGCGACCCGGCCGCTCAGGGGCCCGGTGAGCGGCGGGAAGCGGGTGAGCACCTCGGGGTCGTGGCCGGCCACCACCAGGTGCGGGCCGTCGGCGAGCTCGTTGATCCGGTCGAAGGCCCCGTACATGCCGGTCATGCTGTGCAGGATCGGGAACGGCCGGTCGTCCTCGATGTTCTCGTAGAAGTGGCTCGCGTCCGAGGCGATCACCACGTGGCCGCGCGCGGTCCGGATCCGTACCACCTGCATGCCCGCCGTATGCCCGCCGACCAGGTGGACGCTCAGCCCGGGGACCACCTCGGCGTCGCCGTCGAGCAGGTCCATCCGGCCCTCCTTCTCCGCCGCCCGCAGCCGCGCCACGTCGTCCTCGTCCATCAGCCAGCGCTCCCTGGCGACGCGCCGGGCCCAGGGGCCGGTCCAGTAGTCGAGCTCGGCGCGCTGCAGGACGTACCGGGCGGCGCCGAAGTCGCGGGCCGTGCCGGTGTGGTCGTAGTGCAGGTGAGTGAGCACCACGTGGCCGACCGCGTCGGCGTCCACACCCAGCTCGGCCATCGTCTCGGCGGGCGCGGCCAGGTAGTCGAGGCCGTCGATCCGGGCGGCGCGGGCGCGGCTGATGCCGGTGTCGATGACGACGGTGTGCCGGTCGGAGACGGCCAGCCAGGTGTAGTAGGCCGTCGGATGCGGCTCGCCCGCCCGCCCGTCGTGACCGTGGAAGTGCTCACCGCGCAGGGCGTCGCGCCGCGCGTACTGGATGGCGTAGACGCGGAACGCACCTCCGCCCGCGCTGCCCCCGCCACCCGCGCTGTGCTCGTCGCTCACATCGTGCCCGCCGCTCACGCCACGCTCGTCGCTCACGTCGCTCTCGCCGTCGCAGTCGGTGCGAGGGTGGCGGGCTTGACGCCGAGCTGGTCGGTGGGGATCCGGTACGTCTCCCGCGCCGTGGCCACGGCGGCCACGTTGATCAGGCACAGCGCCGCGGTGAGCAGTGAGACGCCCAGCCAGCTGTCCCGGCCGGTACCGGCCACGGCCGTGGCGAGCGTGGGCGCGAACCCGGCGATGGCGAACCCGATCTGCGTGCCGATCGCCATCCCGGACAGCCGTACCCGGGTGCTGAACATCTCCCCGTAGAACGACGGCCAGACCCCGCTGGTCGCGCTGTGCACGACCCCGAACATCAGGATCCCCGCCACGAAGATCAGCGGATAGCCACCGGCCGAGATCGCCCAGAGGTAGGCGAAGATCAGCACCGCGCACCCCAGCGAGCCGCCGATGAACACCGGCTTACGCCCCACCCGGTCCGACAGCTTTCCCCACAGCGGGATCGTGATCACCGCCGCGACATTGGCCAGCACGCCGACCCACAGCATCGGTGCGCGGTCCAGCCCCACCGTGTTGACCGCGTACGACAGCGCGTGCACGGTGAAGATCGTGCTCACCGACGCGATCACCGCGGCCACGATCACCCGCAGGACGTCCGTCCCGTGCTCGCGGAACAGTACGACCAGCGGCAGCTTGGCGACGCCGTTCTCGGCGACCTCCCGCTCGAAGGCGGGCGTCTCCTCCAGCGTGCGGCGGATCACGAACCCGACGGCCGCCACCACGATGCTCAGCCAGAACGGCACCCGCCAGCCCCAGCTCAGCAGCTGCTCCTCGGGCAGCGCCGCGATCGGCAGGAAGATCGCGGTCGCGATGATCTGCCCCGCCTGCGTGCCGTTGAGCGTGAAGCTGGTGTAGTAGGCGCGGCGTCCCTCCGGGGCGTGTTCGAGGGTCATGGAGTTCGCACCCGCCTGCTCACCCGAGACGGAGAAGCCCTGCATCAGCCGCAGCACCACCAGCAGCACCGGGGCCAGCACGCCGACCTGGTCGTAGGTGGGCAGGCAGCCGACCAGGAACGTCGACAGCCCCATCAGCACCAGCGTGGAGACCAGCACCTTCTTGCGCCCGAACTTGTCCCCCACGTGCCCGAGCACGAACGCGCCGACGGGCCTGGCCAGGTAGCCGACGCCGAACGTGGCCAGGGCCAGCAGCGTTCCGGTGCCCGGGGCGGACGAAGGGAAGAAGACCTTGCCGAAGACCAGGGCGGCGGCGGTGCCGTAGATGAAGAAGTCGTAGTACTCCAGGGCGCTGCCGATCCAGGCGGCGATCGCGGCCTTGCGCGGCTTTCCCTGGGGAGTGGGGATGTCGGTCACGGGGCTCCTCCCGGGTGAGAATAGCCCCGAAACTAACTCACTGGTTCGTACATTACAAGGGTGTGAACAAACCCTCTCCCGAGCGGCCGAGATCGGGTGCGGCCATCCGGCCGCAGGTGGGCGGCACCACGCGCGGCGCCGGCACTGTGCGGGGCGCGGGCGCTACGTGGCGCGCGGGCGCTACGCGAGGGCACCGACGCTACGCGGGGGCGCCTGCGCCACGCAGGTAGGCGACGGTCAGTTCGCCGACCATCGTGCGCAGCCGGGCGCGGTGCTCCGGCGCGGTCATGTCGCGGCCGAACAGCGCCCCGAACGTGTGCTGGTTGGCGACCCGGAAGAAGCAGAACGCGCTGATCATCATGTGCACGTCTATGGCATCGGCCTCGGTGACGAAGTCGCCGGACTCCTGCCCCGCGTCGAGGATGCGGGAGATGATGTCGAGCACGGGCGCGCCCAGGTTGGCCAGCACCTCGGACTTGCGGATGTGCTCGGCCTCGTGGATGTTCTCGATGCCGACCAGTTTGATGAAGTCGCGGTGCGCGTCGTGGTGGTCGAACGTCAGCTCCGCCAGCGTGCGGATGGCCTCCACCGGCGCCAGGTGCGCCACGTCGACGGTCCGCTCGGCGGCCCGCACCTCGGTGTACGCCTTCTCCAGGACCGCGATGTAAAGCTGCTCCTTGCCGCCGAAATAGTAGTAGATCATGCGCTTGGTGGTGCGCGTCCGCTCGGCGATCTCGTCCACCCTGGCGCCGGCGTACCCGTGCCGCGCGAACTCCCGCTGCGCGACCTGAAGGATCTCCGCCTTGGTCCGGTCGGCGTCACGCTGACGTTCACCGGCGGCGCGAGCGAGTGGCTGCGAGGTCATGGGGCTCCACGGTCGGGCCGACAGGGGTCGCGCTAATCCTAGATGACCGTTGTCCCCACCGCTGGGCCCCGGCGTGCTGAACGGCCAGGCGGACTGGCGCGTTGGCGGCGCCGTACCCGTGATAGTCGCCGACACGTTGGACGAGCTCGAAGAACACCCGCCCGGCCGTGATCGTGTACAGGTGGAGGAACTCCCCGTGCTCGTCCCTGTCGTACAGCAGGCCGAGCTCCCGCAGCTCGGGTGGCACGTCATAGCGGGCGGCGAGGTCGTCGTAGTAGTTGGCGGGGACGGCGAGCAGCAGGTCGGGGTGTACGGCGCGCAGCCTGCGGGCGGTGGCCACGATGTCGTCGCAGGCCAGGGCGATGTGCTGCCAGGGGATGTGCTGGGCGCCGACCTGGTTGATGTTGAGCACCATCCGTACGGCGCCATCTGCCGTGGACATCGCCTTGCTGCGCAGCAGGCCGTAGGGGTCGGGGACCTCCAGGCTCTCCTGGGGGCGCAGGCCGAGGACGGTGCGGTAGAACAGCGCGGCCTCGTCGAAGTGGTGCCTGGGCTGGGTGAGCGCCACGTGGTCGATGTGCGTGATGCCCCCGGCGGCCGGTTCACCCTCCGCGCGGGGCTCGAAGTCGTCGGTCCAGCTGGAATGGTCGGGATGTCCGGTGCGGCAGAAGAAGAGCTCGGTCCCGTCCGGTGCGGCGATCGCGTCCAGCCTGGCGTCCCGAGGGGCGCGGTGGCGGGGCAGGACCGGTGACAGCAGCGACTCGGCGCGCCGCACGGAACCAGCGGGGTCCGGGCTCTCCAGCCCGATCGCCGCGAGCGCGGGTCCGTCGCCGGTGGAGTTGAGCAGGATCCGGGCCTCTCCCTGCTCCCAGAGTTCGACCGGCTTGTGGGCATGCGTCCCGGTGCGGACGAACCCGAGCGCCGCCAGCAGCCCGCCCAGCTCGTACGCATGACCGGACCGCCCACGCGACCCCCCCGGTCCGGCCAGCTCGCCAGACGCTCCGGGCAGGTCGGCGGGAGGGACGGAGAGCTCGGCGAACGCGAAGCCGGACGGGATGACCGGGGGCGGGATGACCGGGGCCAGGCGGACGGGAGCCGGGCTGATCGGGGACGGGATCGGCGGGGTCGCGGCGCGTCGCAGGGCGGTGGCCTCCTCCAGGGCGATGAGCGACCGCATGGCGTCCAAGGCCGTCCGGCCGGCGTCGGCCTGCCGGAAGCCGTCGTTGAACACCTCCAGCGACAGCGGCCCCGCGTACCCGGCGTCCAGCACGTGGCTCACCAGTCCGGCCAGGTCAAAGGTGCCCTGGCCGGGAAAACACCGGTAGTGCCTGCTCCACTGCAACACGTCCATCGCCAGCAGCGGCGCGTCGGCCAGCTGGAGGAAGAACACCCGGTCGCCCGGGATCGCCTCGATGCCGATCGGGTCGGAGCCGCGCGACAGGATGTGGAAGCTGTCGAGGCAGGTGCCGAGGTTCGGGTGGCCGGCCATGCGTACGATCCGCCAGGCGTGCAGGTATTCGTTGACGTGCCTGCCCCAGGCCAGCGCCTCGTAGGCGATCCTGATGCCGTGTCCGGCGGCGCGTTCGGCGAGCAGGCGCAGCTGCTCGGCGGCCAGCTCGTCGTCGTCGGCCGCGTCGGGAGACACGCTGGAGCAGACCAGCAGCGTGGTGGCGCCGAGGCGTTCCATCAGCTCGAACTTGCGCTCGGCCCGGCGCAGGTTGCGGGCCAGTACGTCGCCGGGCACCGCCTCGAAGTCGCGGAACGGCTGGTACAGGTCGATGCCGAGACCCAGATCCGCGGCCCTGGCGCGTACCTCCTCCGGGCTCAGCGGGGAGACAAGGAGGTCGTTCTCGAAGATCTCCACGCCGTCGAAGCCCGCGGCGGAGATGGCGGTCAGCTTCTCCGCCAGCGTCCCGCTGACCGAGACGGTGGCGATGGACTTGCGCATGAGAGGACCTCCCGGTCAGGCGTCGATCAGGTCGGTGAGGTGGGTGAGCATCCGTTCGGCGTCGGGCTCGCGGCCCGTGAACAGGCGGAACGCGTGCGCGGCCTGGAAGACCACCATGCCGCCGCCGTGCATGGTCCGGCAGCCGAGCGCCCTGGCCCTGCGCAGCAGTTCGGTCTCCAGGGGCCGGTAGACGATGTCGGCCACCCACAGCTCCGGCCGCAGCAGCTCAGCGGGGAGCGGCAGCCCGGGGTGCTGCGCCATCCCCGTGGGGGTCGCGTGCACCAGCCCGTCCGCCGTCGCGAGCAGCCCGCCCAGCTCGGCCGTGGCCGCGGTGCGGATCCGGTCCGGCCCGAACCGGCCGGCCAGGTCTGCGGCGAGCGAGGCCGCCCGGCTTTCGGCCGCGTCGACCAGTACGACCTGATCCGCGCCGAGGGTCAGCAGGGCGTGCGCCACCGCGGCCCCCGCCCCGCCCGCGCCCAGCTGCACCACCCGCCGGGTCGGCGCGTCGGGCAGTCCCCGGGCGAACGACTCCGCGAACCCGGCCCAGTCGGTGTTGTGCCCCACGGCCCGCCGCCCCTCGAACACGACGGTGTTGACCGCGCCGAGCATCGCCGCGTCCGGCGACAGCTCGTCCAGGAAGGGGATCACGGTCTGCTTGCACGGGTGGGTGATGTTGAGGCCGTCGTACCCGAGCCGCCGCGCCGTACGGACCAGCTCTCCCACAGCGTCCGCCCCCAGTCCCAGCTCGCCGATGTCGAGCAGCCGGTAGACATAGCGCACGCCGTGCGCGTCGGCTTCGCGCTCGTGCAGCGCGGGGCTGAACGACGGGCCGATCCCGGCACCGATCAGGCCGATCAGATAGGAGCTCATCCGCTCTCACTCTCCTCCAGTCCCATCAAATGTACGAACTAGTACGTTCGTACGCTAGACCGGAAGGACCACCACCCGTGAGACCCACCCGTCAGACGGGCCGGGTGGCTCGGACAGACCAGGCGGATGGACCGGACGGAGCGGGCCGGGCGGGGCGGATCAGGAGGCTCGGGTGGGGCGGATCAGGCGGCGCCAGACGTCGATCACCAGGACCGGTCGCATGCCCGCCGACAGATAGAGGTCGAGCGCGGGCGAGGTGTTGTTGGAGTCCACATGCAGCAGCGTCCCCCGTCGCCCGCGCGCCGCGTCGGCGGCGAAGGCGTGCCGCAGCAGGAAGCGGCCCAGCCCCTTCCCCCGGTGCTCGGGCAGGACGGCCAGCGTGGCGACGTAGCCGCAGTCCTCGTCCGGCACGAACTGGTTGTTGCCGATCACCACCGCCGCCGGCCGCCCGTCGATCCTGGCGACGGCGAGCTGGGTCCAGTCGGTGATGCTCTGCGCCTGCCTGCGTTCGAGCCAATGGTCGTAGTCGTTCTTGACGAAGCCGAAGTGGTCGGCGAACGCCTCCTGGTAGATCTGGTGCGCCTCCCGGCGGACGGCGTCGGTCTCCCCGCTGTGGAGGGTCAGCCCGGGGATCGGGGCGGGCGGCTCGACCGGGCCCTCGTGGTCGACGCGCATGCGGTGGAAGCTGGTGCCGGGCTCGAAGCCGCGCTCCTTGGCCAGCGCCTGCTTGTCGGTGTCGGCCCGGTAGATGCCGATGTCGACCGTGGCGGCGTCGTGGCCCCGCTCCAGCGCCAGCTCCCCGGCGCGGTCGAGGACGAGGCGCCAGAGCTCGTCCGCGAGCTCCTCGACGCCGGGGCGCACGAGGACCTCGATGTCGAGCATGTCGCTGTCGCCCTTGGCGCCCGCCCAGGCCCAGCCGACCAGCGTGCCGTCGGCGTCGTGGACGAGCCAGCCGTCGGTGTCGAGGTTGAAGTCCGGCTCGGCCAGCTCGTCGGCGATGTCGGCCGGCGTGGCGTCGGGAACACCGATGACGGCCAGGTCGCAGGCCGCGACGAGCTCGTGGATGGCGGGGGCGTCCGCCGCCCGTGGGCGGCTGAACCGATGGGCACCAGAGGGCTTCATAGCGGCGATTTTCCCGAACCCGGGCGCCCCACGCCTCCCATTATCCGCGCTGTGGATAAGCTGAGACGGTGCTCGACAAGACGCCGTTGCGCATCGATGTCGCCGCGCTGGACGGAATGACGATCCGGCTGGCGCTCAGCGGCGACCTCGACTTCGACACCGCCGCCGAGCTGGCGGGGCTGACGTTCGACGCCGGTTATCGCCGGCTCGACCTCGATCTGTCGGAGCTGGCCTTCATCGACTCCTCTGGTCTGGCCGCTCTCGTACGCCTCCAGCGGCAGGTCGAGGGCGCCGACGCCGAGTTGCGCGTGGTGGCGTTGACGCCCTATTTGCGTAACCTGATGCGGATGACCGGGCTCGACAAGCTGTTCAGCCTGCCGCCGGGCTGACCACCTCGTGCTGGGAGGCGTCGGCCGACGGGCCCCCGCGCAGGGGGATCTCCTTGATGAAGACCGCCAGCACCGGCACGGCCACGGCGAACAGGATGGCCCACCAGAAGACGCCGGAGATCGACGCGGCGAGTGACTCCAGCAGGCCGGTGCGCATCTGCGGCGGCATCTGGCCGAGTGCCGCCGGGTCCAACCGGCCGCCGCCCTTGGCGATCTTGTCCGCCGCCTGCGGGCCGAACCGGCCGGTCAGCTCCGACAGGAGGTGGTTGTTGAAGATGGCGCCGAACATCGAGACGCCGAACGAGCCGCCGATCGAGCGGAAGAACGTGGCGGCGCTGCTGGAGACGCCGAGGTCCTTCTGCTCGACGCTGTTCTGCGCGATGAGCATCGTGGTCTGCATGAGGAAGCCCATGCCGAGGCCGAGGACGGCGATGTAGACGCCCGTCCGCCAGCTGGGCGTGGCGACGTCCATGGTCGACAGCAGCCACATGGCCACGGCCATGCCGACGCCGCCGAGCACCGGGTAGATCTTGTACTTGCCCGTGGCGGTGATGGCCCGGCCGACGAACAGCGAGACGACCATGGCCGAGGCCATCATCGGCAGCAGCAGCAGGCCCGAGTTGGTCGCCGAGGCGCCCTGAACCGTCTGCTGGAACAGCGGCAGGAAGTTGATGGCGCCGAACATGGCGAAGCCGAGCAGGAAGCCGATGCCCGAGATCAGGGCGAAGTTGCGGTTGCGGAACAGCTGGAGCGGCATGATCGGCTCGGCCGCCCTGCCTTCGGCGAAGATGAACACCGCCAGCGTGACCACGGCGACCGCGGCCAGGGTGAGGATCTGCCAGGAGCCCCAGCCGTACTGGTTGCCGCCCCAGGTGGTGATGAGGACCATCGCGGTGATGCTGACGGACAGCAGGATCGCGCCCAGCCAGTCGATCCGCACCCGGTTGTGCAGCTTGGGGAGCTTCAGCCGCAGCGCCAGCACGACCAGGGCGATGGCGCCGACCGGCAGGTTCACGTAGAAGGCCCAGCGCCAGTCGAGGTTGTCGGTGATGAAGCCGCCCACCAGCGGGCCCGCGATCATGGCCAGCGACATGACGCCCGCCATGATGCCCTGGTACTGGCCTCGCTCGCGAGGCGGCACCAGGTCGCCGATGATGGCCATCACGTTGACCACGAGGCCGCCGGCGCCCAGACCCTGCAGCGCGCGGAACCCGATCAGCTCGGCCATGCCGCCGTCGGGGCCGCCGAGCAGGGAGGAGCCCGCCATCCCGCAGAGCATGGAGCCGATCATGAAGATCACGATCGAGATCATGAAGATGGTCTTACGGCCGTACAGGTCGCCGATCTTTCCCCAGATGGGGGTGGAGACCGTCGTACCGAGAACGTAGGCTGTGACGACCCATGACAGATGGGTCAGTCCCCCGAGTTCGCCGACGATGCGCGGCATCGCCGTACCCATGATCATGTTGTCGAGCATGGCGAGGAGCATCGCGAGCATCAGCCCGGGCAGGACCACCATGACTTCACGCCGTCGTGCGACCGTTTCCGCCATACACACCCCCACTGGACGTCCTTGCTTACCTGCCGACCGGCAAGCATAGAATAAGCTAGAAACCTTACTTGCCGACGGTCAAGTCGATACAAGTCGAAATAGGTGCACATTGCGGGAAGACACGCGGAGCCGGATCCAAGAGATCGCGCTCAAGCTCTTCATCGAGCAGGGTTACGAAGCGACCTCGCTGCGAGAGATCGCGGAGGAGCTCGGCGTGACGAAGGCGGCGCTCTACTACCACTTCAAGACCAAGGAAGACATCGTCGCCAGCCTGGCCGACCTGCGGGTGGCGGACATGGAGGAGCTCCTGGCCTGGTTCAGGAGCCGGTCGAACACGCCGGAGACGCGCCGCGAGCTGCTCCTGCGCTACGCCGACAAGCTGACGAACGAGCGCTACCTCGAGGTCGCCCGCTTCATGGAGCGCAACCAGACGGCGCTGCGCGATCACCCGAAGATCCTTCGGATGCGCGAGGTGATGCTGGAGCTGACCTCCGAGATCACCGATCCCGGCGACCCGCTGGCCGTGCGCATCAGCCGCTCGATGGCGCTGTTCACGCTGCACGCCGGCAAGTGGATGGCGCAGGACGAGAAGCTGACCGAAGAGGAGATCAGCGAGGCCGCGATGGAGGTGGCGCTCCGCCTCATGGAACCGTAGGGACGATTGGGGCGGGTCTGAATGGGCAGAGGAGTGGCCACTGACGCATCCGAAGGACTACGGAGGAGGTGCGGTGGAGGCCACGATAGCGCTCCGGCTGCCCAGGGATGCGGCCAGCGTCCCCCTGATCAGACAGATGTTCGACGGCACACTGAGGTCATTGGGGGTGGAGCCGCAGATCCGCGACGACATCGAGCTCATGCTCACCGAGGCGTGTTCCAATGTCGTCAGACACGCGGGCCCCAGCGACGAGTACGTGGTGAGCGCGGGGGTCTACGACAAGCTCTGCGTCATCAGAGTGATCGACATGGGCGGCGGCTTCGACCCGCCACCCAACAACGGCGAGGCGGCGCCCAACGCCGAGTCCGGCCGCGGGATCCAGATCATGCGGGCACTGGCCGACGACATCCGCTTCACCAACCGGCACGAGGACGGGTCTGTGGTGTGCCTGGAGAAGCGCCTGCGCTTCGCGCCGGGCGCGGCGGGGCCGCACTTCATCGCCAACTGAACGGGCTTCCGAAGCGCGGCCCCACGCTCAAGCGGACGGTCGTACCTGCTCACCCCTCCTCCCCAATCGTGTTCTCCCAATCGTCGTCCCCCGCAACCGTGCCTCGAGCCCTCCCATGACCGGCCGTACCTCGGACTTGTGGGCCGTCGATCCCGCCATCAGCGCGAGCGCGAGCAGGACGGCCACGGAAATGAGGAAGACGGCCAGGAACGCCAGGATGAGGACGATCACCAGCGAGGCGATCGTGCTGAGCACTGCCAACATCAGCCGGAGATGCCCCGAGAACCGGCACTTATGCGCGAGATTCGGGTAGATCGCGGTTACCTCGACGTCACATCCGGCCGACTGGGCAGCATGTCGAGGCGGCGCAGGATGACCCCCTCGCGCAGCGCCCAGGGACAGACGTCCAGCCGGTCGACCTCGAAGAGGTCCATGGTCGCGTGGGCCACGATGGCCCCCGCGGCCAGCTGCGCGGCCCGCCCGTCGGACACACCGGACAGCGCGGCCCGCTCGGCGGAGCTCATGGTGGTCAGCTTGACGGCCCACTCGGCCATGTCCTGCCGCGACAGCGACCGGGAGACATAGAGGCCGTCGCTGGTGGGCGCGGCCCCGGCGATCCTGGCCAGCTGTTTGAAGGTCTTGGAGGTGGCCACGGCCCGGTTGGGCTCGCCGTATCGGACGATGTCACCGACCGTGCGGGCGATCTGGGCGCGTACGTGCCTGCGCAGGTTGCGGACCTCGTCGGCGGACGGCGGGTCGGAGGCGAACCAGCCGCGCGTGAGCCGCCCCGCGCCGAGCGGCAGCGAGACGGCGACGTCGGGCTCCTCGTCGACCCCGGCGGCGATCTCCAGCGAGCCGCCCCCGATGTCGAAGGCGAGCAGCCGCCCCGACGACCAGCCGAACCAGCGCCGCACGGCCAGGAACGTCAGCCTGGCCTCGTCGCTGCCGGACAGGACCTCGATGTGCACGCCGCAGCGGTCGTTGATCTGGGCGAGCACGTGCTCGCCGTTGGCGGCCTCGCGCACGGCCGAGGTGGCGAAGGCCAGGAAGTTTTCCACGCCTTTGTCCTCGGCGATGCGCAGGGCCTCCTCGACGAACTCGCCGAGCCGCTCGATGCCCTCGGCGGACAGCTCGTTGCGCTCGTCGAGGTGCTCGGTCAGCCGCAGCTCCTCCTTGTGCGAGTAGGCGGGCAGTGGCCGCGCGCCGCGGTGCGCATCCACGACGAGTAGGTGGACGGTGTTCGAGCCGATGTCCAGCACGCCGAGTCGCATGAGGAAACGCTACCGGTCAACCGCCTGTACGGCGAAGCCGAGCCCTAAGTGACCGTGCGGCGCGACGACCTTTCCCGCCGGGGCCCTAGTCTGATCGCATGTCACGAACCCTGCGACTGTTGATCACCGGCGGCGGCACCGGCGGTCACACCTATCCGGCCCTGACGACCCTGTCGGCCGTTCAGCGACGTCAGGTGCCGTACGATGTGCTCTGGGTGGGGACGGCCAACGGCCTGGAGGCCAGGATCACCACCGAGCACGGCATCCCGTTCAAGGCCATCACCACCGGAAAGCTGCGGCGCCGGCCCAACCTCAAGGAGCTCGGCACCAACGTCGCCGACGTGTTCCGCATCCCGGTGGGCGTGGTCCAGGCGATCGGGCACGCCGCCCGCTACCTGCCCGACGTGGTGCTGTCGACCGGGGGTTACGTGGCGGTACCGATCGGTGTGGCGGCCAAGCTGATCCGCCGCCCGCTGGTGATGCACGAGCAGACCACGGTGGTGGGGCTGGCCAACCGGATCCTGGCCAGGCTGGCGACGCGGATCGCGCTGTCCCACGAGTCGTCGCTCGAATACCTGCCGCCGTCGGCGCGCGCGAAGGCCGTGGTGACCGGCAATCCGATCAGGCCGGAGCTGCTGCAGGGCAACCGGGCCGCGGCGTACGACCTGTTCGGGCTGACGTTCGAGGTGCCGCTGATCTACGTGACGGGCGGCGCGCAGGGCAGCAAGCAGATCAACACGTTGATCGCGGAGATCCTGCCCCGGCTGCTGCCGCACGCCCAGATCGTGCACCAGTGCGGGCCCGCGTGGATCGACCAGATGCGCGCCACCGCGCTGCCGCCGGATTTGGCCGACCGCTACCACCCGGTGCCGTACGTGGGCTCGGAGCTGCCCGATCTGTTCGCCGCGGCCGACGTGGTGATCGCGCGCAGCGGCGCCGGCACGGTGTCGGAGCTGACCGCCATCGGCCGGCCGTCGGTGCTGATCCCGCTGATCCCGACCGGCGGCGACGAGCAGCGCAAGAACGCCGGCTACCTGGCCTCCGCGGGCGCGGGCCGCGCGCTGCTGGAGCCGCACCCGACGGGCGAGCAGCTGCTGGCCGAGCTGATGCCACTGCTGGCCGATCCGGGCCTGCGCGCGACGATGGCCGAGGCGGCGCGCAAGCTGGGCCGGGTCGACGCGGCCGAGGCTCTGTGCGACGTGCTGATGGAGGCCGCGCACGTCCAGTAGCTTTGGATAGCTCTCAGGGGTCCAGGTAGCGAAACGCCTCGTGGGCGGAGCGCACGCTCCGCCGCAGCGCCCGCTCCAGCTGGTCGGCGTCCTCCGCGAGCCGGGTGATCTCCGGTACGGCGAAGCCGTCCGCGCCCGACTCGGAGACCAGCTCCTCATACTGGTGGATCCGGCTCCGCAGCTCCTCGATCTGATGGTGGGCCCGGTAGGCGCGCTCGGCGTCGGCCACGTTGGCGGCGTACCGTTCCAACGCCTCCACCCGGGCCACGACGGCCTCCTCGCTGCTGTCGAGCGCCCGGGCGAGCGGTTCTGCCACGGCGGCGACCTCCGGCGAGTTCACCTCCGACATGGTCTCGCGATGCTTGGTCCGCAGCGCCGACAGCTTGGCCAGCAGCCGGGCGATCTCCCACTCCTGGGCGGGCAGCATCACGGCGTTGCGCACATCGTCCAGCAGTCCTTCGACGTTGACCGCCGAGTGCGTCACGGTGGCGACGGCCCGCCTGGCCCGGGCGAGCAGCCTGCGGGAGGACTCGTCGAGGTCGGCGGCGAGCACGTACCGGCCCTCGTACCAGCGCAGTTGTTCGTAGGTCTCCCGGTCGACGGCCGTCTCCTCGTCCTCGTCGAGGTCCTTGCGCAGGAAGACCACGAGCAGGACGGGGATGGCGATGAGGCTGAGCAGCAGCAGGCCGCCCGCCCGGTAGGTGTGCGGCCCGGACAGCAGAAGGGACAGCACCATCAACGTGATCGCCGCGAGGGCCACGCGCCCGGCCTTGCCGGATGCCCTGGACGGCAGGGGGTCGGGCGCCCAGCCGCGCCGCATGCGGATCAGGAGATGCTCGCTCTCCGTGATCAGCTGGGCGTCATCCTCCGGGACATCTGGATCGACCACCACATCCGCCACAAAAACGGATTTTATGGGATTGTCACCGGGATAGGTGCTGGAACGTGTCATACGACAAGACGTAACCGCCTGCTCACGTGCTGTTCCGGGGTCAGCCTTCCAGGTGGCGGAACGCCTCGTGCGCCGAGCTCACGCTCCTGCGCAGCAGCCGCTCCAGGTCGTCGGCGTCCTCGGCGAGCTTCTCGATCTCGGGTACGGCCAGCGCGTCGGCGCCCGACTCGGCCAGCAGCTCCTCGTAGCGCGGCAGCCGGGCCCGCAGCTCCTCGATCTGGCCGCGGGCGTGGTAGGCGCGCTCGGCCTCGGCGACGTGCCCGGCGTAACGTTCCAGCGCTTCGACACGCGCCACGACCGCGGCCTCGCTGGTGACCAGGGCGCGGTCCAGCGGCTCGATCACCGCCGCGACCTCCGGCGCGATGCCGCGGGCCAGCAGCTCCTTGTGCTCGCCGCGCAGGGCCGAGAGCTTGGCCAGCAGCCGGGCGATCTCCCACTCCTGCTCCGGCAGCATCACGGCGTTACGCGCGTCGTCCAGCAGTCCTTCGGCGTTGACGTGGGAACGCAGCACGGCGCCGATCGCCCGCTGCGCCCTGGCCAGCACCACCTTGGCCTCCGCGTCGAAGTCGTCGGCCAGCAGGTAGCGCCCGTCGTACCAGCGGGCCCGCTCGTAGACGCCACGCTCGTAGACGCCACGCTCGTAGGGGCGGTCGTGTAACGGCACCTCGTTGATGGAGGCGATCTTGACGAGCACGACGAAGACGAAGCCGCCCAGCAGCACGAAGCCGATCGGCTTCACCGGGGAGGCCAGCAGCGCGGACATCAGCGCGACGACCAGGGGCGTTGCGGCCAGCAGCGCCAGGCTCGACGGCCAGCGCCGCTCGACCGGCTGCACGGCAGGAGGCACCCAGCCTGCTCGGATCCTGGACAGGAGCGGGGCGTTCGCACGCAGCATTCCGGCGACCTCCGGGGGTACTCCCGGATCGACGACCACACCCACGCTCTGTCCCGGCACCCTGGCGCCCCCAACGCTCGTGATGTCCGGATACTACGTAACATTTCGCTGGAGCGGCAGCCTCGCGGGGGACAGTCGAGGAAACCGCCGGTCGCGCCCACCGATCACTTCCATGATCGACAGCACCCGGACGAGGGGCGGGGTCAGTGGAAGGCGTCGGCGTGGGCCCGCGCCCACTGTTCGAAGGTGCGGGGCGGGTGTCCCGTCACCTCCTGAACGGTCGGCAGGACCTGGGACTCGTCGAGTGTGCCGTCGGCGTAGAAGCTGAAGAAGGCGTCGACGTACTCGACCGGCATGGTCGCCTCCATCTGCGCCCGCGCCTCCTCGTCCGGCAGGCCCTCGCAGCGCAGGTCCCTGCCCAGCACCTTGGCCAGCACGGCGATCTGGTCGGCGGGCAGCAGCGAGTCCGGGCCGGTCAGCTCGTAGATCCGGCCCTCATGCCCGTCGCCCGTCAGCGCCAGGGCCGCGACCGCCGCGATGTCGGCGGGGTCGATGGTCGCGGCCGCCACCCCGGCGAACGGTACGCGCACCAGGTCACCGGCCTGAAGCTGCGGCAGCCAGCGCAGCGCGTTGGACATGAACGCCCTGGGCCGCAGGAAGGTCCAGGGCACACCCGCCTCCCGCGTGGCCTGCTCGGACAGCGCCATGTAGCGGGAGACCGCGTTGCTCATGTCCGCCTGCCCGGCCGAGCCGCCCGACAGCAGCACGACCCGTTCCACCCCCGCCCGCCGTATCTGGGCCAGCAGTCCTGACATGTCCGCGTATCCCGGCAGCAGGAACACCCCTCGCACGCCGGTCAGGGCATCGTCCAGGCTGCCGGGCTCGTTCAGGTCGCCGGTAACGGGCTGGACGCCGGGCGGCAGCGTGGCGGCTCGCGGATCGCGTACGAGCGCGCGTACCCGCTGCCCGGCCCGATCCAGAGCGGACACCAGTGCCGATCCGACATTGCCGGTGGCGCCGGTCACTAAGATCATCATGTCTCCCATCAGGTCATCGACTTGTGCTACGCCCCACCGGCGAGGCCTACGGCCAGGATGATCAGCGCGGCGGCGAGAAGCAGGCCCCCGGCTCGGGTGAGCATCGTGCCGGACGAGCGGGCACTCTGCTCGCCGACGGCCAGATGCAGGAAGAATCCACCCGATTGCGCCAGCACCCCGGCCAGCAGGACACCGCCGGCCAGCCACTCCAGCCCGTCGGAGAAACCGGCGCGGGGCAGGTACAGCAGGTACACCAGGGAGAGCAGCAGCAGCACTCCGGCGTGCGCGTGGCCGGCGCGGAAGAACCGCTCGCGGAACTCGCCCAGCTTGTCGCGATCGGTGGTGATGAAGCGCAGCAGCGCGTGCCCGCCGAACTCGACCGTGACCAGCGAGGCGATCGCGATGATCGGCAAGACTTTGGTGGGCTCCATCAGGCTCCCCGCCCTTGTACGGCCATGACCCAGGTCATGGCGACCGTAATGTCTGGTGATCTCCCCCATAGAGTGACAGCGGCCGAGAAAGCGCCGATAGTGTCCCTGTAATCAGGCGGTTATGCATTTTGCATAGTTCATCGGGAGATCGGGTTGACACGGACCGCTGACGACCTCCCGCTGCGGGTCGCCCAGGGCATGCTGTGGGCCTCGGTCGGCATCCTGGTCTACATCCGCACGATCAGCGGCGTGTCGCGCGACGCCGCCCCGCTCGCGTCGCTGCTCACGATGGCGTCGTATCCGCCGCTGATCGCGCTCCTCGCACGGCATCGGCGCCCGGCCGGTCGGTACGGGCTGCTGGCGGCAGTGGTGCTGCTCTACCTGCTGCCCTTCCTCGTGATCGGCTCGGCGTGGGACTGGATGCCGTGGACGGTGGCCGCCGCAGTGCTCTGCGTGCTCCCGCCGCGGCCGGCCTGGCCGCTGTTCGCCCTTGTCCTGGCCGCCACCGGCACGACGGCCGCGCTGCTCGGGTACGGGGTCTACGACTCGATCTGGTTCGTGATCGTCACGGCGGACGACGCCCTCATCGTGTTCAGCCTCGCCGCGCTCGTCGGGACGGCACGGCGGCTGCACGACACCCAAGGAGAGCTGGCTCGGCTGGCCCTGGTCAGGGAGCGCCTGCGACTGGACGGCGAGCTGCGGAACGTCCTGGGCGGGAAACTGCGGGCGATCGCGTTTCGCATGCGGAAGGCGGCCGCGTTCCCGATGGGGGAAGCGGCCGCGTTCCGGGTGGGCCATGCGGCCGGGGAAGAGCCGTTGGACGCCCGGCAGGACATCCGCGAGGGCATGGAGCTCGCCCGGCAGGACATCCGTGAGGGCGTTGCCCTCGCTCGGCGTACCTTGGCGGAGGTGCGGGCGACGGCCGGTGCCTATCGTGCCGAGCCGATCGCCGAGCCCGCGGCGCGGATCGAGTCACCCCGGTTAGCGCGGTTCGTCCTGCTCGCGGTGCTGCTCCTCCAGTGCGTGCTGGTGCTGATCAACCTCTACTACTGGGAGCACGCCGCCCCGCCGACGGTCGCCTGGGCGCTGCTCGGGCTCATCGGGATCGTGGTCCTGCAGGTGCTTCCGCAGACCCGGGTCACGTTCGTCGTGCAGGGCCTGCTGTTCCTGCTGCCCCTCGCGGTCATTCCCGGCTCCTGGGACCGCGTGCTGAGCTTCTTCACCGGCAAGGTACTGCTCACCGTACGACCGCCTCGATCGTGGGCGATCGCCGGTGCCGTCCTGGCCGGGCATCTGGCCTGGCTCCTGTACGACAGCATCACCGCCGGCACCGGCATCCTGAACGCGCTGGCCAACTTCGGTGGTCACGTCATGCTCGCGTGGCTGGCGTACAGCCTGGGGCGCCTCACCGGGCTGATCACCGTGCTGGACCGGGCCCGGCACGAGCTCGCCGAGGCCGCGGTACGGCGGGAACGGACCCGGGTCGCGCGGGACCTGCACGACGTCCTGGGGTTCGGCCTGTCGGCGGTCGCCCTCAAGGGCGAGCTGGCCGAGCGGCTGCTGGACACGGACCCCGGACGGGCCAGGACCGAGCTCGCCTCGCTCGTGTCGCTGGTCGAACAGGCGCTGGTGGAGCTGGGGTCCATCGCCGGCGACCGGGTCGAGCTGCGACTGGCGGCCGAGCTGGACGCGGCGCGCGAGGTGCTGACGGCCGCCGGGATCGAGGCGACGGCACAGGTCACGACGGGCCCGCTGCCGGCCGAGGTCGACACGGCGGTGGCCACCGCGCTCCGCGAGACCGTCACCAACGTCCTGCGGCACAGCCGGGCCCGGACGTGTGAGCTGACCATCTCCGGCGCGGACGGGCTCGTACGACTGCGCGTCGTCAACGACGGCGCCCGGCTTGTCGCGCGGACCGAACCGTCCACGTCGCCGGAGCCGGAGCCGGAGCCGGGGCCGGGGCGGCACGGCTCCGGACTCGGCAGCCTGGCGCAGCGCACCGACGGGCGGTTGACGGCGGTGCGCCTGCCCGGCGGCAGGTTCGAGGTGGTCGCCGAGTTCGGGTCAGATGCGGCCGGACTCAGCTCAGGCCCAGCCGGACTCAGCTCAGATCCAGCCGGACTCGGTGGCGATCCGGATGGCGTCCACCCGGTTGCGAGCACCCAGCTTGGTGACGGCTGAGGTGAGGTAGTTGCGGATCGTGCCGTAGGTCAGGAAGAGCCGCTCGGCGATCTCGGCGGGCTGGGCCCCGCTGGCCGACAGGCGCAACACCTCGGTCTCCCGCTGGCTGAGCGGGCTCTCCGGCGCCTCCAGCGCCACCAGGGCCAGGGCCGGGTCCACCACCCGTCCCCCGGCGGCGACGGTCCTGATCGCCGCGGCCAGCTCGGCCGGGCGGATGTCTTTCTGGACGAATCCGGCGACCTGCGCACCGAGCGCCCGGCGCAGGACGCCCGGCTTGGCCAGCGCCGTCAAGATCAGCACCCGGCAGCCGGGCAGCCCGCCACGTAGCTCGGCAGCCGCCGAGATGCCGTCCAGCCCCGGCAGATCGATGTCGATCACGGCCACGTCGGGCCGGTGCTCCAGCGCGGCGGAGACGATCTCCAGGCCCGAGGCGACCCCCGCCACCACCGTGATGTCGTCCTCGAGCGACAGCAACTCGACCAGCGCTTCGCGAAGGATGTGCATGTCCTCCGCGATCAGAATCCGGATCACACCGGTACGGTAATCCGCTCACTCCCCGCCACGCGATTCCGCCGCCGCCACGGCAGCCCGTGTACGGCCAGCCCGGCGGCCACGCAGGCGATCGGAATGGCGGGCAGCACGTAGCGGTGGTCGAAGTCCAGCGCCGCCACCGGCGCGACGAGCAGGAACATCGCGAACGCCCACGGCAGCAGGGCCGGACGGCGGCGGCCGATCGCCCCGGCCGCCCCCGCCAGGAGGATCACGCCGAACAGCGTGCCGTGCAGGAACCACGGGTAGGGGTAGGCGGCGAGGATGGACCCGAACGGCTCGACCGAGCTCATGCCGCGGATGGCCGGGTCATACTCCTTGCGTACCTGCCCGATGAGGGCGTGCTCCTCCGGCAGCCCCCACGAGCCGTGCGGGAAGTTCGACATGGCGCCCACCCGCTTGGGATGAGCCACCGGCTCCCAGGTGAAGGCCAGCGAGGTGTCCTTGACGATCTCGCGCAGATAGTCGAGCGGCTGCGCGGCGATGGCCTTCAGGGCGAACGACCTGGCCAGGGCGTTGTAGGCGAACCGGTCGCCGGGCAGCCGGTTGAGCGCGGCGCCGGGTGCCCAGACGTACTCGGAGGCGGCGTCGACGACGGTGCCGTTCGGGCAGAGCCTGGCCTCCGCCGCGGGCGGCTTGATGATCGAGCAGTCGGCGAACGTCATCGTGCGGGCCCAGAGGGCGACGCCGTCGGAGCCGCTGAGCGCGAACCTGCCGTGATACTGGGCGTACCAGCCCGCGTAGGCGAGCAGCGGCAGCGCCCCGGCGACCACCAGGGCGACGATCTTCCGCCACGGGGTGCGGCGCAGCAGCAGGTAGAGCGCGGCCAGGGCGAGCAGCGGCACCGCGGCGGTCCGGGTCAGTCCGGCCAGCGCGAGCAGCGCCCCCGCCAGCGCGGCGGCCCGCGACGACACCTCCTGACGCCACATCAGCACCGTGAGCGCGGACATGACGAGGAAGATCACCTGCAGGTCCGAGAGCACGGCGTGCTCCAGCCGCAGGAACGCCGGGTCGAACAGCACCGGCACCGCGGCCAGCGCGGCCCCCCAGCCGGGCAGCGACCAGCGGCGCAGCAGCACGTAGATCAGCACGCCGACGCCCAGGCCCATCGCGTGCTGTACGCCGACGACCAGCTCGACGCTGTGGAAGGGGCGCAGCAGCCACAGGAACCACGAGTAGCCCGCCGGGTGGAAGGCGCCCTGCGGCTTCATGTGCACGGCCGTGTTCAGGTAGGTGAACGAGTCGTACCAGTAGACCTGCGCGGTGTCGTACCCCAGCATGACCAGCACGCGCAGCGCCGCGGCCAGCACCAGGACGACCCCGAACAGGCGGTGACCCGTCTTCCCCGAGACGGGATCGGCCAGGCGGGGCCGCGCGGGCGCCACAAGAGCGGCAACCATGACATCTCTCCCCCGTGAGAGGCCGGGCGAGTCCCGGCCGTAGGGAGGGCAGTCCACCGAGTCGGCGCTAACCTGAGCGTCACCAAAAGTGGTTATGTCCGCGTTATGCAGGCTGGAGCAGACTGTCGGGACTTTCGATCTTCATGGGGGCGACATTGCGTGTTCTGGTCGCGGAGGACGAGCGCATGCTCGCCGATTCGATCGCCGAGGGGCTGCGGGGGGAGGCGCTGGCCGTCGATGTGGCCTACGACGGTGACGGGGCGCTGGAGCGGCTCGGCGTGCACGACTACGACGTGCTGATCCTGGACCGGGACCTGCCGCTGGTGCACGGCGACGAGGTGTGCCGGGCGGTGGTCGAGCGGGGGTGGCCGGTCAGAGTCCTGATGCTGACCGCCGCCGGGGATGTACGGGCGAGGGTGGCGGGGCTGTCGCTGGGGGCCGACGACTACCTGCCCAAGCCGTTCGCGTTCGAGGAGTTGGTGGCGCGGGTGCACGCGCTCGGCCGCCGGGCCAGGCGGGCCGACCCGCCCATGCTGGAACGCGCCGGGGTGCGGCTGGACTGGGCGCACCGGCAGGTGTTCCGCGAGGGGCGTTATGTGCCGCTGGCGCGCAAGGAATTCGGGGTGCTGGCCGAGCTGCTGCGGGCGCAGGGCGCGGTGGTCTCGGCCGAGGAACTGCTGGAGAAGGTGTGGGACGAGCACATCGATCCGTTCACGAACACGGTGCGGACCACGATGATGAAATTACGCAAGAAGCTTGGCGAGCCGCAGGTCATCGAGACCGTGCCGGGATCGGGGTATCGCATTCCATGAGCGTCCGTCTGCGTTTCGCCCTGGCCTGCGCGGGGGTGTTCCTCATCGGCGGCGGCCTGCTGCTGACGGCCGTCTACTTCCTCGTACGGTCGAACCTCTCCTACCGCGCCGATCTCATCACCCCCAACTCCATCACCGTGCGCAGCGGCTGTTGCTACGACAGATACGAGATCCACTACGAGGTGGCACGAGACCGGGTCCTCCAGGTCCAGGCGGCCTACCAGCGCGACACGTTGACCAGCGTGCGCAACATCGGCGCGCTGGCGGTGCTGGCCGTCACGGGCGGCGCGTTCGGTCTGGGCTGGCGCGCGGCCGGATGGGTGCTGAACCCGGTCAAGTCGGTCACCGAGACCGCGCGCCGAGTCGCTCAGAGCCACGACCTGACCGGCCGGATCGACTACGAGGGGCCGAGCGACGAGCTCAAGGAGCTGACCCTCATCTTCGACACCATGCTCGGCCGCCTCGCCCGCTCCTTCGACGGCCAGCGGCGCTTCGTCGCCAACGCCTCCCACGAGCTGCGCACCCCGTTGACGATCAACCGGACGCTGGTCGACGTGGCGGTGCGGCGGCCCGACGCCACCGACGACGTCAAGCGGCTCGGCGAGTCGCTGCTGCTGGTCAACGCCCGGCACGAGCGGCTCATCGACGGGCTGCTGGCGCTGACCGAGGGCGAGCAGGCGGTGCTGGACAAGCGCCCGTTCGACCTGACGGACGTGGCCGAGCACGTGCTGGACCAGGCGGCGGAGGAGGCGGCCGAGCGGGAGGTGACGATCCACCGGCTGCTGGACGCCGCGCCGACGACCGGCGAGGCGGTGCTGGTGGAGCGGCTGGTCCAGAACCTGGTGGAGAACGCGATCCGGCACAACCAGCCCAAGGGCGAGGTGTGGGTGACGACCCGGCGGCGTACCGAGCAGGTGGAGCTGGTCGTGGCCAACACCGGCCTGCACGTGCCGTCGTACGAGATCGAGACGATCTTCGAGCCGTTCCGGCGGCTGCATGGCGACCGGCTGCGCTCCGACCGGGGCAGCGGCCTCGGTCTGTCGATCGTGCGCGTCATCACCGAGGCCCACGGCGGCACGGTCGTCGCCCGGCCGCGCGAGGAGGGCGGCCTGACGATCACGGTCGAGCTGCCCCTGGACCGGTCGGCCGGTTAGGGCGGTTAGGGCGGTTAGGGCGGTTAGGGCGGTTAGGGCGAGCGCACCTCGCGCATGACCGCTTCCGGGACGCCCGCCCGGAGGAGGAGCTCCCAGCTGTCGGACCGCTCGAAGAACATCGACTCCAGCAGCGGCCGCCACAGCGCCGGGTCGACGCCGTCGCCGGCCAGCCCGCTGAGCAGGCCGGCCCGGTCCTGGAAGGGCATGGCCGATCCCTCCAGGGCGAGCGCCCGCAGCACCAGGTCGAGCAGCCGCCGGTTCTCGAGCGTGTGGAACGCGGTGACCGCCGCGATCGCGTCGGCGTAGAGCGCGACGCGGGCCTCGACGCTCGACGGCCGGTTCATCAGCACCTCCTCGACCAGGCGGGTGCAGCTGACCACCTGACCGGACCCCCGCTGCACGACGATCAGGCTCGGGTGCGTCTCGTCGTCGGCGCGCAGCGAGTCGGTCAGCAGGTCGGCGTCGACGTTGAGCAGGTAGGGACGTTCCAGCAGGGCGTAGGACTTGTAGCGGCCCAGCGCCCTGGTACGCGCCGCGGGCCGCGGGCGGCCGAACCACCAGCCCGCGCCCTCGAACTCCCACGACTCGCCGCTCCCGCCGAGCCGGATGTCACGCTTGCCGCCGTCCATGACGCGGCGGGCGGGCATGGCGCCGATGAGGCCGGTCCAGCCCTCCCCGCCCAGCTGGCTCTTCCAGAGATGCGCGTACGAGGTCCACCGGGCGAAGTCCCCCGAGTCGCCGAGCAGCTCCGCGACGCTGACCGGTTTGTCCGACGCGGCCACCACCAGGAGGGTGAGGTTGGCCGAATAGGCAGCCAGGCGGCGCGGCACGGGATGGCGTACCGGGCGGAAGGCGAGGAAGGAGCGGCGCGGGCGCTCGTGGAGCGACTCGCGCAGCAGCGCGCTGAGCAGCGTCACGCTCCTGGCCCGGACCTCGGCCGGCAGCGCGCCCATGAGCTCCATGGCGAAGCCGACCGTCGGCCCCCGCTCGGCCAGGCAGGAGAACGACGTGATCGCGTAGAGCAGGTCGTCGTCGACCAGCTGGCCCGCCAGCTCCTCGTCGTGGCCGTGCCGCCTGATCAGGTCGCGCAGCGCGTACACGGCCAGCCAGGCCACCAGGAACTCACCGAACGTGGCGTGCAGGAACTCATAACCCTGAGTGCCGCCTGTCTCGTTCCCATGCGCTGGGCCTGTGGAGTTCGCGTGCGCCAAGCCTGGGTCGTTCACGTGCACGAAGAAGAACCGCTCGGTCGCCCGCCGCGCCCAGCCGCCCTCGTCGTCCCGCTCCTCCCCCGGCGCCCCGCACAAGGCGGGCAGGTCCCGGTCGAGGGCGCTCTCCGAGACGACCGCCCGGCCGCGGACGAACATCGACAGCGCCACGGCCCCGAGCCGCACCAGCTCCCGGTCCACCAGCCCGCCGCGCCGGGCGGCCGGCAGCTCCCGCACCTCGGGGTCCTTGAGGAGCTCACGGTAGGCGAAGTCCCTGATCAGCGACTCGTAGAGGCGGCCGCGGCCGAGGACCGCCTCGTCGCGTTGCAACGCGTTCTCGGTGGCGTCGTGGATGGCCAGGAGCAGCAGGAGCAGCGGATGCCTGGCCAGCTCGCCCTGGGCCAGCGCGACGTCGGCCGGCAGTGGCGTCCTGCCGCGCCTGGACAGGACCGCGCGGTTGGTCTCCGCCCAGATCTCCAGCCACTGGCGGACCTGCTCCTTCTCGAACGGCTGGAGCTCGATCGTGAGCACGCCCTCGGGGAAGCGGACCCGGTCGGCCACGACGGTCCGGCTGGTCACGATCACCGCGACGGGACGGCCATGCCTGGACTGCTCGTCCTGGAACTCCTGGACCTGCTCCAGGTAGTCGTAGCGATTGGTGCCGGCGGCCTGCAGCAGCTCGTCGAACCCGTCGAGCATGACGACGGGCAGCATCCCCTCCGCCGCCTCCACCAAGTCCCGATATTTCACCTTCTCGCGGAGTAAGGGGGAAACGCTCTGCTCGATCTGCGAGATCACGGACGACTCGGCGGCGACATCGCGCAACTCCACCTTGATCGGCAGGAACTCCGAGGCGGCCAGCCGGGCGGCGAGCACCTCGGTCAGCTTGGTCTTGCCCGAGCCCGGCTCGCCCAGCACGACCAGGGGCGCCTGGGTGGCGTGTGGCGAGGTGAGGTGTCCCACCAGGAACGCCTCCGCGTCGGGCAGCTCCAACCGGCCCTTCCACCAGCTCTTCGCCGCCGGCTCGGACTCGCGCGTCATCTCCGCGACCTTGCACCGGGGGCTGATGTACCCCTCACCGAGCAGCGGCAGCGTGACGTCGTCCGGCGCCCTGCCGACGGCCATGAGCGACTGGTCGAGCGCGGCGGCGGCCATCCTGACCAGGTGGATCATCGGCCGGTCGCCCACGCGCGGCGGCGCCAGCTCCGCCAGCAGCCGCGCCACGCGCGACAGCCCGGGGGCGAACGCCTGCCTCTCGGTGACCAGGCTCCACATCCGGAACTCGGGGCTGTCGAGCGTGAGCGAGCGGTAGTCCTCGTCATAGATCCGCAGGGCGTGCGCCGACGGTCCCTCCACGAGCATGAGAGGGACGCGGGCGCGCTCGTCGGCCGAGAGTTCCTCCCAGGCCGCCACCTCGCGCACATATCCGGCCACGGCCTCCGACATCCGCCCGTAGTGGCGTTCGACGGCCTCACGGGTCTCCGCGTAGGGGCGGTACGGCTCCGGCATGGGCAGCGGCCGCGTGAGCAGCTTCTCCACCAGCTCGGCGAACGCCGCCGCGCGGGTACCGCCTCCCGCGCGGTCCCGGTCGAGCCGGTCGAGCCCGAACGGCAGGCTGGCCCGGCCGAGCGCCTCGAAGTACGCCGAGACGATCACCACGGCGTGCACGGCGGCCAGCCGCTGGGTTCGGGCGAACCGGCCGGCGCCGCCGCGCCACTCGGGCACCCGCCGCACCACGTCGTTGCCGTAACGGACGGCGTCCTCCTGCAGATCGCGCAGGCCCAGCGCCAGGTCGGCGCCGCCGGCGAGCGCCCATCCGGTCAGCGCGGCCGTCGCGGCGAAGTCGATCACCTTGGCGAGCCTGCTGTCCTTGCAGCCGAGGATCTTCAGAGCGTCGGCGTAGCTCAAGGTCTCCGTCATCACGGTCTCCGTCATCACGGTCTGTCAGCCTCTCGGCCGTAAGCGACCGAGCTTGCAGCTCCTCGCCGTCGATGGCTTCGACGGTCTGGTCCGCGTCAGGCAGCGTGACTCACTGCCCAGCCCGTAACGCCGCGTGCGGCGATGTTGCGGGCTGCGTTGACGTCGGCGTGCTCAGCGAAGCCGCACGACGTACACGAGAAACAGGCTTGATCGAGCCGGTTCTTGCGGTCCACATGCCCACACGAGGAGCACTGCTGGGAGGTGAAAGCCGGATCGGCGTAGATCACGGCGACGCCGGCCCGAGCCGCCTTGTAGCCGATGAACGCTCCCAGCTGGTGGAAGCTCCACGAATGCAGCGTGACCCGCTGGGGCTTGCGAAGCCGTACCCGGTCCCGGATGCCCTGGAGGTCTTCCAGAGCGATCCCTCGGCCGGTGCGTTCTGCCTCGGTCACGATCTGCTTGGCGATGACATGATTGGTGTTGGCGGCGAACCGCGCTTCTTTACGGCGGCGCCGCTTGAGCAACCGCTTGGCGGACTTGGTGCCCTTGGCCTGCAACCGGCGGCGCAACTCGCGCCGACGGTGCCGGACCGCGTTCAGAGCTTTGCCACTGTGCCGGACCCCGCCGCTGGTGGTGGCGATGTTGACGATGCCCAGATCCACCCCCAGGAAAGCCTCCGGGTCCTTGACGCGGGCATCGGGCACGTCGCAGGTCGCGATCAGAAACCACATGCCGTCCCGGTAGAGCAGATCGGACTCGCCCCTGCGGTATGCCGACAGGGTCTTGAGCTGTTCGGCCGACGCGGCGAACTGAAGGTTCTTCAGCCTGCCGGCCACCGACCAGATCGACACCGTCCGCGCGTCGATCTGCCAGGACAGACAGCGGTCATCGAACGGCTGGGCGGCCTCAGCGCGGAAGGCGATCGGCGTGGCTTCGGCCCGTACCCGGCGGGCAGAGCCCGCCTTGCCCAGGTTCCCGGCCCGGATGTTGGCCTGCAGGGTGGCGTAGGCGTCGGCGACCTTCTTGATGACGTGCTGCGCGGCCTGGGCGGCCAGCCCGTACCCGTCCTTGATCTGCGTGTAGGTGTGCTTGCGCAGGTCGTAGTTGCGAAAGGTGCGCAGGGCATGGGCTTGGCGGGAGACCTGGCAGGCGGCCGCGTTGACCGCGCGCAGGGTCGCCTCCAGCGCCGTCGCCTGCTCAGGCGTCGGCAGCAGCTTCACCCGCACCACCAGCCTCACAATCGAACACATTATCGTCCGGTCCAGATCACCGCGATGGGAACCCAATCCCGATATTCGCAGGGGACGCACCGTCGTCTGCAGCCTCCATGCCCATTTGGTCTTCATGCCCAGATATCGGCGCACGGCCAGACTGATCCACTCACATGAACCAGCCGTCACGACACCGCCCGGGCCAGCAGGCCCTCCCACGCTGTCATTTCCTCTCGGACGTAACCGCCCGGTTTCCAAGCCAGATTCCGCTGAAGAGCAGAGGAATTCCCATGATGGCGCGTTCCATGGCCCTGAGGGAGCGTTTAGGCGGAATGAGCGTTTAGGCGGAATGGGTCAAAGAGCGTCGGCGATCTCCGACAGGGCCGCCGGGTCCTCGATCGTCGAGGGGGCGCGGTAGTCGCGGCCGGCCGCGATGTCGCGCATGGTGGCGCGCAGGATCTTCCCGGACCGGGTCTTGGGCAGGCGGGCCACCACGACGGCGCGGCGGAAGGCGGCGACCGGGCCGATGCGCTCGCGGACCAGGGCCACCAGTTCGCGCTCGACCTCGTCCGGATCACGGTCGGCGCCCGCCTTGAGCACCACGAAGCCGAGCGGGAGCTGACCCTTCAGCGCGTCGTCCACGCCGATCACCGCGCACTCGGCCACGTCGGGGTGGGCCGCGATGACCTCCTCCATCGCGCCCGTGGACAGCCGGTGGCCGGCGATGTTGATGACGTCGTCGATGCGTCCCATGACGTACAGGTAGCCGTCGTCGTCGAGGAAGCCGCCGTCGCCGGTCAGGTAGTGGCCGGGGTAGCGGGACAGGTACGACTCCGCGAAGCGGGCGTCGTCCCGGTAGAGCGTCGGCAGCGCGCCGGGTGGCAGGGGCAGCCTGATCGCGACCGCGCCTTCCACTCCGGGCGGGCACTCCTTTCCCTCCGGGTCCAGGACGCGTACGTCCCAGCCGGGCACGGCCTTGGTCGGCGAGCCCGGCTTGATCGGCAGCGGCTCGAGGCCGACGCAGTTGGCCGCGATCGGCCAGCCGGTCTCGGTCTGCCACCAGTGGTCGATGACCGGGATCCCGAGGAGGTCGGACGCCCAGTGGTAGGTGTCGGGGTCGAGCCGCTCCCCGGCCATGAACAGATACCGCAGACCCGACAAATCCCACTTTTGCGCGAAATTTCCGGAGGGATCGTCTTTTTTGATGGCTCGGAGCGCGGTCGGCGCGGTGAACAGCGTCCGTACCCCGTGCGTGGCCACGACCCGCCAGAACGCGCCCGGATCAGGTGTCCCGACCGGCTTGCCCTCGTACAGCACGGTCGTGCACCCGGCCAGCAGCGGCGCGTAGACGATGTAGGAATGGCCGACGACCCACCCCACGTCGGAGGCCGCCCAGTAGACCTCGCCCGGCGCGGCGCCATAGACGTTGGCCATGCTCCAGTGCAGCGCCACGGCGTGCCCGCCATTGTCGCGGACGACGCCCTTGGGCACGCCGGTGGTGCCGGAGGTGTAGAGGATGTAGAGCGGATCGGTGGCCGCCACGCTCACACAGCCGGCGGGCGCGGCGTCGCGTACGGTCTCGGCCCAGTCCAGGTCCCGCCCTTCGGCGAGGTCGGCGGGCGACTCGGGCCGCTGGAGGATCACGCACCGCGCCGGCCGATGCCCGGCCTGCTCCAGGGCGGCGTCGAGCAGCGGCTTGTACGGCACGATCCGAGTCGGCTCGATCCCGCAGGAGGCGGAGAGCACGACCTTGGGCTTGGCGTGGTCGATGCGTACGGCCAGCTCATTGGCGGCGAAGCCGCCGAACACCACGGAGTGCACGGCGCCGAGCCGGGCGCAGGCCAGCATCCCGATCACCGCCTCGGGCACCATCGGCATGTAGATCACCACGGTGTCCCCGGCGACGACGCCGAGGTCACGCAGCATCCCGGCGGTCCGGGACACCGCGTCGAGCAGCTCGGCGTAGCTGAAGCTCCGCACCACCCCGGTCACGGGGCTGTCGTAGATCAACGCGGCCTGCTCGCCCCGTCCGCCGGCGACGTGCCGGTCGACGGCGTTGTGGCAGGTGTTCAGGCGCCCGTCGACGAACCAGCGCCCCTTGTCGAAGACGATCGTGGGGGCCACATCCCACTCGATGTCCCGGGCGGCCTCTCCCCAGAACGCCTCAGGCTCCACGATGCTCCGCTGGTAGACCGCATCATAAGCACTCATAATCCGATCAGATCAGCGCCTCACCCCCGATGGCAAGCGCAAACGGAAGCCACGGCCAAGAAGACGCGCGTAACGGCGCCCGGCCCCGTGCGGGTTCAGCGGCCGTATTCCTGGAGGCCACCCGCCCAGCGCGGCGGGTGGCGGTGGGTGCGGCTGTGCCGTAACAGATCAGCCGACGTGCACCTGAGGGCGGCGGCCGGGCTCCTCCTCGGCCTGGCGCAGGACCTCACGCGTGAGCGGCGGCACGTCACCCCCGCCGAACAGCAGGTATCTCAGCAGCGCCAGCACCGGATTGCCCTCCGCCCAGTGGAAGTACACGTGGGGACGGCGGGCGGACGTGTCGCGCAGATGCAGCAGGATCGCGGCGATCGTGTTGGGCACCGCCGCGCTCGTCGCGGTCAGCACCCCGTAGCCGTGCCGCACCTCGCCGCGCACGAGCACCTCGGACTCGAACTCCGACGTGTCGCCGAGCGTGACCTCCAGGAACAGCATCGGCTCGTCGTCGGGCAGGTGATGGTACTGGCGCGTCTCGCGGTCCTTCTCGGCGTACTCGGCCTCGTCGCGGGCGTCGGGCTCGTTGGCGATGATGCGCAGCTCGCCCGGCGGTAGCTCGTCGATGAGCCGCTTGGCCTCCTTGTCGAGCGCCACCCCCGTCACCCGCAGCTCGGTGGAGCGCGTGGCGCGGGAGATGATCGAGGTGACGATGATCGCCACGACGAAGAACACCGCGATCGACAGGCCGTCGGGGCGTTCGATCACGTTGGCGGCGAAGGTGTAGGTGAGGATCAGCGAGATGAGGCCGAACGCCGCCGCCGCGCCCCGCCGCCCGGCGCGCGCGACCGAGATGGTGACGGCGACCGCGGCCGACAGGATCAGCGCGAGCACGCCGGTGGCGTAGGCGCCGCCCTGCGACTCGACGTTCGCGCCGAACAGGATCGTGATGACGAACGAGATCGCGGTGAACACCAGCACCAGCGGTCGTACGGCCCGCGCCCAGTCGGGCGCCATGCCGTAGCGGGGCAGGTAGCGCGGCACGATGTTGAGCAGGCCCGTCAGCGCCGAGGCGCCCGCGAACCAGAGGATGGCGATGGTGCTGATGTCGTAGAGGGTGCCGAACCAGTCGCCCAGGTACTCGTGCGCCAGATACGCCAGGGCGCGCCCGGCCGCACGGCCGCCCTCCTCGAACTCCTTGTGCGGGATGAGCACGGCCGTGGCGAACCCGCTGAACACCAGGAACACGCTCATGATCAACGCGGCCGTGGTGAGCAGCCGCTTGGCGCCCTTGACGCGCTGCTCCAGGTCGCCCTCGATCTGCGGCATCACGGCGACGCCCGTCTCGAACCCGGACAGGCCGAGGGCGAGCTTGGGCAGCGCGAAGGCGGACAACGCGATCATCGCGAGCGGGCTGGAGTGCCCCGCGGTGAGCGCGTCCTGCCAGTCGCCCACCAGCTCCGGGCGGGACAGCACCTGGGCTATGGCGGTGCCGACGACGACCAGGTTCAGGGCCAGATAGACGGCCACGAGCGCGATGGCCAGCCCGATGGCCTCGCTGAACCCGCGCAGGAAGATCGCGCCGAGCGCGGCGATGAGCAGCAGCGTGATGGGCACCTGCTGACCGGCGAGCGCGTCGGGGAAGAACGGGTTCTGCAGGATGTGGGCGGTCGCGTCGGAGGCCGACAGCGTGATCGTGAAGATGAACGCCGTCGCCACGAACCCGAGCAGCACCAGCACCAGCAGCTTGCCCCACCAGCTCGGCAGCAGGCGTTCGAGCATGGCGATGGAGCCCATGCCGTTGGGGCTCTCGGCCGCCACCACGCGGTAGGTGGGCAGCGCGCCGAACAGCGTCAGCGCCACCAGCATCAGTGTGGCGATCGGCGACAGCGCGCCCGCGGCCAGCGCGGCGATGCCCGGCTGGTAGCCGAGGGTGGAGAAGTAGTCGACACCTGTGAGGCACATGACCTGCCACCAGGAGTGACGCTTGCCGGGATGTTCGTCGTGCATCCCGGACGTCGGCTGCAGCCCGTGTAGCAGCCAGCTCCGCATGGTCACCGGTCGGCCCTTCTCTCCTGGACTCTGTCCTGGTCGAATTCGGAGACCCTATCCATCGGAGCGGCTCTCGCGCATGTCGGGCCTTGCCGGACTGGAAATTCGGCGGACATTTGGCTATTTGTGCCGGTACCGTGGATCACCGGGGTGGCTCTTTGGGTGTGCTTCCTTCTTCATCTTTCAAATGATTCCAGCGCGCCCGCTCTCCACCTCTCCAGAGGTCGCGCGGTGCTCCCACGCGGCCTCTCTCAATGCGAAGGGTCGCTCCGCGGTCTCTAGGGCATCGGAGGTGCCTCCATGAACGGTCCCGCCGAGATCCTGCTGCGCCGTACGCGGGTGGTCGCGCCCGCGCTGCTGGCCGCCGATCCGCGCATGCCCGAAGCCGTCGGCAAGCTGCCCAAGTCCCTGAGCATGACGCGGGCCGATGTGCGGTCCGGAGTGGCGGCGCTGGAGTTCGAGCTGCTGCAGCTGGGCTTCCTGGTGTCGGCGGAGCTGTATCGGGCGCTGGCGGCGCTGTCGTCGAAGGAGCTGACGCGCGTCGGGCGGCGGCTGCTGCACGGCCTGCGGGGTGAGCTGGGCGCGGCGGTCTCGCACGTACCCCTGTTCCGGAAATTTCCGGACAGCGTGCCCAGGGACACCGGCGACTTCTACGTGCGGCGGGTGTTCTCGCTGCTGCTGCAGCAGCCGGAGCGGCCGTGCGTCCTGTGCGGGAACGTCGGCACCGTCCACGCCGTGGCGCCCTGCGCGCACCTGGTGTGCCGTTCGTGCTGGGACGGGGCCGACTTCAGCGCCTGCCCCATCTGCCACCGGCGCGTCGACCCGGACGACCCGTTCCTGCTCCCGTCGGAGGAACGCGCAAGCGTCGACCGCGCCGCCGTCACCGCCACCGGCCTGCTGCGTCTCGCGGACGACCCCGCGGCGGCCTGCCGTGAGGTGGCCGTGGACCTGATGACCCGCCGCACCCCCATGCCGCCGCACGACCGGGCCGACCTGGAGGCGCTGCTGGAGGCGTTCTGGCCCGAGTCGGGCGACTGGCTGCCGGAGAGCGTCCCGGTCAAGGAGACGCGGGCCGTCGTGCTCGCCGTCGCGCTGCGCCGGGGCGCCCCCGACGAGCTGCTGCGCAACCATCTGGAGACGGCCACGGACGTGCTGCGGCTGCTGTACGTGCTGATGGACGCCGATCCAGGGCTGCGGATCCGCCCGCGGCGCCGCGTGTCGCTGCCGCGCGCCGTCCGCCGGACCCTGCTGTCGTGCCTGGACGCGATGCCGTACGCGATCGAGGACCTGTTCCGGTACGGCGAGCAGTGGAAGCGCATGGCCGAGGTGCTGCACCCCCACGAGCACCACGCCCGCTACCCGAACGCCGCACTGGCCTTCGCCGCCCTGCGCGGCACCCGGCTCGACTCGGAGACGGCCTTCGGGCGGACCTTGCTGGAGCTGGCCGCGCGGCGGCCGGGGGTGCTGCGGGTGCGCGACGGGCGGCTGGTGGCCACGTCGTTCGCGAGCCGTGTGGAGACGGCCCTGGCCGACGGCCGCCACTCCGACGCGGCCGACCTGCTGGTCCACCGGCCCGGCGAGCTGATGCGGCGGCTGTCGCAGCTGCTCCGCCTCTCCCCCCGCCTGCTGGAGACCATCGGCCGGGCAGAGGCGGACACACCCGCGTCCGGACCGGCGGTTGCCGGACCGGCGGGCGTGGCGACGCCTGCCGGACTGGCGGGTGTGGCGGCGCGGGTCGCGCCCGGGGTGCTCCTCGCCGCCCTGGGGCAACTGCGGACGCCGCCCGGCGGGCTGCGGCTGTTCCTGCCGCGCGGTGGCACCGCGCGCTTCCACACCCGGCCCGACGACCGGCCGCCGCTGCCGGACGAGGTCGTGCTGGAGGCCGAGCGGACGCTGGCCGCCGAGCTGCTGCGCCGCGCCGCCGCGCTCCCCCCGCTGCGGCGGGTGCTGCTGGACGAGGGCCTGGCCGACCTGATCGCGCCGACGTCCGAGCGGACGGCGGTCAAGGCGCTGGTACAGCTGCCGCGCGGCAGCGTCCAGCCCATTCCCGGCGGCGAGCGGCTCCGGTTCTTCCTCCACTGGGCCGAGCCGAAGGACACCCGGGTGGACCTCGACCTGTCCGTGGCCGTCTTCGACGAGCGCTGGGCCTTCGTCGGGCTGTGCGACTACACGAACCTGCGGCTGGGCATCGCCGTCACCCACTCGGGCGACCTGACGTCGGCGCCCGAGCCGCTGGGCGCCTCGGAGTTCATCGACGTGAACGTACGGGCCCTGCGCGGCCGCTACCTCGTGCCGGTCGTCTTCAGCTACAACGACGTGCCGTTCGAGGATCTGGTACGCGGGTTCGCCGGGTTCATGGAGCAGCCGAAGGGGCTGTTCGACCCGCTGGCCGTCCGGCAGCGCTTCGATCTGACGGGGCAGGCCAAGATCCTGGTGCCGCTGGTGGCCGACCTGTGGACGCGGACGATGCGGTGGGCGGACTTCAACCTGGGCGCCGCCGGTTACGGGCACAGCGTGGACGGGAGCGCCGACGAGCTGAGCCTGCTGGGCGCGGCGCTGGAGCAGGCGTTCACGCACCGGGTGACGCTGTGGGAGGTGGGCTGCTGGCACGCCGCCGCGCGCGCCGCCGAGGTCCTCGTCCGAAACCGCCAGGGCGAGCTGGTCCGCTACGAGCGGCGGCCGGGCGAGGACGTGGCCGCGTTCGCCGACCGGCTGATGGCCCGCGCCGACGCCCCGGCCGTCGGGCGGCCCGCGTCGTTCGACGGGGTCGAGCTCGCCATGCTCGTCCAGGGCGACCTGCCCCTGCCCAGCGGCTGCGCGGCGTACGCGCTGCACCCGGACGGCCTCGGTGACGTACACCGGCTTGGAGCGGCCGACCTGCTGGCCGGCCTGTCCCCCGACCCTGTGAAAGTGGCCACGTGAGCGAAGACCTGATCCTCTCGGTCGTGGTGGGGTCGCGGGCCTACGGTCTGGACACCGCCGAGTCCGACACCGACCGGCGCGGCGTGTTCGTGGTGCCGACGGAGGCGTTCTGGCGGCTGGACAAGCCGGTGACGCACCGCGACGGGCCGCTGCCCGAGCAGTTCTCGTGGGAGGTCGAGCGCTTCTGCGGGCTCGCCCTCGACGCGAACCCCACGGTCCTGGAGTGCCTGTGGTCTCCCCTCACGGAGGTGCTCACGCCGGAGGGCGGGCGGCTGCGCGACCTGCGCGGGGCGTTCCTGTCGCGGCGGGCGCACGAGTCGTTCACCCGGTACGCCGACGCCCAGTTCCGCCGCCTCGACCCGGCCGCGCCGAAGTGGAAGCAGGCGATGCACCTGATCAGGCTGCTGCTGAGCGGCCGCCACCTGGTACGCCACGGCGAGCCCCTGATCCAGGTGGGCGACTACCGCGACCGGCTGCTGGCGATCAAGCGGGGCGAGGTGGCGTGGGCGGAGATCGCCGCCTGGCGGGCCGAGCTGACCGGCGACCTGGCCGACGCGGCCGGCGTTCTGCCCGCGGCGCCGGACCGGGCGTCCGTCGAGACGTATCTCGTGGCCGTACGGAGGGCCCACCTGTCCCGGGAGCGCGTGTGAACCTGCCTGCCTGGCTGCCGGAGATCCCCGAAGAGCAGCCGTACCCGCTGGTGTTCGCCACGATCAGCGGCGCGCACCTCTACGGTTTCCCCTCGGCCGACTCGGACGTGGACCTGCGGGGCGTACACCTGCTGCCGCTGCGGGAGGTCGTCGGCCTGCGTACCGGACCGGCGACCCTCGACCGGACCTGGACGCGCGACGGCGTCGAGGTGGACCTGGTCACGCACGACCTGGCCAAGTTCTGCGGGCTGCTGCTGAACCGCAACGGCTACGTCCTGGAACAGCTCCTCTCCCCCTTGGTCGTGTCCTCCTCTCCGCTGCACCAGGAGCTGAAGGACCTGGCGCCCGGCTGCCTGACGCGGCATCACGCCCATCACTATCTGGGGTTCGCGCGTACGCAGTGGCGGCTGTTCGAGAAGAACGGGGAGCTCAAGCCGCTGCTCTACACCTTCCGTGTGCTGGCCACCGGCATCCACCTGATGCGCACCGGTGAGCTGGACGCCGACCTGACCCACCTGTTCGCGTACGTCCCGGCGTATCTGCCCGACCTGGTGGCCGCCAAGCGGGAGACCGAGCACGGCCGCGCGCCGGGGGTGAGCACGGCGGGCGACGACGTGACGCGCCTGACCGCCGAGCTGGAGGCGGCCAGGGACTCCTCACCGCTGCCGGAGGCCGCCACGGTCCGGGACGCCATGCACGACCTCGTGGTCCGGGCGCGCCTCGCCACCGCGTGAGGACTGGTCCGGACGTTCCTCGGTACCGCGTGAGGACGACGTCGTGACGGGGGAAACCAGAGGCGACGCGCTCCGGCACATCGAGGAGATCCTGCCGTCGGGCGGCTGTGTGATCGTCGACGGGGTGGCGGGGATCGGCAAGAGCCACCTGCTGGCGGCGGCGATGGCGCTGGGACGCTCGCGCGGGCTGGCGATCGGCGCCGGGCACGCCACCGAACTGGATCGCGTCGCGCCGCTGTCCACCCTGCTCACCGCCCTCACCGTCCTGCCCGGCACACTCACACCGCCGTCACGGCTCGGCGGGTTCCGGGAGATCCACACGCCGCCGTCGCGGCCCGGCGGATTCCGGGAGATTGAGCGGCTCGGTGACGCGATCGAGCGCTTCACCCGGGATCGGCCGCTCATGGTGGTGCTGGATGACGCCCAGTGGGCCGATGAGCTGACCTGCCTGGCGCTGCGACTGCTCGTCCCCGGGCTGAGCTCGTCCCCCGTGACCTGGCTGCTGGCCCGCCGTCCCCTGCCCGCCCAGGAGGCCCTCGACCGGCTGATCGCCGAGGGCGCGCGGCGGCTGTCGCTGCCGCCGCTCACTCCCGGCGAGTCCGCCGAGCTCAGTGCCCGCCTCCTCGGCGCCGAGCCCGGCCCGTCGGTGCTGGAGCTGGCCGAAGCCGCCGGCGGCAACCCGTTCCTGCTAGAAGAGGTGCTCACGGCCATGCGGGCGGACGGGCGGGTCACGGTGGCGGACGGGCGCGCCGCGATCACCGGGGCGCCGGACGGGCCCGGCGCGGCAGGGATGGGGCTTCCCCTGCGGTTCCTCGCGCCGGAGCTTCCGCAGCGGTTCGTCGCGACGGGTCTTCCGCAGCGGTTCGTCGCGGCGGTGGAGCGGCGGTTGCGCGACCTGTCGCCGCAGGCCCGCAGGCTGCTGGAGGTGGGGGCGGTGCTCCGGCGCCCGTTCTCGGTGCATGAGGCGGCCGGGCTGCTCGGCGTGCCACCGGTCGGGCTGCTGGCCACCGTGGAGGAGGCCGTCGGCGCGGGAGCGCTGACGGGTGAGGGTGAGCGGCTCGGGTTCAGGCACGATCTGATCAGGGAGGCGGTGTACGGCGGGCTCTCGACGCCGGTCAGAACCGCGCTGCACCGGGAGGCGGCGACCGTGCTCAGGGAGGAAGGGCGGCCACCGGCCGAGCTGGCCGAGCACCTCCTGCACGGCGCCCGGCACGGAGACACGACCGCGATCCGCGAGCTGCGGGCCGCCGCCGAGGAGATGAAGTCCACCGCCCCGTCGGCCGCCGCCGACCTCATGCTGCGCGCCCTCGACCTGGCAGGCGTCCCGGACGCCGCCGTCACGGGCGATCAGCCGACCTCGCCAGGTGGGCCGGTATCCGGGCTGGTCGCCGGGGCGGTGCGGTTGCTGGCCTCCGCAGGACGGCTGGGCGAGGCCCGGCAACTGGCCGACGGTGCCGGTCAGCTGGGCGCGGCCCAGGAGGCGGACGTCGTACTGGGGCTGGCCGAGGCGCTCAAACACGCGGGAGAGGACCGGGCGGTGATCTCGCGGACGGCGCGGGTGCTGGCCCGGCCGGGAGTGCCGGTCGCGGCGCGGGCGCGGCTGCTGGCCGTACAGGCTCACGCGCTCATGATGTCCGGGCGGATCGACGCCGCCGACCTGGCGGCGGCCGAGGCGGTGGCCGGTGGGGAGCCGTTCGGGCAGGTGGTGGGGTTGCAGGCGCGCTCGACCGTGGCCCTGTTCCGGGGCGAGCTCGCCGCCGCGCTGGCATACGCCGAGGAGTCGGTACGGCTGGCCGACGCGGCCGGCGGGGAGGTGGCGCACAGGCATCCCCGGCTCTGGCTGGGGGCGGCGCTGGTGGCGCTGGATCGGTTCGAGGAGGCGGACGACGCCTACGCCGTCGTGGAGCGGCGGTCCGGGGCGCTGGGCACCGCGTGGTCGATGCCGTTGCGCCACCGGCTGCGGGCCGAGCTCCTGCTGGCCTGGGGGCGGCTGGCCGACGCGGCGGCCGAGGCGGAGGCCGGGCTGCGAGTGGCCGAACAGCTGTCGGCGCCGGCGCTGGTCCCGGCCCTGCTGGGGATACTCGGGTACCTGGCGCTGTCGCGGGACGACGTGGCGAACGGCCGTACCCACCTGGAGCACGGACGTTGTCTCGCCGGCGACCAACCGGGACTCGTGCGGGACGAGCTGCGGTGGCGCATCGGCCTGTTCCGTCAGGCCACCGGCCCGGCGCAAGGAAGCGGTTGGGTCGATGAGATGGCGGGGACGCTGCCGTACCTCATTCTCCAGGAGCCGCAGGCCGCGGCGCGGTTGCGGGCGATCCCGCGCGTCACGGCCCGCGTGCGGGAGCTCGCCGACCGCAATCCCGGAGTCCCGTCGCTCAAGGCCGCGCGCTGACTCCGTCGGAGGTACGTGTGGCCCGGCTGGTCGCTGAGGGGCTGACGAACCGGGAGGTGGCCACGGCCCTGTTCGTGTCACCGCACACGGTCGACAGCCACCTCAGGCACGCCTTCGCCAAGCTGGGCGTGAACAGCCGCGTCGAACTCACCCGCAAGGTGCTGGCCGCCCTCGGCCACGACCCTGGCTCATGACACGACCCTGTGGCTCAGGAAACGGTCACGACCCCGGCGCATGAAGGGGGCACGATCCCTCGTTCACGAATCGGCCGCGGGTCGGCTCGCCAGCCGAGGCAGCAGTTGCGCCGCGTCCGACTCCACGATGTCGATGCCCAGCCGGTCGCGCAGTGCGGCCGCCAGCTCCCGCGCCGTACTCGCGGGGGGCAGGTCCTCGACCCGGATCCGGGCGTCCGCCGTGGTGCGCTGGGCGAGGACATGGTGGACGAACGGCGAGTGCGGATTCGTGGCGACGTAATAGTTGGCCACCTCGAAGTCGCTCGGGTAGTGCGGCTCGTCCTCACGGAAGGCGTACAGCTCGACGTCACCATGATGCAGCACCCAGAAGTCGTCGTCCCTGCCGAGACGCCACCGCCACGGACCCACCTCGGCTGTGGCGCCGTCGGCGAAGGGCAGCGGCTCCACCAGCCCGTCGCCGCCGAAACCCACGTCGGCCAGCCAGCGAGTGCCCGACGCCTCGACGGTCAGCGTGGCGTGTGAGCGCGGCAGGTGGCGGCGGCCCAGCCGGATCCTGGCCAGGTGCCTGGTCAGGGGGAAGCCCAGGCGTTCGAGCACGGCGGCGAACAGCAGGTTGTGCTCATGGCAGTAGCCGCCGCGCCCGCCCGTCACCATCTTGTCCTGCAAGCTCCCGAGGTCGAGGGAGATGCCCCTGCCGAGCACCGCGTCCAGGTTCTCGAACGGGATGGCCAGGACGTGCGCGCGGTGGACGGCGCGTAACGTCTCGGCGGTGGGGTCGCGCGGGCCGTCGTAACCGACGTGAGCCAGATAGGTGTCAAGATCGAGCTTTTCGATGTTCCACGTCATGGCTCCACTCTGCCGGTCGCCACGGCCCGCGCACCATCACGTGTTCACGTGATCAGACGGCGCCGGCTCCCGTGTTCACCGGACCGGCGGCGCCACCGGATCACGTGTTCATGTGGTCAGGCGGCCCCCGCCGACAGGATGAGTCTGACGGCGAAGTTGTGGTAGCCGGACCGCTCGAAGGCCCTGGCCATCGGGACGTTCACGGCGTCGGTGTCGGCGACGATCCGCTCGGCGCCCCGCTCGGCGTGCAGCCGGGTGATCTCGCCGAGCAGGTCGTCGGCGTAGCCGTGGCCGCGGTGCTCGGGCACCACGCCGAGGTAGCCGACCACGGGCCCGCCCGCGTTGGCCGACGGCAGCGCCACGCCGACGAGGTCGCCGTCCGGCGTGTACGCCAGGCGCCACCAGCCCCTGTCGCCCGGCATGCTCCGGTAGTCCTCGACGTCCTCGCGGGCCTGCGCCTCGGGGTCGGTAGTGGCCAGGGCCTGCCGGGTGTGGTGGTCGAGCGTCCCGACGGCCACGCGGCTGAACGCCTCGACGAACACCTCGTCGTCGTCCTCCGCCCGGAACACCAGCCGGTCCGACGCCTCCGGCACCGGCGTGCCCCGCGTCCACTCGTACCTGAGCCGTTCGAGCTCGTCGGTCAGCCCGGCCAGGGCCCCGGCCCGCCACCGCCAGTCGATGGCGGCCGTGACCTCCGGGTCGTCCCGCCAGCCGTTCGCGACGAACACGTGATAGGCGGGCGCGTCGCCGTACCCCTTATGGGCGTGTCGCAGCAGCTCGGCGGCCAGTTCCACGCGGTCGGGCACCGACGGGTGGACCCAGAGGCAGTCGAGCGCGAGCGGGCGGTCATCGTCGGGCAAGCCCCACCAGACGGCGCGGGCGAGGATGCGGCCGTCCTGTTCCGCGACCCAGATGCGGTCGTGGCGGTAATGGCCGGTTTCGAGGAAGGGAAGCAGCCGGTCGGGGTCGGCCCAGCTGATGGGCTCATCGACGGCGCAGTCGAGCAGTCGGTCGAGGTCAGCCTCGACCGTAGAGCGGAAAAGCGTTGTGGCAGAAAGCACGATTCCTCCGGAAAGTTACACCAGCGGACGCGGAGAGCGTCCGGATACCACGGACCATCTCGACGCCTCCCTTCTTCCGGACTTTTCGCGGTCAGCGGGGACTTTATCGCAAATGTAAGGCGAGTTCCGACAGGATAAGGACGTGGGCTCCTACGACGACGACACGCTTCCGCTCCAGCCTCCCGTCCGGCTGCCGGCCGACGACGAGCTGGTGGCGGCCGTACGCGAGACTCCTCTGGCGACCGGCGACGCCGACGCTTCCGCTCATCCGGCGTTCGCGCCGGACGCGGCCGAGGCGCTGCGTGACGGCTCCGACGACAAGGTGCTCCAGGTGTGGGCGGACGTCTGCCGCCGCACGCTGAGCACCGACGAGACGCTGTTCATGGAGGTGGTACGCCTCTATCTGGGCCGCGGCCCACTGACCGACGAGGTGCCCTCCGTCCTGACGGACCTGGGCCTGGTACGCCAGGCGCCGCCGCGCACCCTGACCCCGCTCGGCATCTGGGCGGCCGGGCTGGTGATCGGCGAGGCGACCGGGCAGGACATCCCGGTCATGGGCTCGCTGGCCGGCCGGGACGCCGGCGCGCTGCTGTACGGCCTGCGCTCCTACCCGGAGCCGGAGCGCGACGAGGAGCTCGCCGGCTGGCTGGCCGGCCGGGATCAGGGCGAGGCGGCGGCCGAGATCGCGGCCGCCCTCAGCGAGGTCAGCCCACTGAGCCGGGCCGTCGGCGTGGAACTGCTCGCCACGGGGCTGGGCGACGCGGGCACGCAGGCGCTCGACGGGCTGCTCGGCGCGCCGAGGCTGGGCGCCGTCGTGGCCGCCCGGCTGGGCCGCGAGGAACGGCCGCCGACGCCCGAGGAGATCGCGTGGGCGTTCGTGGACATGGCGGCGGCGCTGCTGGAGTTCGGCGGGGAGGCGGCCGAGGTCATCAAGTCGGTCTCCCAGGGCATGGAGAAGGACGAGCAGGCGGGCACGATCGCCCTCCTGGCCCTCGGCGACCATCCCTGGACCGAACGGGTGCTGCAGGTGTTCATCGACCACCATCCGGACGAGCGGGTGGTGGCGGCGGCCCGCAAGGCGCTGCGCCGGCACGGCCTGATGGACGTCCGAGGGTAGGGTTTCCCGAGATGACGAACCACACGATCAGCCCGCGGACCGGCGTTCTCGGCGCGTACTCCTGCGGTTGCGAGGCTGACCTGCCCGACCTCATGTCCGCCGAGCTGCACGCCTCCGAGACCAACCAGTGCACCGTCTGCCTCGGCTCGGCGGAGCAGCCGGTGCTGCCCGGCCTGGTGCCCGCCATCCTGCCCGGCCTCTCGCGTGGCCTGATGCGCCCCTGCACGGCCTGCGCGGCCACGGGCCGCCGCAGGGAGCAGATCGTCTGGGAGCTGGCCCACGCCGAGGCCGAACAGATGATCACCATGAGCCTGGTGCGGGGTGTGGTGGCGGAGTTCGGCGGGCCGTTCCACCTGTCGGAGGTCGCGGACGCGGTCCGATCGGGCCTCGGACTCCCGCCCGGCCGCCTGCCGGTGGGGCCACGGGTCCGCGACCTGCTGCTACGGCTGCAGGCGGCGGGCGAGATCACCATGCTGTCGGCTCCTGACGAGCTGCTGGACGGCGCCGACGTGGTCCTCTACCGCGACCCGCAGTGGGCCCGCACCTCCAGCCTTTAGCGCCGTGGCCACCGAGGTCCCCCTCGGGTTCGGTCCGCTCCCTGTGACGGGTCCGTCGTGGCTGACGTCCCTAAGGACGGACACCCCCTTCGGGAGGGAAGAGGCACGCGGCCCGTCGGGAGAGAACGGGCTAGCGTGCGATGCGGCAGAGGATTTCGCCGTGGGTGATCGAGATCCAGCCGTCGTCGGCCGCGGCCCACTTCAGCCAGCCCTCGGAGATGCGCCGTAGGTCCTCCTCCGTGGCGGCGCCCGTGGCGAGCGCCTGTTCGGCCATCGCGGACTGCTTGATCCGGTCGGCCCACATCCCGCCCCACCAGGCTCGGTCCTCCGGCGTGGCGAAGCACCAGGTGGACGAGGTGGCGGTGACGTCGTCGAAGCCCGCGGACCTGGCCCACGACAGCAGGCGTCGCCCGGCGTCCGGCTCGCCGCCGTTGCTCCGCGCGATGCGCTGATAGAGCGCCAGCCACTCGTCGAGCTCCGGCAGCAGCGGGTACCAGGCGAACGCGGCATAGTCGCTGTCACGCGCCGCCACCAGGCCGCCCGGCTTCGTCACCCGCCGCATCTCCCGCAGCGCCCGTACGGGGTCGCCGACGTGCTGCAGCACCTGGTGGGCGTGGACGACGCAGAACGTGGCGTCGGGATAGTCGAGCGCGTGCACGTCGGCGACGGCGAACTCGACGTTGCCCACGGCTCCCACTCCGGCCCTGGTCAGCTCCAGCGTCTCCGCGCTCACCTCGGACGCCGTCACGTGCGCCACCCGGCCGGCCAGGTCGGCCGTGATGGTGCCGGGCCCGGCGCCCACGTCCAGCAGCTTCATCTGGGGCTTGAGGTGGGGCAGCAGGTACGCGGCCGAGTTCTCGGCGGTGCGCCAGCGGTGGGAGCGCAGCACGGACTCGTGGTGGCCATGGGTGTAGACGGCGTCCATCGAAACTCCTTCGTCTCGCCTCGATAGGACGACCATAGCCTCTATCTCACAATTCAAGAATATATGTCTCATTATATGAGCAACATTGAGTGCTGATCATCTCCTGGTCGCTCGTACACTTTGTGGCGACACATCCGCATGTGGAAAGGGCACTGGTCGTGGGAGAGGTCCGGCCGATCGTTCAGGTGGGAGACCCGGTGCTGCATACGCCCTGCGAGCCGGTCACCCGGTTCGACGGAGCGCTGGCGGCGCTGGTGGAGGACATGTTCGCGAGCATGTACGCGGCGGAGGGCGTGGGCCTGGCCGCCAACCAGATCGGCGTGGCGTTGCGGGTGTTCGTCTACGACTGCCCCGACGAGAACGGCGACCGGCACAAGGGCGTCGTGGTCAACCCATCGCTCGAACTGCCCGGACTCGGCGAGCGGCACCTCGACGCGGGCGAGGAGGGCTGCCTGTCGGTCCTGGGCCAGTACGCCCCGCTCCCCCGCCCCGACCACGCCACCGTGCACGGCTTCGACGCCGAGGGCGCGCCGGTCACGGTCGAGGGCACCGGCATGCTGTCGCGCTGCCTGCAACACGAGACGGACCACCTCGACGGCTATCTCTACATCGACCGCCTCCCGGCCAAGCGCCGCAAGCAGGTGCTGGCGGCGTACGAGGAGTCCCGCGCCGTGAGGTAACCACGGAAAGGGGACTGCCCGCGGAAAGTGGGCTGCCCGCGAAAAGTGGACTAAAGCGGAAATGGACTACGGTGGCGATGTGATCACGGTGGAGGACGTGCGGCGGCTGGCGATCACGCTCCCGCGCTCGTCGGAGCATCTCATCAGAGACCGGATCAAGTTCCGCGTCGGCTCGATCGTCTACGTCGCCTTCTCCCGCGACGAGACCCTCATGGGCTTCGGCTTCCCCAAGGAGGAGCGGGCCGCCCTGGTGGCGGCCGAGCCGGACAAGTTCCTGCTGCCCGGCGAGTCCGACATGCGGTTCAACTGGGTCGTCGCGCGACTGGCCGCCATCGACGCCGACGAGATGCGGGAGCTGGTCGTCGAGGCGTGGCGGCTGGCGGTCCCGAAGAAGGTCTACGCCGCCTACATCAGCTCAGCCGGTCAACACCCAACGCGCTGATCAGCAGGCGCTCCTTGCGGTTGCCGAGCAGGCGGGCCGTCCAGTCGACGAAGCCCCCGTCACCCAGCTCCACGCCGTCCGCGTAGATCTTGAAGCACAGCCCTGTGTAGTAGCCCCGCCCGGACTGCCGGTCCAGGTCGTCCGTCGCGCCGATTCCGTCCGCCACCCGCTCAAAGCGAGGATCGAGGACGGTGAGGCGGACCTCCGGCTCGGGGATGCCGCACGCCCGGACGGCGTCCGTCAGCACGCCCAGGTGCTCGGCCAGGTGACGGCGTTCGAAGGCCAGGTTCCCCTTGTCCCGGTCGCCCGACACCAGCGCGAACAGGCCGAAGTGCGCGGACATCCCCGCGCCCGCGAAGTGCTGCGCCCGCACCACGCGCTGGAACGCGGCCAGCCGCACCGGACCGGTGGAGCGGCGCCGCCGGACGGCCGCCTCCAGCGCGAGGGCGTTGGTCGGGTCGGCCGCGACCTCGGTGTTCCTGATCGTGGTGATCACCTTGTTCTGGTCCACGGTGGCCGGCGCCGAGTGCGCCCCGAGCGGCGCGACCGGCGCCAGCGTGAGCACCTCGAAAGCGTCCGGTACGACCGACAGCACCGCGTCCTCAGCCCGGCGGACGCGCTCGAACGGCACCGTGGCCGGCCCCACGAACCGGTCGGTCGTGTAGCGGCGCAGCACATCGGCCGGGGTCAGGCCTTTCGCCCGCACCCGCATGACTTCGAGCAGCAGTGTGGTGAGGTCGGCGCCGGACAGCCGCTCGGCCAGCACGTCGAGGATCTCGGGGCCGCCCGCTTTCCTGAGCACCCGCCGCAAAGCCGTTGATTCATCACCCATCACCCAAGCATGATCGTGATCATGAGTGAGCGCGACTGGATTACCTGGCACGACCACTACGACACGCCCGGCTCCTCCCTGAGCCGGCGGCTGGCCGTGGTACGAGAACGCGTCCGGCTCGCCCTTGACGCCGGCGCCGAACGGGTGGTGAGCCTGTGCGCCGGACAGGGCCGCGACCTGCTGCCCGTGCTCGCCGGCCACCCCCGCCGGGACCGCGTACGCGCCCGACTGGTGGAGCTCGACGAGCACAACGCCCGGATCGCCGAGCGTGACGCGCCGGACGGCGTCGAGGTGGTGTGCGGCGACGCCGCGCTGACCGACGCCTACGCGGGCGCCGTGCCCGCCGACCTGGTTCTCGCCTGCGGGATCTTCGGCAACATCAGTGACGCCGACATCCGGCGTACGGTCGCCACGCTCCCCCGCCTCTGCGCGCCCGGCGCGACCGTGATCTGGACCAGGGGCCGCCACGAACCCGACCTGCTGACGACGATCTGCGACTGGTTCGAGCAGGACGAGTTCGAGCGGATCCACCTGGACAGCGACGGCCACTACGGCGTCGGCGTGCACCGCTACACCGGCCCGCCCAGGCCGCTGGAGCCGGGCGTCCGGATGTTCACCTTTCTTTAGGACGCACTCCGGTCTTTAGGACACGCTCCGGTACAGGCTCTGGGTCAGCCCGGTGATGCGCTTGACCGAGGAGCTCCAGGTGCCGCCCACGGGGTGCGCCGTGAGCAGTGCCATGATGAACCGGTCGTCCTTGCCCAGCAGGCCGGTGGTGTGCAGCACCGGACGGCCGTAGTCGGGCACGCCGGACCCGGTGGCCCGTGACGCGACCCCGCTGATCGACAGGTCGGCCCCCGGCGCCCGCAGCGGGACCGGGTTCACCGAGGCGCCGGTGCCGCACTTGGTGGGCGCGACCTCGCCGAACCCCGACCAGCCCTGCTTGACCGCCCACGGCTTGGGCACCGCGCGCGGGATGCCGAAGTACTGGTCGAAGCCGTCGGTGCCGCACGGCGTGGAGTTGCGCAGGTGCCCCAGGATCGTCTCCCGCACCCCGGGCGCCGCCGTGTCGAGCAGGTAGCGGTACGTCCGCACGATGTCGTACGCGCTCAGCGACGTGTAACCCCAGAATCCCGGCTTGGACGCGGGCGGCGGTGCGGTGTCGGACAGGCCGAGCTTGCGCGCCATCCGCTGGACGATCGCGCCCTTGCCGCCGCGGTTCCAGAACGTGGTGGCCGCGCCGTCGTCGCTGGAGCGCAGCATGACCTTGAGCAGCCGGGCGTCGGCCGCGGGGACGCTCTTGCGCTTCTCCAGGTAGTCGATCGCGATCAGGATCTTGACGACCGAGGCCGAGCGGAACTTGCGGTGCGCGTTGCGGGTGGCGACGAACTTGCCCGCCTTCCTGTCGAACACCAGCCACGACGCCGTCGTACCGGCCGGCACCGTCGGAGGCTTGACGCCATCGGTGGACGCGGCCGCCGGTGGCCCGGCGACGCATGCCACGGCGAGAGGTAAGGCTGCCGCGACGGCGGCCCAAGGCTTGGTTCGCATCCGACATACCTACCAGAGTCTTGACCTTCCAACAGAGTCGGGTATAAACACAGATGAAACCACATTGAAACGGCGGTGAATCAACATCATGTACGCCGAGGAGCGGCAGCAGGAGATCCTTCGCAGGGCCCGCGCCGCGGGCCGTGTCGACGTGGTGTCGCTGGCCGGCGAGCTCGACGTGACCACCGAGACGATCCGCCGCGACCTGACCGCGCTGGAGCGGGCGGGCGTGCTGCGCAGGGTGCACGGCGGCGCGATTCCCGTGGAGCGGATGGGGTTCGAGCCCGCGCTCGCCACCCGCGACGAGGTGATGACCGCGGAGAAGGAACGCATCGCCAAGGCCGCCCTGGCCGAGCTGCCGGAGGACGGCTCGGTCATCATCGACGCCGGCAGCACCACCGGCCGCCTGGTGCAGATCCTGCCCGCCGACCGGGAGCTCACGGTCGTGGTCAACTCACCGCCGCTGGCCACCGCGCTGGCCGCCCGCGCCAACATCAGCGTCATCATGCTCGGCGGCCGGCTGCGCGGCCGGACGCTGGCCACCGTGGACGACTGGGCGTTGCGGCCGCTGTCCCAATTGCACGTGGACGTGGCGTTCATGGCGACGAACGGCTGCTCGGTCGCCAAGGGCCTGACCACGCCCGATCCGGCGGAGGCGGCGATCAAGCGGGCGATGGTGTCGGCCGCGGAGCGCAGCGTGCTGCTGGCCGATCACACCAAGTTCACCAACACCTACCTCGCGAGCTTCGCCGAGCTGAGCGAGATCGACGTGGTGATCACCGACGCGGGGCTCGACCTCGCCCTGGCCGCCGACCTGTCCGCCGCCGGCCCGGAGGTGGTCCGCGCATGACCCCTTACAGAGACCTCGGCGGAGGGTGGCGGCCATGATCCTCACGCTGACGCTCAACCCCAGCCTGGACCGCACGATCGAGATCGGCTCGCTCGACCGGGGAGCCGTCATCCGGGCCGCCGCCGCCCGCCTGGACCCCGGCGGCAAGGGCGTGAACGTCTCGCGCGCGCTGCTCGCCAACGCGGTCGCCTCGCGCGCGGTGGTCCCGTTCGGCGGCGACGAGGGCAGGCAGCTCGTCCGCCTGCTCACCCTCGAAGGGCTCGACATGGTGACGGTCCCGGTGACCGGCACGACCCGGTCGAACGTCACCCTGGCCGAGCCCGACGGCACCATCACCAAGATCAACGAACCCGGCACCGCCCTGTCCCCCGGCGAGCTGGACACGATCGCCGACACCGTACTGGCCGCCGCGCACGAGGCCGACTGGGTGGTGGCCTCGGGCAGCCTGCCACCGGAGGTGCCCGCCGACGTCTACGCCAGGCTCTGCCGCCGCTTCGCCGGCGCGGGCATCCACGTCGCCGTCGACACCAGCGGCCCGGCGCTGGCCAACGCGCTGGCCGCCGGGCCCGCCCTGGTCAAGCCGAACCTGGAGGAGCTGGCCGCCGCCACCGGCATGCCGATCCGCTGTCTCGGCGACGTGGTGGAGGCCGCGGGCAAACTCCGGGCGGCGGGCGCGCGTACGGTCCTGGCCAGCCTCGGCGCCGACGGCGCGGTTCTCGTCGAGGACAGCGGCATCTGGTACGGCCACGCCACGGTGACCGAGCCGCGCAGCTCGGTCGGGGCCGGGGACGCCATGCTGGCGGGCTTCCTCGCCGGCGGCGGGCACGGCGAGCGGGCGCTGGTCGAGGCGCTGGCCTGGGGCGCGGCGGCGGTGTGCCTGCCGGGCAGCCGGATGCCCGGACCGGCCGACATCCGCCCCGACGGCGTCCGCACCGGCCCGCCCGTCCTGACCCGCCCGCTGGAATCCCCCGCCGACCCCACCTGACCCCCTCCTGGAAGCCCTCGCCGACCCCACCTGACCCGCCTCCTGGAAGCCCTCGCCGACCCGACTTCGACATACCAGGAACCTGCTCATCCCCCCGAAGGAGCACGTCCAATGGCCGAAACCTACACACCCCCGGTCTATGGGACCGGGGCCAAGGCCACCATCCAGCGCATCGGCGGCCACCTGGCCGGCATGATCATGCCGAACATCGGCGCGTTCATCGCCTGGGGGCTGATCACCGCGCTGTTCATCCCCACCGGCTGGCTGCCGAACGCGGCGCTGGGCGCGATGGTCGACCCGATCATCAAGACGCTGCTGCCCATCCTCATCGCCTACACCGGCGGCCGGATGGTCCACGGGCAACGCGGCGCGGTGGTGGGCGCGGTCGCGGTGATGGGCGTCATCGTGGGGTCGGACATCCCGATGTTCCTGGGCGCCATGATCATCGGCCCACTCACCGCCCTGATCCTGAAATATGTGGACAAGTTCACGGAGGACCGGACCAAGTCCGGCTTCGAGATGCTCGTCGACAACTTCACCGCGGGCATCGTCGGCGCCGCCATGGCCATCGTGGGGATGTTGGCCATCGGGCCGGTCGTCCGCGTGGTGACCACGGCCGCGGGCAACGCGGTCGAGTGGCTCATCGTCAACAACCTGCTGCCCCTCGCCTCGGTCCTCATCGAGCCCGCCAAGGTGCTGTTCCTCAACAACGCCGTCAACCACGGCGTCCTCGGGCCGCTCGGCGTCGCCGAGTCCGTCAAGCACGGCAAGTCGATCCTGTTCATGCTGGAGTCGAACCCGGGCCCCGGGCTCGGCCTGCTCATCGCGTTCCTGCTGTTCGGCCCGCGCCCGCTGCGCCCGAGCACGCCCGCCGCGATGATCATCCACTTCTTCGGCGGGATCCACGAGATCTACTTCCCGTACGTCCTGATGAAGCCCCGCCTCATCCTCGGGGTCATCGCGGGCGGCGCGGCCGGCGTGTTCACCTTCATGATCACCGGTGCAGGGCTGGTGGCGACTCCTTCGCCGGGCAGCATCTTCGCCTACCTGGCGGTGACGCCGAAGGGCGGCTGGCTGGGCGTGATCGCCGGCATCCTCGTGGCCACCGCCGTGTCGTTCGCGGTCTCCTCGCTCCTGCTCGGCTTCGGCCGCGGCGAGAAGGAGGAGCCGCCGGAGGACACCCCGGAGGCCGCCGCCGCCCCCGAACCCACGGCCGACCGCGTCGAGGAGAGCGGCGCGAACGACCGCGACACCCAGGCCCAGCCCGTCGCCAAGGAGGCGTGAACCATGGCCAGCATCGACAGCAAGGACATTCACAAGATCATCGTGGCCTGCGACGCGGGCATGGGCAGCAGCGTCATGCTCGCCAGCCAGCTGCGCAAGCAGCTCAAGGACACCGGCGTCACCGTGGAGCACACGCCGGTCAACGAGATCCCGGCCGACGCCGACGTGGTGGTCTGTCACTCCGGGCTCGCCGCCCGGGCCAGGGTCTCGGCGCCGGGCAAGGTGCTGGTGTCCTTCCAGATCTTCCTCGGCGACCCGGCCGTGACCAAGCTGGTCGCCACCATCAAGAACGGTGGCACGGTCGATGCGTGACGACCTGCTCGATCCGCGCGCCGTACTCCTGCACGAGAGCGCGGCCGACCGGGACGAGGCGATCAGGCGGTGCGGGCGCGCCCTGGTAGACGTGGGCGCGGTCGCCGAGCCGTACATCGACGCCATGCTCGAACGCGAACAGACGATCTCCACCTACGTCGGCGAGGGCGTGGCCATCCCGCACGGCACCGCGGCCGCCAAGGAGGTCGTCCGGCACGACGCGATCTGCGTCGTACGCTTCCCGGAAGGCGTCGACTGGGGCGGCGAGCCCGTCACCCTCTGCGTCGGCATCGCCGCGAAGAACGACGGGCACGTACAGCTGCTGGCGGCGCTCGCCGACATCCTGCTCGACCCCGAACGCGCCAGAGCACTCCGTGAGGCGACGGAGGTCGGCCAAGTCATGAAGGAGCTCAGATCGTGAAGGTCGCCCGTTTCCACGCCCCAGGGGACATCCGCGTGGAGGACGCACCGGAGCCGGTCGCCGGTCCCGGCGAGCTGAAGATCCGGGTACGCAACTGCTCGACCTGCGGCACCGACGCCAAGATCTTCAAGCACGGCCACCACCACATCCGCCCGCCCCGGGTGATGGGCCACGAGATCGCCGGTGAGGTGGTCGGCACGGGCGAACGCGTGCAGGTGATCGCGGCCATCCCGTGCGGCACCTGCGAGGAGTGCCGGCGCGGCCGCCTCACCGTCTGCCCGAACCAGGAGTCGATGGGGTACCACTACGACGGCGGTTTCGCCGAGTACATGGTGATCCCGGCGAAGGTGCGGGCCGTGAACGGCGTCAACGTCATCCCGTCCGGTGTCGGGTTCGCCGAGGCGTCGGTGGCCGAGCCGCTCGCCTGCGTGCTGAACGGCCAGTCGCTGGCGCGGGTCGGACCGGGCGACGACGTGGTCGTCATGGGCGCGGGCCCGATCGGCTGCCTGCACGTGCGGCTGGCCCGCGCGCGTGGCGCCGCGCGGGTGTTCCTGGTCGACGTGAACGCCGACCGGCTGGCGATGGCGGCCGAGCTGGTACGCCCCGACGCGGTCGTCGACACCGACGCGGTGGACCAGGTGCTCAAGCTGACCGGTGGCCGCGGCGCCGACGTGGTGATCACGGCGGCGGCCTCCGGCGCGGCCCAGGAGCAGGCGCTGCGCATGGCGGCCAGGCAGGCCAGGATCAGCTTCTTCGGCGGCCTGCCCAAGGACGCCCCGATCATCGCCCTGGACTCCAACCTGGTGCACTACCGCGAGCTGACCATCGTCGGCGCGAACGGCTCCAGCCCGGCGCACAACGCCGAGGCCCTCGGGCTGATCGCCGAAGGTCTGGTGCCGGTGGCGGACCTGATCACCCACCGGCTGCCGCTGTCCCAGGTGCTCGACGGGATCGACCTCGTCAGCCGGGGCGCGGCCATCAAGGTCACGATCGAGCCCTGAGGGGGGTTGTGATGGCACAACGTACGGTGACGGTGGCATCGGCGAGCGGCCTGCACGCGCGGCCCGCGAAGCTGTTCGTCCAGGAGGCGGTGCGGCTGGGGGTTCCGGTGCGGATCCGGGTGGGCGAGAAGTCGGTGCCCGCGAACAGCATGCTCGGCGTGCTGTCGCTCGGCGCCACCCAGGGCACCGAGGTGACGCTGGAGTCGGACGCGCCGGGCGCGGACGCCGCGCTGGACGCGCTGGTGGCGCTGCTCGCCCAGGATCTGGACGCGGAAGGGGCCCTCGATGGCTGACCCCGGCCGACCGGCCGAGGTCCCGCCGGATACGGAGTTGGCAGGGCTGGGGGTCAGTCAGGGGCGGGCCGCGGGGCCGGTGATACGCATGGCGCCGCCGCCCGTACTTCCCAGCCCCCGACAGGTCGCCGACCCTGCCGCAGAGTCCGCCGCAGTAGTGAAGGCCCTGGAGTCAGTCACCGCCGACCTGCGGCAACGCGGCGCCCTCGCGGGTGGCGGTGACGCGGCGGAGATCCTCGACGCCCTCGCCATGATCGCCGACGACCCGATGCTGCGCGAAGACGCCGAGGCCGCCGTCCGCGACGGCCTGGACGCGCCCCACGCCCTGGACGCCGCCTTCACCCACCACCGCGAGACCCTGGCCGCCCTGGGCGGCTACCTCGCCGAGCGGGCCGCCGACCTGGACGACCTCAAGCACCGCGCCGTCGCCGCCTGCCTGGGCCTGCCGATGCCCGGCATCCCCGCCCCCGGCCACCCGTACATCCTGGTGGCCGAGGACCTCTCCCCCGCCGACACGGCGGGCCTGGGCACGGACGTGGTGGCGCTGGTCACCGAGAAGGGCGGCCCGACCAGCCACACCGCGATCCTGGCGCGCGGCCGCGGCCTGCCCGCCGTGGTCGCCTGCGCGGGCATCACCGACCTGGCCGACGGCACGGTCATCTCGGTCGACGGCAAGACCGGTCAGGTCGGCGTCGGCCTGACGGACGAGGCCGTGGCGGAGCTCCGCAGGAGCGACCGGGAGGAACGCGCGCGCCTGGCGAACAGCAGCGGCCCCGGCAGGACGGCCGACGGCCACCCGGTCAAGCTGCTGCTCAACATCGGCTCGGCCGCCGACCTCCGGCCGGGCGCGGAGGGGGTCGGGCTGTTCAGGACCGAGTTCCTGTTCCTGGACCGCAAGCAGGAGCCGTCGTTCGAGGAGCAGGTGGCCGCCTACGCCGAGGTGTTCGCGCGGGCCGGGACGGTCGTGGTGCGCACGCTCGACGCGGGCACGGACAAGCCGCTGCCGTTCCTCGGCCTGCCGCCGGAGCCGAACCCGGCGCTCGGCATCCGCGGCCTGCGGGTGGATCGGGTGCTCCCGGCCGTACTGGACACGCAGCTCGACGCGATAGCGGAGGCGGCCCGCGCGACGGGCGCCGACGCCTGGGTGATGGCCCCGATGGTCACCACCCCGGCGGAGGCGGCCGGCTTCGCCCGCCGCGCCCGCGCCCGGGGGCTCACCCGGGTCGGCGCGATGGTCGAGGTGCCGGCCGCCGCCCTGCTGGCCGACCGCCTGCTGGCGGAGGTGGACTTCCTCAGCATCGGCACCAACGACCTCAGCCAGTACACCTTCGCGGCCGACCGTCAGCACCCCGGCCTGGCCGACCTCCTGGACCCGTGGCAGCCCGCGCTCCTGAAGCTCATCGCCGCCTGCGCGGACGCCGGCCGCGCCGCCGGCAAGCCGGTCGGCGTCTGCGGGGAGGCCGCCGGCGATCCCCGGCTCGCCCCGGTGCTGGTGGGATTGGGGGTGACGAGCCTGTCCATGGCGGCGGTGTGTGTGCCGTCCGTACGCGAGGAGCTGTCCCAGCACTCCCTGGAGGAGTGCCGCGAGCTGGCGGCACTCGCCCGGTGACGGTCAGGGGCGCCGGCGGAGTTTCGCGTCGGACAGCTGCGGGGGCTGCCAGCCCTCGTCGCCCGGGTTGATGGTGACGCCCGGCGCCACGATGGCGTCGATCCTGTCCAGTACGTCGTCGCTGAGCCGTACCTCGGGGGCGCTGAGCTGGCCCTCCAGATGTTCCATCGTGCGTGGCCCGATGATGGCCGAGGTGACCGCCGGGTGCCTGATCGTGAACGCCAGGGACAGCTCGATCAGCGTGTGCCCGGCCTCCTCGGCCAGGACGGCGAGCTGTTCGACGGCGTCGAGCTTGCGCTGGTTGACCTCCAGCTTCATGTCGTAGCGGTGCGGCAGCCGGCTCGCGCGGCGGCTCTCCGGCAGTTCCTGGTTCTTGCGGTAGCGGCCGCTCAGCCAGCCGCCCGCCAGCGGGCTCCAGACGATGGCGCCCATGCCGTACTTCTGGACGGTGGGCAGCACGTCGGCCTCGATGCCGCGGGCGAGCAGGGAGTACGGGGGCTGCTCGCAGACGAAGCGTTCGAGCCCGCGCCGCTCGGCCGCCCACTGGGCCTCGACCACCTGGTGCGCGGGGAAGGTGGAGCTGCCGATGTAGCGGACCTTGCCCTGCCGGACGAGGTCGGTGAGGGCGCCGAGCGTCTCGTCTATGTCGGTGGCGGGGTCGGGGCGGTGGATCTGGTAGAGGTCGATCCAGTCGGTGCCGAGGCGGCGCAGGCTGTTCTCGACGGCCTGGAAGATCCAGCGCCTCGAGTTGCCACCCTCGTTGGGGCCGTCACCCATGGCACCGTGGCACTTGGTGGCCAGGACGACGTCGTCGCGCTTGCCCGACCTGGCCAGGGCCTTGCCGACGAACTCCTCCGACTGGCCCCGCGAGTAGACGTCCGCGGTGTCGATGAAGTTGATGCCCGAGTCGAGGGCGCGGTCGATGATGTCGGCCGACTTCTCGGCCGACTCCTCACCGAACCCGCCGAACATCATCGCGCCGAGGCAAAGAGGGCTGACCTTGAGACCGGTATGTCCGAGTACCCGATATTCCGTCATGCCCCTCACTCTGGCATGACCGCCTGGGCGGCGGGCAGCCGCACCGCGATGAGGGCGTTCATGGCGGCCGTGGTGTCATGGAGCCATGACGGAGTTCCCGCACGCACCCACACCGGCGTTCCTCTTCGACCTCGACGGCACCTTGATCGACAGCGTCTACCAGCATGTCATCGCCTGGCGCCAGGCACTGTCCGGGCTGGGCATCGACCTGTCGGTGTGGCGCATCCATCGCCGCATCGGGATGAGCGGCGGGCTGTTCGTGAGCGCGCTGCTGCGGGAGACGGGGCTGAAACTGTCGGCGGAGCAGATCGACGAGTTGCAGACGATCCACGGTGACGCCTACACCGAGCAGATCGACTCCGTCCGCCCGCTGCCGGGCGCCGCCGAGTTGCTGAGCGAGCTGACCTCGCGCGGTGTGCCGTGGGCGATCGCGACCAGCGGTTACGCGCGTACGGCCCGGCTGGCGCTGGGCATGCTGGGCCTGCCGGAGGACACTCCGATGGTGACCCGCGACATGGTGCGCAGGGCCAAGCCGGACCCCGACCTGTTCCTTGCGGGTGCGGCGCTGCTGGAGGTGGATGTGCGGCATGCGATGGTGGTAGGAGACAGTGTCTGGGACCTGCTCGCCGCCCGCCGGGCGGGGGCGCTCGGGATCGGGGTGCTGTCCGGCGGATACGGCAGGGACGAACTGGAGCGCGCGGGTGCTTTCCGCGTGTACTCCGATCCGGCTGACATGCTGCATCGGCTCGACGAGCTGGGCGTACGCCAAAGCGACTGAAATATTGGAATATCCAGCCGAACCTCTACCGCTGGATCATGCGTATCCCCCACAGAGGAGCTTGATATGGACTTGGCAGATATCGGGGTCACCGGCCTGGCGGTCATGGGCAGGAACCTGGCGCGCAACCTCGCCAGGCACGGCTACGCGGTGGCCGTGCACAACCGCACGCCCAGCCGGACGCAGCAGCTGGTCAAGGAGTTCGGCGGCGAGGGCACGTTCGTACCGTCGGAGGAGCTGGCCGCCTTCGTGGCCTCGCTCAAGCGGCCGCGCCGGGCGATCATCATGGTGAAGGCGGGTCCGGGCACCGACGCGGTGATCGACCAGCTCGCCGAGCTGATGGAGCCGGGCGACATGATCGTCGACGGCGGCAACGCGCACTTCGCCGACACCCGGCGGCGCGAGGCGGCCCTGCGCGACAAGGGGATCCACTTCGTCGGCACCGGCATCTCCGGCGGCGAGGAGGGCGCGCTCAACGGCCCGAGCATCATGCCCGGCGGCTCCAAGGAGTCGTGGGAGGCGCTCGGCCCGATCCTGCAGGACATCTCGGCCAAGGTCGACGGCGTCCCGTGCGCGGTGCACGTGGGCCCCGACGGTGCCGGGCACTTCGTCAAGATGGTGCACAACGGCATCGAATACTCCGACATGCAGCTCATCGCCGAGTCCTACGACCTGCTGCGTCAGGCTCTCGGCGCCACCCCGGCGGAGCTCGCCGAGGTCTTCCGCGAGTGGAACCAGGGCGAGCTGGAGTCCTACCTGATCGAGATCACCGCCGAGGTGCTCGACCAGGTCGACGCGGCCACGGGCAAGCCGTTCGTGGACGTCGTGGTGGACCAGGCCGAGCAGAAGGGCACCGGCCGCTGGACCGTGCAGGGCGCGCTCGATTTGGGCGTACCGGTGACGGGCATCGCCGAGGCGGTGTTCGCCCGCGCGCTGTCGGGTCACCCGGAGCAGCGCGCCGCCGCCGCGTCCCTGGAGGGGCCGAAGCTGTCGGGCGTCGGCGGGCGGGAGCTGATCGAGGACGTACGGCAGGCCCTGTACGCCTCCAAGATCGTCGCCTACGCGCAGGGCTTCGACCAGATGGCCGCCGCCTCCAAGGAGTACGGCTGGGACCTGGACCTGGGCGCCATGGCCACGATCTGGCGGGGCGGCTGCATCATCAGGGCCCGTTTCCTCGACCGGATCCGCGCCGCCTACGACACCGACCGGGCGCTGCCGACGCTGCTGGCCGACCCGACGTTCGCGGCGGCACTGAACCTGGCGCAGGAGTCCTGGCGCCGGGTGGTGACCACGGCGGTGCAGATCGGCGTGCCGACGCCGGGCTTCTCCTCGGCGCTGGCCTACTACGACGGGCTGCGCCGTGAGCGGCTGCCCGCCGCGCTGATCCAGGGGCTGCGCGACTTCTTCGGCGCGCACACCTATCTTCGGGTGGACCGTGAGGGCGCCTACCACACCGACTGGTCCGGCGACCGCACCGAGCGCCCCGCGTAGTCTTCAGCGGCCGCGTTCTAAAGCGGGCCCGTTTCGAGCTGCTTCGTCCTGTTCTTCAGCGGGTCCGCAAGGGGATCGGGTTGGCCACGGCGGTCACGAGGCAGAAGCCGATCGGCCCGGCGGCGTCGTGCAGGGTGCACTGCCCTGTGGCGACGCCGCCGTCGCTGAGGTGCCCGGTCGCCTCCACGCCGACCAGTTCCCCCTCGGGGACCCGGCCGAGCGTGATCGTGTAGTCGGCGTTGATGAAGTGCACGCCGCCGGTGCCGCCGGTGCTGAGCGGGCTGGCGAAGTCGGCCGCGAGCGCCACCCTGGTGAACGGCGTGACCGGCTCGTCGTCCACGAGCGGATGGGTCTCGCGCAGCCAGACCCGGTTGGGGCCCGGCTCGCTCCAGTCGGTCAGCCGCCACAGGTCGAACGGCGGCTCCCACTCCCCGCCCGTCACAGGCGGTCCGGCGGGCGGCGGCTCGTCCCAGGCGGGCGTGTCGTTCCGCTCGCCGTCCGGCTGCTCGCTCTGCCTGAGAAGCACGGCGCTGGCCCGGCCGATCACGCCCTGGTCGGTACGGATCGTCACGTCGGCCACCCGGATCCGGCGCCCGTCCCTGACCAGCTCGGTCTCGACGGTGACCGGGAGCATCGGGCTGTTGCGGAACAGATCGACGGTGAGCCGGGCGAACCGCAGGTCCGCCTCACCGTACTCCTGCTCGACGGCCATGGCGGCCAGGCCCCCGAGCAGGCGGCCGTGGAGCATGTCGGGCGACCAAGGGCTGCGGGCGTGCGGAGCGGGCACGAACTCGCCCGTCTTACGCGTGAAGAACGCTGACGTCACAGAATGAGATTCTAGAGGGTGGTGAGTCGCCGCCCGAGCCCGCGCAGCCGTTCCTTGAGCTCGACCGGCTCCAGTACCTCGAAGTCGAGGTCGAGGAAGGCCACGACCACGGCGATCAGATGCAGGTCGTCACCGCGCAATGTCAGCACGCAGGTGTCCTCGCCGACCGGCTCGACGACGCCCGCCGTACGGCCCGCGACCTGATCGGCAGGGGCGTGCAGCAGGACGCGGGCCTGGATCGGCCACATGTCGTGACCCATCCGGCGCTCGACCCAGGCCGCGACGTCGCCGCCTGGCGGCTCGCGCGGTGTGAAGCGGGGACCGTTCGGCGTGCGCGGGCGCAGGCGGTCGGCGCGGTAGGTGCGCCAGTCCCGCCGGTCGACGTCCCAGCCGACCAGGTACCAGCGGCGCGACCAGTTGACCAGGGTGAGCGGCTCGGCCTTGCGCTCGGTGGTGACGCCGTCGCGGCCGGTGTAGTCGAAGCGGAGCTGCTCGTGGTCGCGGCAGGCGGCGGCCACGGCGGTCAGCACCTCGGCGGCGACCGTCGGACCGCCGGTGGTGATCGGCACGGTGTGGGTCTGCAGCGCGTTGACCCGGTGCCGCAGCCGGGCGGGCAGTACTTGCTCCAGCTTGGCCAGGGCGCGCAGGGAGGTCTCCTCGATGCCCGTCACCGTGCCGCCCGCGGCCGTGCGCAGGCCGACGGCGACCGCCACGGCCTCATCGTCGTCCAGCAGTAGCGGCGGCAACTCGGCGCCCGCGCCCAGCCGGTAACCGCCGGAGACACCCGGCGTGGAGTGGACCGGATAGCCGAGACCGCGCAGCCGCTCGACGTCACGGCGCACGGTCCTGACCGCGACGCCGAGCCGTTCGGCCAGGTCGGCGCTGGGCCAGTCGCGCCGCGCCTGCAGCAGGGACAGCAGGCGGAGCAGCCTGGCGGAGGTCTCCAACACAAGGGCAATTGTGTCCTGATCCTGGCCGCAATGCCGCCTAGCTTTGGCGACATGGAGAAATTCATGATCGATATCCCGCAGGCCGCGTTGTCCGATCTGGCGGAGCGGCTGCGCCGTACGCGCTGGCCCGACGCGCTGGAGGGCGTCGGCTGGTCCTACGGCGTACCGCTTCCAGCGGTACGCGAGCTGGCCGAATACTGGCTCGACGGCTATTCCTGGCGTGCACACGAGGCCAGGCTGAACGCCCTTCCGCAGTACACGACCGTGATCGACGGCCAGCGCGTGCACTTCGCGCACCTGCGCTCCCCCCGCGAGGACGCGCTGCCGCTGCTGCTGACGCACGGGTGGCCCAGCACGTTCGCCGACTTTGCGCGTGTCGCCGAACCTCTCAACCGCGACTTCCACCTGGTCATCCCGTCGATCCCCGGCTTCGCCTTCTCGGGACCGACGGCGGAGACCGGCTGGGGCGTGCGGCGCGTCGCCGCCGCCTGGGCGGAGCTGATGAGCAGGCTCGGTTATCCGCGGTACGGCACCCAGGGCGGCGATTTCGGCTCGCTGATCTCCCCGGAGGTGGCCAGGCTCGACCCGGACCGCGTCGTCGGGGTGCATCTGAACGCGCTCACGACGCTCGTCAACGACGACCAGGCGGGACTGAGCGCGGCCGAGGTGGAGCGGGCCAAGGGGGTGGAGCGCTGGCACCGCCACTACTCCGGGTACGCCATGATCCAGGGGACCAGGCCGCAGACCCTGGCCTACGGCCTGGCCGACTCGCCGACCGGGCAGCTCGCCTGGAACCTCGACGCGTACGCCTCCTGGGGTCAGGACATCGGCGGCTTGTCGCGCGACGACATCCTGACCAATGTGACGATCTACTGGCTCACGGACACGGCGGGCTCCTCCGCGCGTCTCTACCGCGAGGGCGCCTCAGCCTGGGAGCCGCCCGCCGAGCCGGGCAGGACGCCGACCGCCGTGGCGGTCTTCCCCGGCGACAGTTCGGTGCGGCGCTACGCCGAGGTCGCGCACAACGTGGTGCGCTGGTCGGAGTTCCCCGACGGCGGCCACTACGCCGCGCTTCAGGCGCCGACGCTGCTCGCCGAGGACATCAGGGCGTTCTTCATGGCGCTCAGCCCCCGATCCATGAACTCGGCGACGACGGGCACCGCCTCCTCCGGGTAGAGGTCCGCGTGCCAGACGAACCGCGACCGGCCGTCGCCCTCGTCCACCACCGTCGAGGACGCGTTGTGGTGCCGCAGCCCGAGCGGGCTGTCGACCATGGCGTAGGCGATGCGGCGGGCCTCGTCGTCGACGTCCAGGATGAGCTCATGGGCGACGGCACCGTTGAAGAACGTGACGATCCTGACATCGCCCTCCATGTGGCACTCGAGCACGAACCCGGGCGCGAGCCGGTCAACCCGGCCGGCCTCGCGCAGGACCGCCCACACCCGCTCGGCGGGGACGTCGAGCATCGCTTCCTTGTGAATGGCGGCCATGGGGTCAGCCACCTGCCGCGACGCAGAACGGGTGGCCCTCAGGGTCGGTGAGCACGGTCCAGTCGGCGCCACCCGGCTGGAACTCCGGTACGGCGGCGCCCAGCCCGACCAGCTCCTTGACGGCGAGCTCGACGTCGGTCACCTGGAGGTCGAGGTGGACGTGCTTGGCGTCGCCGGGCCAGCCGGGGCCGCGGTAGCCGGCGACACGCTGGAACGCCAGCCCGACGGGGCCGCCCTCGACGGTGGCGAAGTCGTCGTCGCTGTGGGCGATCCGGCCCCCGGTGGCCTTGGCGTAGAAGTCGGCGAGAGCGGCCGGATCCTGGCAGTCGAAGATCACGATGGAGACCGTGATGGTTGTTGTCATGGGTCCAGGGTGGGGCGGGGCGGGCGACCGGGTCTTGAACATCCTTGCACCACCGCTGGGCGTTCGCCGACTGGCGGCACCGCCGCGGCGCTGCGCTTTCCGTCCGCTGGCGCGGCGGCGCTGGGCGGCACTGCGCGCCGGTGCTGGGCATACCGTCGTGTGCCGGCGCGAGGGCGGCAGGATTGTCGTAGCCGGAGCGTAGGGTTCGGCAGGTGCGTTCAGCAGTCCGTCTCGGCACCGGGTCCGGGTTCACCCTCGACGCGGTGACTTGCCACGACGATCACCGCAGGTGGTCGCCGCCCGAAACGAGCTCCGCCTACCGGGTGGTGCTGGTGCGCCGCGGCCGCTTCCGCCGCAAGGCCGACGGGCGGGCCGCCGTGGTGGATCCGACGATGGCCTATCTCGGCATTCCTGGCGAGGAGGAGCATTACGCACACCCGGCGGGTGGCGACGTGTGCACCTCCCTGTGCGTGACGCCGGATCTGTGGCGCTCGCTCGCGGGCGACAACGTGGTGCCCTCCCGCTCCACGATCTATGTGGATGCCCGCCTCGACCTGGCGCACCGCCGCTTCCTGGCCGCCGCCCGCACCGGCGACACGGCTTTCGAGCTCGCCGAAGCCCTGCTGCCCCTCCTCTCCACCGCCCTCGCCCAGCTCACCCCCATGCCGGCGCGGCGCGGCCGGGCTCCGGCGAGCTCGGAGGTGATCGTGGAGGGTGCCCGGGAGGCCATCGCCGCGGGCCATCCCGCCGCCGATGGGCTCCTGCCGCTGGCGGAGTTCCTGGCTGTCTCGCCGTACCAGCTGAGCCGGGCCTTCACCCGAGAGCTCGGCATATCCCTGACCCACTACCGCAACCGGGTGCGCGTCGGGCGGGCCCTCGACCACCTGGAGGGCGGCGCGGCGAACCTGGCGCTGCTGGCCGCCGAGCTGGGGTTCGCCGATCAGGCCCACCTGACCCGCACGGTCCGCCGCCACGCCGGCCGCACCCCCGCGGCACTGCGCCGCCTGCTCGCTCCTCCAGGATCTCCGACGGAGAGCCCGGGTCGCGACCGTTGACGCGTCCCCGTCCCTTTCCCCGCCGCTGTCACCGTCGGAGGACGAGGCTGAGCACGATCGCCGCCTCCTGTTTGCCGATATTTCGTGGCATTCCCGGATAGCCGCACCGGATTCGATCAACGACGGCCCGGTGGCGTAAGCTCCCTCGCGTGCGTGATTCAGGTGAGGACCCCCGGCCCGCCCGCGGTGCGGTGCGGGAGATCCACTCGCTCAGCCAGGCGGCGACCCTGTCCTACTCCCCCGACCTCGACGGACTGGCCGACCCCGGCGAGATCGTCTGGGCCTGGGTGCCCTACGAGGAGGACCCGGAGCGCGGCAAGGACCGCCCGCTGCTGATCGTCGGCCGCACCGGACGCAGGCTGCTGGGCATGATGCTGTCCAGCCAGGGCGACGACGGCCCCGACTGGCTGGAGGTCGGCGTGTGGGGGCGCGACGGCAAGACGTCCTACCTGCGGCTGGACCGCGTGTTCGGCCTGGACGAGGACGACATCAGGCGTGAGGGCGCGGTGCTCGACGGTGCGCGGTTCGCCCGCGTGGCGGCTCACCTCATGAAGACGTACGGCTGGACCGCCGGCGGCTGACCCGCTTCGTTCCGCGTCCTCCTGGCTGCGATCATGGGGACATGCGTGTTGCGGTGATCGGTAGCGGAATCGTCGGAGCGGCCGCGGCCTGGCACCTGAGCGGGCGCGGAGTGTCCGTGACGGTGGTGGACGGGGCTTTCAGCGGGCGAGCGACGGAGGCCGGCGCGGGCATCGTGTGCCCGTGGGTGGACCATCCCGACGACGACGCCTGGTACACGCTGGTGCGCGAGGGGGCTCGCCGCTACCCGGATCTGGTGTCGGCGCTCGGCGAGGACATCGGGTACGCACGGGTCGGAGCGCTGCTGGTGGCCACAGACCCGGGCGAACTGGAGCCGATACGCGCCCTCCTGCTGCGCCGCCATCCGGAGGCACCCGAAATGGGGGACATCACGGATGTGGCGGCTCCGTCGGCACTGTTCCCGCCGCTCAGGGAAGGTCTGAGCGCGATCCACGTGCCGGGGGCCGCTCGGGTGGACGGTCGGGCGGTACGTGACGCCCTCCTCCGCGCCGCCATCCGCCAAGGCGCCGACCTCCGTACGGGCACCGCGACCCTCACCCCCGACGGCGGCGTGCTCCTCCACACCACACCCGACGGCGATCCGCTCCTCCGCACCACCACCGGCGCGCCCGGCCCGGAGCCGCACGCCGGGGAGGCGGCGATGCCGGGAAGCAGGCTTGAGTCCCCGACTCGGGAGGTGGAAGCACCGAGCAACAGGCTCACGTCGCCGGCCGAGGAGTCCGAGGTGCGCGTGGAGGCGGATGTGGTGATCGTGGCCGCCGGAGCCTGGAGCGGGGAGGTGTCTCGGGGGCTTGGGGTGGAGATCCCGGTGTCCCCCAGGCGCGGGCAGATCGTGCATGCCGCCCTCGACGGCGTGGACACCGCCTCCTGGCCGATCGTGCTGCCCCGGCGCGGGCCGTACCTGCTGGGCTTCCCCGGCTCGCGACTGGTGGTCGGTGCGACCGTGGAGGACGCCGGGTTCTCGCCGTACGTCACCCTCGGCGGCATCCACGAGGTGCTGGCGGCGGGCCTGCGACTGGCGCCCGGCTTGGACGGTGCGAGGGTGGTGGAGACGAGGGTGGGCCTGCGTCCGGTGTACGGGGCGGGCACGGCTCTCATCGACCGGCTCACCGACCGGGTGGTGGTGGCGACGGGCCTGGGCGCGTACGGCCTGACGGCCGGCCCGTTCACCGGCCAGATCGCCTCCGCTCTCGCACTGGGCGAAACCCCACCCATCGACATCAGCCCGTACGCGCACATTCCCGCCTGAGCCCGCCCATCGACATCAGCCCGTACGCGCGCATCCCCGCCTGAGCCCGCCCATCGAGATCCGGCCCCCAGACGGCGGGCAGGACGGCTGAGAGCTGTTCCTTGGATCAGGTTTGGAGCCGAAGGACCAGGCCAGCCGCTCCACGCACCCCTTCCACGCATGGTTGGGGTCTTGACCGTCGGCGGCTTGTTTCGTACGTTCCCGGCGAGCTTGTTGGACGACGACATCGCCCGGAGGCGGCTTTGACAGAACAGTCCAGCACCACATCGACCTGGCCGGACCTTCCCCCTGGACCGTACGGCACCCCGTCGCCCGACCTGACCCGCCGGTACGCTGAGGCGCCGATGGAGGCGGCCACGCTGCCGAGCGGTGACCGGGTGCCCATGATCGTCCGGTACGCGGATGTCCGCAGCGTGCTCACCTCGCCGGCCAGCAGTCGTAACCTGCGTGAGCCCGGCCTGCCCAGAATGGTCAGCGGCACGTTCCTGGACGACGACCCGGCGGCGCTGATGAACCAGGATCCGCCGGAGCACACCCGATACCGGCGCATCATGCACGGCACGTTCACGCCCAGGCACATCGAATGCTGGCGGCCCCGCGTGGCGGCCATCGCCGGCGAGTTGATCGACGCGGCCGGTGATGAGTTCGATATGGTCGCGGGCTTCGCGCTGCCGCTGCCCGCTCGGGTGATCTGCGAGCTGCTCGGCGTGCCGATGGACCGCTTCGAGCAGGTCCGCGGCTGGACGGAGATGTTTCTGTCCGCCTCGGACGCGAGCGCCGACGCTCGGGCCCAGGGATTCGCCGCGTTCACGGCCTATGCGCGGGAGCTGATCGAGCAGCACCGGACCGAGCCCGGCGAGGACCTGATCGACTTGCTCATCGCGGCACGCGATGAAGGCGATGGGCTCAGCGAGGACGAGCTGACCAACATGGTGTTCACGCTGATCATGGCCGGGCACGAGACGACCGCCTCAATGATCGTCCGGGGCAGCTTCCGCCTGCTCTGCCACGCCGACCAGTACGCCGAACTCGCGGCCCATCCCGAACTGGTCGAGCCGGCGGTGGAGGAGATCCTGCGTCACGAAGGGCCTGGCTCCAACGGCATGCTCCGGCGGATCACTGATGACGTCGAGGTGTCCGGCGGGACCATCCTGGCCGGCACGGTTGTGCTGCCCAACCTTTGGGCCGCCGACCACGACCCGTCGGTGTTCCAGGACCCGCTGCGGTTCGACGTGAAGAGGTTCACCGGTGCCCAGCCCACCCCGCACCTGGCATTCGGCCATGGCCCTCACTACTGCTTAGGCGCGAACCTGGCGAGAATGGAACTGCAGGAGGCGTTCCACGCTCTGGTGACGCGCCTGCCAGGACTGCACGCGCAGGAGGACCTGTCGGCCGTGGTGTGGAGCGACGGGTTCGTCTACTGGCCACGCCGACTGCTGGTCAAAGCAAGCTGAGCCCGAACATGCGACCGCATCGCCGGCGCCGCCTCGGTGAGAGCAGCCGGGCGGCTCGGTCTGGATCGCGGTCAGCAGCATCTGCCAGGTGCCATCTGCCGACCCAGTTCTCAGCCCAGGCCCGGTCAGTGCCCACACCGCATGGCAAGGTGTCGACCGGGCCCCGGTCGGTGCCGACGCGTTGCGGGACGACTATCCCAGGCCCCGGTCGGTGCCGACGCCCCGCAGCAGGGTGTCGACCAGGAGCGTGGCCAGGGTGTCGGCGTCGTCGCCCTGGCTCTGCGCGGCCTCGTGGATCAGCGCGTAGTAGACACGCCTGGCCCACGCCGGATCCACGTCGGCCCGCAGCAGGCCGGTGGCCTGCGCCTTGCGGAACAGCTGGTCGCACCTGTCCTCGACCTCTGAGTGCACGCGGGCCACCTCGGGGTCCGACGACGCGCGGCTCATCGCGAAGCCCCAATCGATCTTCACCCGCAACACGCTGGCCGTGACCTGGTAGAGCGCGACCAGGGGCGGCGTGGTCTCGGGATTGGCGGACTCGACCGCCGCCGCGAACTGCCGCGTGGCCCACCCTTCCATCGCGCTGACCAGGGCATCGCGGGACGCGAAACGCCGGTGCACGGTCGTGCGGGCGACCCCGGCCGCCTCGGCGATCTGCTCCATGCTGGCCGACGGATTCTTGCTGAGCACCCGCTCGGCCGCTTCCAGGATCGTGCGTACGGTCCGTTCGGCGTCGGAACGCAGCGCGCGCCCCTGCTGACTCGCTTCCACAGTGCAACCATACACTCCAGAGTTGCAACACTGATGTTGCAACTGCTACCTTCCTAGCATCATCAGCGATGCACTTACGGAGGCACGCGTCACCATGGACATGCGACTCACCGGCAAGACCGCCGTCGTCACCGGCGCCAGCAGGGGCCTCGGTCTCGCCATCGTCGCGGCGCTGCGAGCGGAGGGGATGCGGGTCGTGGCCGGTTCACGGACGATCTCGCCCGAGCTGAAGGAGACCGGCGCGACGGCGATCGCGGTCGACCTGTCCAGCGCCGAAGGCCCGGCCGAGCTGATCGACACCGCCCTGGCCGAGCTGGGCGAGCTCGATCTGCTGGTCAACAACGTGGGCGGCGGCGACGGCGGCGAGGGACAGCTGGACGGGTTCCTGGGCTTCACCGAGGAGCACTGGCACCAGACCCACGATCTCAACTTCCTCAGCGCCGTCCGCGCCACCAGGGCCGCCCTGCCCAGCCTGCTGCGCCAGGGCGGGACCGTGGTCAACATCTCCTCCAACGGCGCCCGCATGCCGCACGCCGGCCCGATCACCTACACCACGGCCAAGGCCGCGCTGACCGCGTTCGGCAAGGCGCTGGCCGAGGAGTTCGGGCCGCAGGGGGTGCGGGTCAACACCGTCTCCCCCGGCGCCAGCCGCACGTCGATGTGGGAGGACCCCAACGGTTACGGCGCGGCGCTCGCCGTCAAGATGGGCCTGGAGCACGACCAGCTCCTGGCGGGGCTGCCGTCGAGCACGGGGATGACAACGGGTAGATTCGTCGCTCCCGCGGAGGTCGCCGCCCTGGTGACCTACCTGGCCTCACCACACGCCGCGAGCGTCAACGGCGCCGACTACGTCATCGACGGCGGCGCGATCAAGACGGTCTGAATCTATCGCGATATATCGTCGAAATCGGGAACATCGGAGATATCGCGATCAGTTGAGTGGTGTGGACCGACTTTCAGGGGAGTGTGAGCGATGGCGAGACTGCGGACGATACGACGGATTCTCGTAGGCGGGGCGGCCTTGGCCGCGGCGGGCTGGGCCCTGCGTGACGTACCCGCCGAGCTGGGCGTGCGGCCTTTGACCTCGGGACCGGACCGGGCGGCCAGGGTGCGGCGCTCCCCGCAGTTCAAGGACGGCGCCTTCTACAACCCGATGCCGGAATCCACCACCATGCTGTCCGCGCCGCCCCCGGGTCTGCTGCGCGAGATGTCCAAGGACAGAGACCTGCGCCGCCCGTCCGGCCCCGTTCCGCTGCGCGTGCCGCCGACCGGCGACCCGTCGCCCACCGGGCTGAGAGCGATCTGGTACGGCCACGCCTCCACGCTGGTGGAGATCGAGGGGCGTCGGGTGCTGTTCGATCCGGTGTGGAGCAGACGGCCGTCGCCGTCGCAGCTTGTCGGGCCGAAGCGGCACCACCCGGTGCCCGTCCCGCTGAACCGGTTGCCGCAGGTCGACGCGATCGCGATCTCGCACGACCACTACGACCACCTCGACATGGGGACCGTGCGCACGCTCACCGCGACGCAGAAGGCGCCGTTCCTGGTGCCGCTGGGCATCGGCGCCCACCTGGAGCGATGGGGCGTGCCCGCCTACCGGATCATCGAGCTCGACTGGGACGAGGAGGCCGAGGTGGCCGGGCTGCGCTTCATCGCGACGGCCGCCCGCCATTTCTCCGGCCGCGTCCTCACCCGCAACGACACGCTGTGGGGCTCCTGGGTGGTGGCCGGAGCGAGCAAGCGGGTCTTCTACGCGGGCGACTCCGGCTACTTCGAGGGCTACCGGGGCATCGGGTCGGCGCACGGCCCGTTCGACCTGACGCTGATGCCGATCGGCGCCTACAGCCCCTCCTGGCCCGACATCCACATGAACCCGGAAGAGGCGGTCAACGCCCACCTCGACCTGGGCGGCAGGCTGCTGCTGCCGGTGCACTGGGCGACGTTCACGCTGGCGCTGCACCCGTGGGCGGAGCCGGTGGAGCGGCTGTGGCGCGAGGCGAAGGCCCGCGACGTCGAGATCGTGGTGCCACGCCCCGGTGAGGCCGTCGACACCGACGGCGCTCCGGCCGTCGACGGCTGGTGGGAGACCCTGGGCTGACCACCTTCGACCACACCCGGCGGGCCTGCTATGCCGGATATGTCACCCAGGCCATCGTCAACAACCTGGCGCCACTGCTGTTCATCGTCTTCCAGACGCGCTATCAGGTGCCGTACGAGATGCTGGGCCGCCTGGTCCTGCTCAACTTCGCCACCCAGCTCGTCACCGACCTGATCGCGGTCAAGGTGGTGGACCGGACGGGTTACCGGGTGCCCTTGGCACTGGCGCACGTGTTCAGCGTGGCCGGGCTGGTGCTGCTGGCGGTCGCTCCGTCGGCGCTGCCATCGCCATACACAGGGCTGGCCGTGGCGGTGGTGGTCTACGGGATCGGCGGCGGACTGCTGGAGGTCCTGGTCAGCCCGGTGGTGGACGCCCTGCCCGCACCGGCTGAGCACCGGGCCGCCAGGATGAGCCTGCTGCACTCCTTCTACTGCTGGGGCCAGGTCGCCGTCGTGCTGGGCACGACGCTGATGCTGGCCTGGATCGGCGACGCGGCCTGGCAGGCGCTGCCGCTGCTGTGGGCACTCGTACCCCTGGCCGGCCTCGTGCTCTTCCTGCGGGTCCCGCTGCCCGCGACGGTGCCCGAGGAGCACCGGACCGGGCTCGGGGCGCTGCTGCGGACCCCGTTCTTCGCAGCGGCGCTCCTGCTCATGCTCTGCGCGGGCGCGGCCGAGCTGACCATGTCGCAGTGGTCCTCGCTCTTCGCCGAGCAAGGGCTGGGCGTGGCCAAGGTGTGGGGGGACCTCGCGGGACCCTGCCTGTTCGCGGTGCTCATGGGACTCGGCCGGATCGCCTACGGTCTCTGGGGTAGCCGGATCCCCCTGCTGCCCGCCGTGATCGCCTGCGGCGTACTGGCCACCGCCTGCTACCTCACCGCCGCCCTGGCCCGGGACCCGGTGCTCAGCCTGGTCGGGTGTGCGGTGTGCGGGCTGGCGGTCAGCCTGATGTGGCCGGGGACGTTCAGCCTGACGGCCGCCCGCTTCCCATTGGGCGGGACCGCGATGTTCGGGGTCCTGGCGATGTTCGGCGACGCGGGGGCGGCGGCGGGCCCGTGGCTGGCGGGCGCCGTCGCCCAAGGCGGCCTGCTCGGGGACGGCGCCGTCACCCAAGAAGGCCTGCTCGGCGACGGCTCAGGACTCCGTGCCGGGCTGCTGGTCGGCACCGTCTTCCCGCTCGCGATCGTCGTGGTGGGCATCGCGCAGTCACTCCTGGCCCGCCGCCGCACCTCCACTCCCGCACCCGCCGAGAGCTGACCCATGCCGCCGTACTCCGCCTCCCGCCCCCGCACCACACCCCCACCCACACCCACCGAGAGCTGACCCATGCCGCCGTACAGTGCCGTCGTACAGTTCATAACGTGAGCAACCTGGAGCAGGACCCCGACGAGATCCGCTGCGCCGCCGAGAGCGGTGGTGAGACCGAGTTGCTCGCCGGACGCGCGGTGCCGCTGGGCGGTCCGCGCAGCATATCGGTGAGCAGGACGCTGCCCAACGCGCACCGCCGCATGATCGGCGCGTGGTGCTTCGTGGACGCCTACGGCCCCGAGGTGGCGGTGATGCGGGTGCCTCCGCATCCGCACACCGGTCTGCAGACTGTGAGCTGGCTGATCGCCGGCGAGGTGCTGCACCGCGACAGTGTCGGCAGTCTCCAGGAAATACGCCCTGGCCAGCTGAACTTGATGACCGCCGGACGCGGCATCTCCCACTCGGAGGAGTCGCCCGAGACGCTGCTGCACGGCGTTCAGTTGTGGGTGGCGCTGCCCGACGCGGACCGGCGTACCGGGCCCGGGTTCGAGCACCACGCGTCACTGCCCGTGCGGTCCGGCACCGGGTTCGACGCCACGGTGATCATGGGGTCGCTCGGCGGCGTGACCTCGCCCGCGACCACCTACAGCCCCCTGGTGGGCGCCGAGGTGGCCGTCGAAGGGAACGCCGAAGTGCCGCTCGACCCCGGCTTCGAGCATGGGGTGCTGCTGCTCGACGGGGAGGTCGAGCCGCTGGAGGCGGGACCGCTGCTCTATCTGCCGCCGGGCCGCAGCCTGTTGCGGCTGAGCGGGCGCGGGCGGGTGCTGCTGATCGGCGGCGAGCCGTTCGCCGAGGAGATCGTGATGTGGTGGAACTTCGTCGGCCGCGACCACGACGAGATCGTCGCGTTCCGCAAGGAGTGGATGGAGGGCGAGGGGTTCGGCGCCGTCGAGGGGTTCGACGGCGGCCCGCTCCCCGCGCCCGTCCTGCCGGGCACCCGGCTGCGGCCTAGGGGCCGCGTCCGCTAGTCCTGTCTTTTTCGCACATACCGCCTTGTCGTAGGTCAGCCGCTAGGGCTGATCCAGCACTCGGTGTCATCGGTGTAGCCCGTGGACAGCGACCCGTGGAGAACAGGGCTGGTTCTGGTGACATGCGGAAACTGGGCAAGTTCCGGTGACACGCGGGGAATTGGGCTAGTTCCGGCGTGGGAAGGTGTAGATCACGTCCATGTTCGAGCTGTTCGTCGGTATCTCGGCCAGCAGTCGCAGCGCGGTGCCCGTGAAATCGACCACCTGTATCTGCTGCTTCTCCGCGCTCGCGTCGGGCCTGATCCAGCAGACCAGATGGCTGTCGTCGTACCAGGTGGCCAGGCCGGTGCAGGGCGACTCGAAGCGCTTCAGCTCGGTGCCGGTCTGGGCGTCGTAGACGCAGTTGTTGCCGCTGCCCAGACCGGGGCAGTTGGTGACGAACTGCTTGCCCGACGGCGAGAACAGCGACTCGGCGATACCCGACCCCACGTTCGGGATCCGGCGCAGCCGCACCCCGTTCGCGTCGAAGAAGCGCAGCGCCTGCTGCTTGGCGTCGTTCGACAGGGCCACCACGCCCGTGTCGGCCTGGTCGAAGCCGTAACGGATGCCGTGCAGCGAGCCTTCCCTGAGCGAGGCGACCGTGGCCTGCCTGGTGGCGACGGTCACGATCGCGAACCCGGTCGACTGCCAGACCCCCTTCACCGGGTTGCCGACGTTGAACAGCAGGCGGCCGCTGTCACGCGACCAGCCCTGCACGTACGCGCTGAGCGGCTGGCGTGACGTCTTGACCGTGAACGCCTCACCCGACACCTTGTCGGTGATCTTGACGCTGTCGTAGCCGTCGACGAACTTCTTGCCGCGCTGGGCCAGGTACCGGCCGTTGGGCGACAGCATGCTCTCCCACATGTCCGGATATTTCGTGAATGGTCCGGCCAGGGAGTCCCGGGCGTAGTAGATCCAGTTCTGAGTCTTCGCGTCGCGGACCAGGTAGGTGGTGAGCCTGACGGCATCGCCCGGATTCTCGTAGATGACCGCGTCGGTGTCGGGAAGCGTTGAGGTGACCAGGTTCGCGGTGGGAACGACCGTCGGGGCCGCGGATGTGGCCGTGCCTTCGGCGCTCGGGGAGGAGGTCGGGGTCGGCGGGCCGGGCAGGTTGGTCAGCGCGACGGCCACCACGACGACGGTCGCGACGATGGCCACAGCCGCGGCGATCGCCGCCACCACGTAGCTCTTCTTCCCGCCCGATCGAGGCGGCGGCCCCTGCGGGCCGGAGCCGTACTGCGGAGACTGCCCCTGCGTGCTCGGGGAGACCCACTGCGCCTGCTGGTGCGGCCCCGACTCCGCGTACGGACCCTGTGGAGACGGGCCCTGTGGTGGCGGGCCCTGCGGAGGTGGACCTTGTAGTGGCGGGCCCTGCGGAGATGGGCCCTGTAGTGACGGGCCCTGCGGGATCGGACCTTGGGGTGGTGGCCCGTACGGGTGCCCCGCCTGCGGTTGCGGCCCTTGGGGGTACGGCCCCGACTGCGGTTGCGGCCCCTCGGGGTATGACCCCGGCTGCCCGTACGGAGCCTGGGGGTACGGCCCCTGGGGGTACGGCCCCGACTGCGCGTACGGAGGCTGACCGTATGGGGGTTGTCCATATGGGGGCTGCATGGGGGACCCTGACCCCGGCTGGGACGGCGGCTGGGGCTGGAACGGAGGCTGAGGCGGAGCCGAGGGGTGAGACGGAGGCTGCATGGGGAACCCCGGCCCCGGCTGGGACGGCGGCTGGGATTGGAGTGGAAGCTGAGGCGGAGCCGAGGGGTTGGACGAGGGCTGAGGCGGAAGCGAGGGGCGGGACGGGGAGCCGCTGACCACGGCGGCCGCCTGCTCCAGTTCCGCGGGGTTCGACGTGGGATGCTCCAGCAGCCGCATGATCACCTGTTCGGCGGTAGGCCGCCGGGCGGGGTCCTTTGACAGGCAGGCGGCCACGAGTTCGCGCAGCGGCCCGGTCAGTGAGGACAGATCGGGCTCGTTGTAGAGCACCTGGTCGACGATCTCCGGCACGGACTCCGCCTCGAACGGCCCGGTGCCCGTGGCGGCGAACACGATAGTGCTCCCCCACGCGAACATGTCAGCGGCCGGCCCCACCGGCTGCCCCAGAACCTGCTCCGGCGCCATGAACGCGGGCGTCCCCACCGGGGTGGAGGTGATCGTCGAGGTGGCGTCGAGCGCCTTGGCGATGCCGAAGTCGATCACCCGGGGGCCTTCGCCGGCGAGCAGCACGTTGTTCGGGCTGAAGTCGCGGTGCACGATGCCCGCCTGGTGGATGGCGGCCAGCGCGGTGACGCTCCCGATGGCCAGCCGGTACAGGGCGGCGTCCGCGCGCGGCCCCTCCTCGGTCACCACCTGCCGCAGCGGCGGCCCCTCGACGTACTCGCTGACGATGAACGGCCGCTCCTCATGCACCCCGGTCGCCAGCACCTTCGCGGTGCAGAACGGCGCCACCCGCTGCGCCACGGCCGCCTCCCGCGCGAACCGCTCGGCCGCGACCACGTCGCCCGCCAGGTTCGGCCGTAACCACTTGATGGCGGCCTGGTCGCCCTGCTCGTCGACGCCCAGATAAACGACGCCTTGTCCGCCTTCTCCCAGCCGTCCGCGGATCTCATAACCTCCGAGACCGGCGGGATCTCCTGCTCTCAGCTCACTCATCGACGGCATGACCAAATTATGGGCGTGCTTCTTGCGAATGACTTAACTTGCCCTGTCCGGAAATTTCGTGTCAGTACGGCATGGACGACTGTGCGCGCGTGCCCATCGGGACCAGTGGGCCCGCGGCCTTGACGGTGTGCAGCACGGGGGCCGTTTCGAGTGTGTGAATGGCGTCGAGGCCACCCAGCCGATGGGTGAGGTAATCGTGCAGATCGGCGGGGCTGCGGCAGAGCGCGTTTGCCAGCAGGTTGGTCCGGCCGGTGGTGGCGGCCACCAGGGCGAGTTCACGGTGACCGGCCAGGGTGGTCGCGACTCGGTCGAGCTGTCCTGGCTGAACGGACATCCAGAGCAGGGCTTGGGTGGTGGCCCCGAGAACGGCGGGGGCGACCTCGACATCGAAGAAGATCGCCTCGTTGGCGCGGAGTTCGGCCAGACGGCGGGCGACGGTGGCTTGGGACACTCCGGTGGCCGCGGCGAGGTCGGCGTGCGTCGCCCGGCCGTCGTGACGCAGAGCGTCGATCAGGTCGTGATCGACGCGCGCCAGCGGCGGCCGACCGTCCGACTGATCCGTCGGCTGATCGGCCAGCCGATCGGCCGACCGATCAGTCTGCCGATCAGTCGGAGATGACTGGCGGGCCGACTGAGGGGCCGACTGAGGGGCCGACGATGGCGGGTGGGCCGATTGATGGGTCGGTGATGGCCAGCGGGCTGGCGAATCAGTGTCGCGGGCCTGTGCGAGCCGCTGTTGCTGCTGTTCGGTGAGGGTCTCGAGGCGGCCTCGCCACCCGGTCGGCCCGCCCAGGTAGGTGTGCAGCAGGCAGTGGGCGGAGACCGCGGTGATGCCGGCCCTTCGGGGGATGTCGTGCAGCAGCAGCGACGGTACGGCCTGCGCACCATTCGGCGCGTGGATGACGGCGAAGATCTCCGTACCTCCGGAGGCCAGTTTGACCCACGAGGTGTCGGCTCGCCGGGCCAGCGAATGCGAAAGATCTCGCACGGTGGACGGGGTGGCGGTGAGCCGGATCATCCACTGGGTCTGGCCTGCCCGATCCGGGTTCGGGAGCCCGACCACGCGCAGCGCGGCCTCAGCGCGCAGCCGCCGATAGCGGCGGGCCACGGTCTGCGCCGAGGTACCGATCACCTCGGCGATACGGCCGAAGGGTGCTCGCCCGTCAATGCTCAGGGCGTGGATCAGCCCGCGGTCCACATCGTCGAGCGTGAGCATTTCCCTCACAAATCCGTCAGTTATGGAAGATAGTCGCCAACTATACATTCCAGATGGAACAACCGACCCGGCCTCTTTCACGCTGGGACCCCGCCCGTCGACGGCGCGGGTTCGCGGAGTTGGAGAGGAACGTGGGATGTCGGTACATGTGTCATCGCCCCCGAGGAGGGCTTACCGGTGGCGGTGGGTGGCGCTGGCGGCGTTGCTGGTGGCCGAGGCCATGAATCTGCTGGACTCGACGATCGTGCAGGTCGCCACGCCGGCGATCCGGGCCGACCTGGGCGGGTCGGCGTCGGACATGCAGTGGTTCAGCACGGCGTACACCTTGCCCTTCGCCCTGCTGCTGATCACCGGGGGCCGGCTGGGTGACATCGCCGGTCGGCGGCTGGTCTTTCGGATCGGTGTCGCGGGGTTCCTCGCCGCGTCGCTGGCCTGCGCCCTGGCGGACTCGGTCGGCGCGCTGATCTGCTTCCGCGCCGTGCAAGGCGCCGCGGCCGCGGCGATCATTCCGCAGACCATCGGCCTGATCCGCGCCATGTTCGACGGCGAGGAGATGTCCAAGGCCTTGGGCAGCATCGGTCCCGTCATGGGTCTGGCCGCTGTCTGCGGGCCCATTCTCGGTGGCGTGCTGACCCAGGCCGACCTGTTCGGCTCGTCATGGCGGTCGGCGTTCCTGGTCAACGTCCCGCTCTGCGTCGCCGTGCTGGCCGTCGCGCCGACCCTGATCGAGGACCGCGCGCCGCGGCGACCGGGTCTCGACCCCGCGGGCACCGCGCTGGCGATGCTCGGCACGGCTCTGATCGTCTACCCCCTGATCGGGGCTGGGACGGCGCACATGTCGACGGGAAACTGGGTGGCCATCGGCATCGGCTTGGCGGCCGTCTTCGGCTTCGGCCTGCAGCAGCGACGGCGAGCCGGGCTCGGCCGCAGTTCGCTGGTGGAGACCAGCCTGTTCGCGCACCGCGTCTTCCCGGCCGCGCTGGTGACGTCCGCCCTGTTCTTCGCGGTGACGACCGGGCTGATGTTCGTCGTGGTCCTGCACCTGCAGCTGGGAGTGGGCGCCGACGCGCGCACCGCGGGTCTGACCATGACGCCTTGGTCGGTGTGCCTGGCGGTGTCGTCGTGGATGGCGGGCGCGTATCTGGTTCCTCGTTACGGGCGGCGGGTGATGTTCGCCGGACTCGCCACGCTGGGGGTGGGCATAGTGGCCGCCATCGCCGTGTACCACGCGGCCTCCCCCACGACCTATCCCACCCCGCTGCTCGGCGCCCTGGGAGTCGCGGGCCTCGGCGTCGGGGTGTTCACCCCGTCGTTCTTCACCGCCGCGCTGAAACCGCTCAAGCCGCAAGAGATCGGCTCAGCCGCCGGCCTGCTCAACGCCGTCCAGCAACTCGGCGCCACGCTCGGCGTCGCCGTCCTGGGCAGCGTCTACCTCAACGGCTCCATGTCCGGTTCTCCTGGTGGCGCGATCCAGGTGACCTGCTGGGTCGCGGGTGGCATGCTCGTGGCGAGCTTCCTCTCCGCTGCGCTTATGACGAGGGCCGAGCCGCGGTTACAGGATCTTCATCCCGGGAGTAAAGATGCCCTCCTCGACCTCGACCTGTGACGCCTCGTGATGTATTGATCACCGCTAGTATTCTCGGCATGACAACCCTCCAGGAGCTGGAGATCCGGGTGACTCGCCTCGAAGAGCGCTCGGACAACCAGCGAGAAGACATCCGGATCATCGGCTCAGAGGTCTCCAAGATCCTTCTGACTCAGGACGAGATCCTGAAAGTCCAGCGTACGCACACGCAGAAAATCGACGCACTGGACAAGAAGTTCAACAAGCTAGACGACAAGGTCGGCAAGCTAGACGAGAAGGTCGACAAGCTCGCCACGGTGGTGGGCGGGCACAGTGAGACGCTAGCCGGGCACACCCAGATACTGGCGGGGCACACCCAGACGCTAGCCGAGCACGGCCAGATACTGGCCGGACACACCCAGACGCTAGCCGAGCACGGCCAGATACTGGCCGGACACACCCAAACGCTAGCCGAGCAGGGTCAGACGCTGGCCAAGCACACTCGGATGTTCGAGACGCTGTTCGCCCACTTCGGCATCCCCCTCCCCGCCGAAGGGCACCAGCACAACTAGTGCGGCGACCACGATCGCTCCCCGGACAGTTCGCCACACGACCGTCCCGATGCCCGTGACGGTCCGTGGTGGCCGGGGTCCTTTCAGCGGAATACCCCTTCGGGGGACAGGAAGAAGACGGCCCGTCGTGGCACAGGCCCCCTAAAGGGATACCTCCTCCGGAGGAGAAGAAGAAGACGCCCCGTCGCGACACGGGCCTCATGGAGGAACACCCTCCGGGAGCCGAGGAAGACGGCCCGTCATAGCTGGGGTTCCTATGGAGGGATCCCCCCTTCGGGGGAGAGGAAGAATCGGATAGCCGGCTTCGTCTTATGCCGCCCGGGGCCGCGAGGCCCCGGGCGGCAGGTCGGCCCTTACTTGTCGGAAAGCTTGTGGCCGCGGAAAATCGGGTGGTCGGTCTCCCAGTAGCGCCAGCCTTCGATTCTCGATGGAATGTCGGCGATACCCGTGGCGATTCTGACCTCGGCACAGTTGTGGAGCCGGGCCCACTGACCCCAGCCGATGCGGTAACCGAAGACGCGGTACCACATGTTTCCGTACTTGCCGTCGTGGATTGTCTGCGTGTAGTCGTGCCCCGTGAAGATCATGTGCCTCTTCTCGAGGTGTGGAGTGACCTCCCTGGTGAGCGCGCGGAGGATGTCCTCGGTGGTGACCGTGCTGCCGATCGTCTTGGCGACCGAGTCGGTGACCGATTTGGTCTTGATCTTGTCGGCCTCCACGAACGCGAGCACCTCATACTCGTGGTGGACCGAAACGGTCATCGAGCCGCCGGGACCGTCGGTGTATCTGGTCCGGGGAATGAAGAAGTTGTGGGGCCTCAGAGAGTGAGCCCTGATGAAGGTTCCCGGCTCGCAGCCATTCCCGCTGTCGGTCAGGACTGTCTTGCGGAATTTGTGGAAGAAGTGGTGATGGCGGTGGAACCGATGGTCCGGCACCGGATCGGCGTTGGCCGGGATGGTCGTGATGCCGGCGAGGGCCACGGACAGGGGGGCTGCCACGGCCAGCGTCATCCGTCTTCTGGCCCGCCGCCTCGCCGGGCGGGTCGGTATTCCTGTGGCGTCGGCTCTCGGAGTGTGCGTGAACATAGAGGTACCGTTTCTTTTGGAGCGCGGCCAGCGGTCGCGGCTAACCCATTGGCCGGAAGACGGCCCATTCCTGCCCGCTGAGCAACACAGCGTGACGATAAAGATGCTTACAGTCACAGCCAGGCTCCCCTCGACGCCACGCCGAAAGGGACTTCCCCGGACAGGAAAAGCAAAGGTGAATAAAGCCTCAGCACCGACTGTCTTGGTTCGAGAGGACAGGGCACCAGACGCGACTCGGAGGCCACGCCACCACTACGACAGCCGCTGCGCCTTGCTCAGCAACCGCTGCGCCACCACCACCAGCGCCAGGAACGCCCCACTGACCACCTGCTGAAAGGCCGACGTCAGGTTCCCCACCTGGTTGATCAGGCTCTGGATCACGCCCAGCAGCAGCACCCCCGCCACCGTCCCGGTGATCCCGCCCGCGCCCCCGGTCAGCAGGGTGCCGCCGATGACGACGGCGGCGATCGCGTCCAGTTCCAGGCCGATGCCCAGGATCGTCACCCCGGACGAGAGCCGTGCCGCGTTCAGCGCGCCGGCGAGACCGGCCAGCAGGGCCGACATCACGTACACGGTCACCTTGGTACGCGCCACGGGCACGCCCATGAGCGCCGCCGCCTGCTCGTTGCCGCCGATCGCGTAGACGTTCTGCCCGAAGCCGGTCCGTTGCAGCAGCACCATCGCGACCAGCGCCAGCGCCGCGGTGATGTACACGGGGTACGTCAGGCCGAGCAACTCCCCCTGCCCCAAGGACGCGAAAGCGGGATTTTTCACCAAATAGGTGGTTGCGCCCTCATCCGAGATGGCGAGCATCAACCCCCGCACACCCAGCAAACCCGCCAATGTCACGATAAAAGGAGCCATACCGGTGCGAGCTATGACCAAACCCTGCAGCAAGCCGACGATCCCGCACGCGCCCAGCGGCAGCGCCAGCGCCACGAGCAGGCCGTACTGGGACCCATAGGCCGCCAGCACGCCGCCCAGCACGAACAGCGACCCCACCGACAGGTCGATCCCGCCGCTGATGATCACGAACGTCATTCCGATCGCGATGATCGCCAGGAACGACGACGAGACCACCACGCTGGCCGCGTTCCCCGCGGTCGCGAAGGAGTCGAAGGCCAGGCTGCCCACGATCACCAGCAGCGCCAGCACCATGAGCGCCCCGTGCTGCTGGAGCACCCGGCTCACCTGCTCACGTCGCAATGAAGCAAGAGAAGCGGAGGTCATCGGTTCGCACGCTCCCTGGTGGCGTAGACGGCGGCCAGGATGATGACCGCCTGGACCATCTGGGTCCACGACTGCGGCAGATTGTGCTTGATCAACGTCGCCGCGAGCAGTTGCATCAGCAGCGCGCCCATGACCGTGCTGAGCACCCTGATGCGCCCGCCGGTGAGCGGCGTGCCGCCGACCACGACGGCGGTGATCGCCGACAGCTCGATGAACAGGCCGAGCGACGTCGGGTCGCTGGCCTGCAGGCGGGCCGTGGCCAGCACCCCGGCCAGCGCGGCGAGCAGCCCGGAGATGACGTACACGATCAGCAGCACCCGTTTGACCGGCAGCCCGGACAGTTCGCTGGCCGACCGGTTGCCGCCGATCGCGACGACCTGACGGCCGAACGTCGTGCGCCGCACCACGAACAGCACGATCAGGGTCAGCGCCGCGGCGATCAGCACGATGACCGGGATCCCGGCCACAGAGCTGCCGCCCAGCGCGATCAGGTCCGGGTTGCGGAACTCCACGAGCTGCGGCACCAGGACGTTGGCGATGCCGCGTACGCCGACGAGCAGCGCCAGTGTGGCCACGATCGGCTGGACGCCCACGTAGGCGACCAGGGCCCCGCCCGCCGCGCCGACGACCGCCCCGCCGATCACGGCGACGATCAGCGCGGGCAGCGCGCCGTACCCCAGGTAGAGAGCGACGAGCGCGGCGGCCAGCGCCATGACCGAGCCGACGGACAGGTCGATGCCCTGCGTGCCGATCACCAGCGCCATGCCCAGCGACACGATCACGATGGGCGTGACCTGGACGAACTGGGTGCGGAAGTTCGAGGCGTCGAGGAAGTGCGGCGTGAACAGCACGTTGAACAGCAGCAGCGCCAGCACGGCCGCGTACACGCCGTAGTCCTGCACCCAGGCGAAGATCCGCGGTTTGAGGTCTGCCATCCCCCCGCTCCGAGGGGCCGGTTTCGAAGTGAGCTCAGTCATCAGGTCACTCCGCGATCGTCGAGGTGAGCGCGGTCATCCGCGATCGTTGCCATGATCCTCTCCTCGGTCACCTCGTCGCCGGTCAGCTCCCCGACGACCGCGCCCTCGCGCAGCACCAGGATGCGGTCGGCGCCCTCGACCAGTTCCTCCAGGTCGGAGGAGATCAGCAGCACGCCCAGCCCCTCCTCGGCCAGCTCGTCGATCAGCGCCTGCACCTCGGCCTTGGCGCCCACGTCGATGCCGCGGGTGGGCTCGTCGAGCAGCAGCACCTTGGGACGGACGGCCAGCCAGCGGGCCAGCAGCACCTTCTGCTGGTTGCCGCCGGACAGCTCCGACACGAGCTGGTTCGGCGAGGCCGCCTTGATGCGCAGCCGCCGCATGAAGATCTCGACCATCCGGTCGATCTTCGCGTCGGACACCACGCCCGCCCTGGCCAGAGCGGGCAGGGCGGCCAGCGCGATGTTCTCGCGGACGGACAGCGTCGGGACGATGCCCTCGGCCTTGCGGTCCTCGGGCAGCAGGCTGACGCCCGCCCTGATGGCCGCGGTGGTGGAGCCGCCGCGCAGCGGCAGCCCGGCCACGAGCACCTGCCCGCCGTCCAGGGGCATCGCGCCGACGATGGCCTTGGCGGTCTCGGTACGGCCGGCGCCGAGCAGACCGCCGAGACCCACGACCTCACCGGGCCGTACGGACACGTCGATCCCGTCCAGGACATGCCGCCGCGTGAGGCCGCGCGCCTCGACGGCCGGTGGCTCCTGGCCGTCGGCGGCGCGGTGGCGGTCGCGGGAGAACCTGGTCAGACCGTCCGCTTTGACGTCGTTCAGGTCGCGGCCCAGCATGAGCGAGATGAGCTTGAGCCGGTCCAGCCCGGCCAGCGGCCCGGTGTGCGCGACGCGGCCGTCACGCAGCACGGTGACCCGGTCGCACACCTGGTAGAGCTCGTCGAGCCGGTGGCTGACGTACATGACGGCGATGCCCTCGTCGCGCAGCCGCCTGATCACCCCGAACAGCGTCTCGACCTCGCGCGGCTCCAGGGACGAGGTGGGTTCGTCCATGATGACCACGCGGGCGTCGACGGCCACGGCCCTGGCCAGGGCGACCATCTGCTGGGCACCGATGCCGAGCGTTCGCAGCGGCCGCCGGACGTCGGTCTCGACGCCGTAGCCGGACAGGACGCGGGCGGCTTCGGCGTACATCTTCGTGGCGTCGATGACCCCGAATCGGCCGCGTGGCTCGCGGCCGAGCAGCAGGTTGCGGGCGACGCTCATCATCGGGACGAGGTTGACCTCCTGGTAGATGGTGGAGATCCCGGCGCGCTGCGCGTCGAGCGGCGTGCCGAAGAAGGCGGGCGCGCCGTGGTGGCGCAGCTCGCCGCCGTCGGGATGGTACACGCCGGTGAAGACCTTGATCAGGGTGGACTTGCCGGCGCCGTTCTCCCCCACGAGGGCGTGCACCTCGCCGGGGAGGAGGGCGAGATGCACACCGTCGAGAGCGAGTACGCCGGGGAAGCGCTTGCTGATCCCCTTCGCCTCGAGAACCGCTGCCAACTCAGTACGCCTCACCGAGGGAGTCCTTGGCGTTGGACGTGTCGTAGTCGCGGTCGGAGATGATCACCTTGTCGGGGATGGCCTGGCCGTCGAGGAACTTCTGCGCGGTCTCGAAGGCGAGCGGCCCGAAGCGGGGGTTCGACTCGATGACCGCGTGCAGCCAGCCGTCGGCGATGCCCTGGACGGCGCTGCGGGTGCCGTCGACGGACACGATCTTGATGGTGCCCGCCTCCTTGCCCGCGCCCTTCAGGGCGGTGACGGCGCCGAGCGCCATCTCGTCGTTCTCGGCGTAGATGCCGTTGATGTCGGGGTTGGACTGGATGAGCTGCTCGGTAACCTGCTGACCCTTCTCGCGGGCGAACTCGCCGGTCTGCTCGAAGGAGATCGTGATGCCGGGGGCCTTCTCCTTGATCCGGTCCTTGAACCCGTTCGTCCGCTCGGTGGTGACGTTGTTGCCGGGCGCGCCCAGCAGGATGGCGACCTTGCCCTTGCCCGCGAGGGCGTCGATCATCCGGTCGGCGGCCCGCTTGCCCTGCTCGTAGAAGTCGGAGCCGATGAAGGTCAGGTAGTCGCTGCACGCCTTTGCGTTGATCTTCCTGTCGACCGTGATGATCGGCACCTTCTTGGCCGCGGCCTGCTGGAGCACCGGCTCCCAGCCGTCGGAGTTCAGCGGCGCGATGACCAGGAGCTGCGCGCCCTGGGCGATGAGCTGCTGCACGTCGGTGATCTGCTTGGAGAACTGCGACTGGGCGTTGGTGACCTTGAGATGGGCGATGCCGAGCTTGGCCGCCTCGTCCTTGATCGACTTGGTCTCGGCGATGCGGAACGGGTTGGCCTCCTTCTCCGACTGGGAGAAGCCGACGGTGGCCGTCTTGAGGTCGAACTTCTTGCCGCCGAACTGGTCGAGCGTGCATGTCGGCCCTACCGTGCCGCTGGGGCTCTGCACGACCTGCTGCCCGGCCGTGCTGGTGGCGGCGGGCGCGCTCTGCGGCTCCTCCGCCTTGGCGCAGGCCGACGCGGTCAGGAGTACGGCCAGCGCCAGGCAGGCTGTCCGGAGATTCATGGGGGGTTCCTTCCTATCAGGCGCAGGCCGGGCTGATCTGCCCGGTGAGCGCCCGGTTGGCGGCGCTGACCCGCTCGACGTCGGGCTTGGTGACGGCTCTGTCGTAGGTCATGAGGCCGTTGAGCTCGGTCTCGACGTCGGTGGTCTGGGTGTAGATGGCGGCGCTGAGCTGGTCGCAGGCGTGCAGCTTCTGGAGTTCCTGGATCATGCCGACGTAGCGGGTGGTGAGGGCCGCCGGGTCGGGCTCGACCGCGTAGCCCCAGCCGCCGCCCGACCAGGTGTGGCCGATGAGCGGGAGTCCCAGGCCGCCGTACTCGCCGATGACGACCGCGCGGGTGCCGGTGGGCTTTCCGGGGACGCCGGGGCCCGGGTAGATGTGGTAGTCCTTGACGTCGCCGTTGCCGCCGTCCTGGGCGCCGCAGCAGTTGATGCCGCTCATGTTGTCGACGAGGCGCGAGGGGTCCCAGCTCTTGACCAGGTCGGCGATGCGCGCCTGGTCGTACTGGCCCCAGCCCTCGTTGAACGGCACCCACATGACGATCGACGGGACGCTGCGGTGCTGGTCGACCATCTCCCGCAGCTCGGCCTCGAACTGGGGCTTGTCACTGGTCCTGAACATGGCGGGCATGTCCTGCCAGACGAGCAGGCCCAGCTTGTCGGCGTGGTAGTACCAGCGGTCGGACTCGACCTTGGTGTGCTTGCGTACGGTGTTGAAGCCGAGCTTCTTGGTCTGCGTGAGGTCGTACTTGAGCGCCTCGTCGGTGGGGGCGGTGTAGATGCCGTCAGGCCAGAAGCCCTGGTCGAGGGGGCCGAGCTGGAAGATGGGCTGGCCGTTGAGCAGCATGCGGTTGTTCTTCAGCTCGATGGAGCGCATCCCGAAGTAGGACGAAATATCGTCCTTCTTGGTGCGGACCTTCAGGTCGTACAGGAACGGCTTGTCCGGCGACCACAGCTTGGGATTCGGGACCGGCAGCCTGAGCTCGGTGCCGACGGGGCCGGTCACGGTGCCCACGACGCGGTGACCGTCCTTGGCGACCACGGTGGCCGTGCCCGCCGCGCCCTGGACGGTCACGCGCAGCGCCTGGCCCGCGACGTCGGGGACGGTGTCGACCCGCTCGATGTGGTCCCTGGCGACGGGCTCCATCCAGACCGTCTGCCAGATGCCGGAGACGGCGGTGTACCAGATGCCGCTCGGGTCCAGCCGCTGCTTGCCGATCGGCTGCGCGCCGGAGTCGGTCGGGTCGGCGACGCCGACGACGAGTTCCTGCCGGCCGCCGCGCTTGAGCGCGTCGGTGACGTCCACGGTGATGCGGTCGTAGCCGCCCCTGTGCGTGCCGACCTGCTTGCCGTTGACGTAGATCGTGGCGTCCCAGTCGACCGCGTCCAGGTGCAGGAGCAGCCGGTCACCGCTCCACGAACGCGGCACCTCGAACGTCCTGCGGTACCACATGCGGTCCTCGTGGCGGCCGATGCCCGACAGCTGCGACTCCACCGGGTACGGCACGACGATCCGCTCGGCCAGGTCGCGGCCGGTCGGGGCGGCCTCGCCCTGCTTGGCGGCGGCGAACTGCCAGACGCCGTTGAGGCTGCGCCACCTGTCCCTGACCAGCTGGGGGCGGGGGTACTCGGGCAGCGGATTCTTCCGGTCGACGTCCTTGGACCAGCGGGTGCTGAGGATGTATGTGGAGTCGTTGAGGACGTAGGCGTACGGGAAGGCCGCCACCGGCGTGCCGTCGGCGTAGCTCAGGCCGGTGCCGTCATAGGTGGCGCGGAGTGTGTTACCCGCCTTTGCTGGAACCGGATATTGCAGCTTAAGCACCACCGTGTCCCGATTTTTCAGGGCCGTGGAGGCTATGGGCCATTTGGTGCCTGCGACCGTCAGCGCCAGGTGGTCGGTCAGAGTCGTGGGCAGCGAACCCAGGGGCTTGGCGAACGTCAGCGTGGCCAGGTCACCGGAGGCGCCGACCGACGCGGCCGCCGGCCCGGGCGGGTCGAACCCGTCCGGCAGCGTGAACGACGCCGCCGGGACTGCGGCCTTCGGCTGGCTGGCGCTCTGCCAGCGCAGGTGCAGGTTCGCCCCGCCGAAGTGCTCGAAGTACTCGACCTTGATGTCGTAGTCTTTGCCCGCCTCCAGCGCGATGGGCGTGCCCACCTGCTCCCTGTCCCAGTCGTCCACCCAGTGGTCGATGACGGCCTTGCCGTCGACCCAGAGCCGGAAGCCGTTGTCGCCGATGATCGAGAAGGTGTACGTCTCGGAGTAGGCGGGCCGGATCTTGCCGGTCCACCGGACGGTGACGTCGTCCTCCCGGCCGGCCAGCAGCTTGAACACGGGGTTGAGGTCGCCCTGTTCGAGGCTCGGGTCCACGACGCTGGCCTTGAGCTCACCGAAGTCGAACGCGCCGGGCGCCGAGGCGAGGTAGTAGTCGCCGCGCAGCCCATGTCGTTCGGCCGCGGCGCCCGCGGGGGCGGGAACCTGCCAAAACACGGCCAGCAGCACGGCGATCATAGCCGCGAGTGACTTTCGCACAGATTGTCCTTTCACGCTGAGGGGCGGAGGGAGCAGGTCGGAATGGTCTCCTTGCCGGCACCGGGCGGCTGCCAGCGCAGCTGCAGATGGGCGCCGCCGAAGTGCTCGAAGTATTCGAGCTTGATGTCGTAGCTCTGGCCGGCTTCGAGGCGGACGGGGGCGCCGGTCTGCTCGATGTCCCAGTCGTCCACCCAGTGGTCGATGACGGCCTTGCCGTCCACCCAGAGCCGGAAGCCGTTGTCACCGGTGATCGAGAACGTGTGGTCCCCGGCGCTGCCGGCGGTGAGCCGTCCGCTCCACCGGACGGTGACGTCGTCCTCGCGCCCGGTGAGCTTGGCGAGCACCGGGTTCAGGTCGGCGAAGTCGATGACCGGGTCCACGACACTGGCCTTGAGCTCGCCGAAGTCGAACGCGCCGGGCGCCGAGGCGAGGTAATAGTCGCCGCGCAGACCGTGTCGCTCGACGGGGTCGGGGACGAGGTCGAGTGCCGCCCGCGCCCTGGTGAGCTGGCGGGCGCCGGCCGTGTAGCGTGCCTCGGCGCTCAGTGCGGCCTGTTGACACGGGCTCCCGCCGCCCGGGGGCGTCAGCTCCCATCGCGTGACCAGGCGCCCGTCTGCCTGCAGGCGCTCTTTCGTGGCGGCGGTGAGCGCTCTGGCCGCCCACCCCGCGGGCAGCCGGAGCCGCACCGCCACGTCCCGCGCCTGCCGCCCCTGATTGACCAGCGTGGTCGTCACGGTACCGGTCTTCCCGGGGACGACCTCGCCGGGCGTGACGGCCAGGGTCATGGCCTCGCTGGAACGGCTCCACGACTGCAACTCGACCACGCCGACCGACTCGGCGCCGAACAGTAGCCGGATCCTGCTGGTGGTGATCTCCGGGAACGTGATCCGGTTGAGCCCGTTGCCCAGGGGTTTGTCCGGCGAGCGGACCTGGCCGGGGATGTCCTGCCAGGCGCTGCCCGTCCACTGCTGGAGGCGGTAGGCGGTGGCGGTGCGCACTCCCCCGCCGTCGTCGTAGCCGTACCAGCGGACGTCGCCGACGGGGGTCGGGCCGCCGAAGTCGACACCGTAGTAGTCCTCCGCGTTCGGGGAGGTGTAGTTGGTCCAGCGGGTGTTCTGCGGCACCTCGTCGAACCAGACCTTGCCGTCGATCGCGCTCCAGGGGTTGTCGTAGCGCGAGGTGAAGGAGGCGATCGGCTTCGGGAAGCCGGTGCGCAACGGGTTGGCCGCGTCGTTGACCAGCCGCTCGCCGTCGTCCTGCCGGGCCGGTCCGATCGGCACGGTGAGCGCGCGTACCCGGTCCGCCTGCCGTACCTGGACGCCATCGACAGAGACGCGCAGGCCCGCGCCGCGTCCGTAGTGGGAGCCGTCACGGTCCCACACCACGGTGACGTCGTGCCCGTGGTACGGCACGTTCTCGACGGCGAAGTGGTCCCAGGTGGCGGGCACCAAGGGGTCGAGCCGCAGCGTGGCCCCCTCCTGGCCGCGGATGCCGAGCAGGCCCGACAGCACCAGGTCCGTGTAGGAGGAGTGCAGGTAGTCCTCGCTGTGGTTCCGCCCGTCGTACAGCCATCGGTTCTCGTCAGGGTGATGCGCCTCGGCCACGTACGGCTTGCCGTCGCGGTACTGCGTGAGCGCGTACGTGCGCAGCAGCCCGTAGTAGTCGTCCTTGGAGACGTAGGGCTGCGCCGGGTAGTCCAGGAGCAGGTTCGCCATCCCCGTGAGGACCTGCGAGGTGGTGAACGGCCAGCTCGGGCCGGTCCAGCGGCAGCAGCCCTGCCCCGTCTCGTGCATGAACCACGTGCTGCGGCGCTCCACGGTCGTCGGCCCGTACGGCGCGGCGAACCCCTGCGGGTCGAGCAGCTGCTGCCAGGCCCGCGACTGGGCCGCGTCCGGCAGGCCGAACTGCCAGGGGACGAAGCCGACGTCCTCCCGCGTGTCGAGCATCTTCAGCCTGGGGTTGTTCTCCTGGACGACGTCGTAGAAGAACGCCCGGTCGCCGTCCCACAACCGCTGGATCGTGTTGCGCTTCAGCGCGGCCGCGCGCTGCTCGAACCGCCTGGCGGTCGCCTGGTCGCCGGCCATGGCCGCGATGCGGCCGATCGCGACCGCGTCGCCGTACTGGTAGGCGTTGATCGACGGGCGGAGCGTCCTGACGCCGTTGAAGGTGTCGCTGCTCTGGTACGAGGCGGGCGACAGCTCTTTGGCGTCCCAGACGGGCAGTTGCCAGTACAGGCCGGTGGCGGTGTCGTACTGGCCGTTCCATCCGTCGTACTGCTTGATCAGCGCGGGCAGCAGGCGTTTGGCGAACGCCCAGTCGCCGGTCACCTCGGCTCTGGCGTGGACGGCGTCGGCGGCCCAGAAGCTGTACTCGTGCGCCCAGTCGGGCGCGTTCGCGTTGACCTGCTGCGCGCGCTGTCCGGGGCCGGTCAGCCAGAACCTGAGGTAGTCGTCCAGGTAGGTCTGGTCTCGCACCCAGCGTCCTTCGTAGACGTGGTGCCCGGCCGCGGCGTTGATCGCCTGGTACGGCGCGGCGTATCCGCAGCAGTCGAGGAACTCCGTCAGCACCCATCCGTTCGCCGGGTCGGTGTAGCGCAGGTGTTCCTTCCAGACGCGCCAGCGGTAGTAGTAGACGTCCTGGATCTGCTGGTCGGGCAGGTCGACGAACGGGATGTTGGCCTCGTACCAGCCGGGGTCGTTGAATCCCTCAAGGTAGGAGCCGTGGTCGAGCAGTGTCCGCGGCTGCGCCCGGGCCTGCGCGGGTACAGCGATGAGCGATAAGAGGAGGGCGACCAGACAGGCGAGACCGGGGGTGCGCATGGCATGTCCTTCGATCAGGATCGGACAGGTTATGACCCTGTCTGGCTCCCAAATAAGCACCCGTGGACCGAGCCGGTCAAGATTTCCGATCAAATTCGTTCTCATATGATCAGAGGTGAGCCGGAGTTGAGCATTCGACTATGATCGGGACGTGAGCGACACGCAGAGCGACGGCCGACGGCCGGTGTTCGCCGCGGAACGCCGGCAGCGCATCCTCGAATTGGTGCGCGCCAACGGCGCCGTGTCCTTGCGCGAGCTCGCCCAGTCCGTGCACTCCTCCGAGGTGACCGTCCGCCGCGACCTGCGCGCGCTGGAGTCGGAGGGCCTGCTCAACCGCCACCACGGCGGCGCCACCCTGCCCGGCGAGCTGTCACGCGAGGCGGGCTACGCGCACAAGGTCTCGCTGGAGTCCGCCGAGAAGGGCGCGATCGCCGACCTCGCCTCGGCGCTGGTCGAGGACGGCGACGCCATCGTGATCGGCCCCGGCACCACCACGCAGGAGTTCGCCCGCCGCCTGACCAGGCACGCCGAGCTCGCCGTGGTGACCAACTCCCTGCTCGTCGCCCAGGTCCTGGCCGGCTCGCCGCGGATCGAGGTGATGCTGACCGGCGGCACGCTGCGCGGCACGATCCTGGCCCTGGTGGGCAGCGCGGCCGAGCACTCACTGTCCGGGCTGCGGGTGCGCCGGGCGTTCATCTCCGGCAACGGGCTCACCGCCGAGCGCGGCCTGTCCACGCCCAACATGCAGGTGGCGGGCGTCGACCGGGCGCTGGCCGCGGCGGCCGAGGAGGTCGTGGTGCTGGCCGACCACACCAAGATCGGCGTCGACACGATGGTGCAGACCGTCGCCGCCGAGCAGATCGACCACCTGGTCACCGACGAGGGCGCCCCGGGCGACGTGCTCGACGAACTGAGCGGCAGGGGCGTCAGGCTGCATGTCGCCCGGATCTGATCGAATGTGACACTTCTGTTACTGGATTGTTTCCTGCCGCGACCACGATCGAGGCGGAGGCAACCGTGCTGCAGGTGGCTGGAGTTCTCAAGACGTTCCAGGGCGTGACCGCGCTCGACCACGTCACGCTCTCCGTGCGCCCCGGCGAGGTGCACGCGCTGATCGGCGGCAACGGCGCCGGCAAATCCACCCTGGTCAAGGTGCTCTCCGGCGTGTGCCAGCCGGACGCGGGCCAGCTGCGCTACCTGGGCGAGCCCGTCAGGTTCGGCAGCCCGGCCGAGGCCAGGCGGGCCGGCATCGCCACCATCCACCAGGAGACGAACCTCGTCCCGACCATGAGCGTCGCCCGCAACCTGCTGCTCGGCCGGGAGCCGCGCGGCCGCCTCGGGCTGATCGACTTCACGGCCGCCAACGCCCGTGCCGGACGGATCCTGGCCGAGTACGGCCTGCGCACCGATGTCCGCAGACCCCTGGGCACGCTGGGCGAGGGGGCCAGGCAGCTCGTGGCCCTGGCCAGGGCGGCCACCGCCGACGCCAAGCTGGTCATCATGGACGAGCCCACCTCGGCACTCGAACACGCCGAGCTGGAGACACTGTTCGGCGCGGTGGCCCGGCTGCGCGACGAGGGCCGCTCGGTCGTCTACGTCACCCATCGGCTGGAGGAGCTGTACGAGGTCTGCGACCGCGTCACCGTGCTGCGTGACGGCCGCGTCGTACACACCGGCCCGCTGGCCGGACTGGATCGACTCCGGCTGGTGTCGCTCATGCTCGGCAGGCCGTTCCACCCCGTCGAGGAGCCGCACTCCGCCGCCCTGCCCGACGAACCAGGCGACGACCCCGTCCTGGAGGCGAAGGGGCTCACCCGCCACCACGTGCTCGACGGCGTGTCGCTGGCGGTGCGCGCGGGCGAGGTCGTCGGCCTCGGCGGCCTGCTCGGCGCCGGACGCAGCGAGACGGCCAGGGCGATCGCGGGTGTCATGCCGGTGGACGCGGGCCAGGTGACCGTGGCCGGGGCGGCGGCCCGCAAGTGGTCGATCAGGAGCGCCATCCGCGCCGGCGTCGGCCTCGTGCCCGAGAACAGGAAGACCGAGGGCATCGTCCCCACCCTCTCGGTGCGCGACAACATCGCCCTGGCCGCGCTCCCCCGGCTGTCCCGCGCCGGAATCGTCTCCGACGCGCAGATCGACGGCATCGTGGCGACGTTCATGAAGCGGCTCGGCATCAAGGCCGTCTCACCCCGGCAGCCCGCGGGCGAGCTGTCGGGCGGCAACCAGCAGAAGGTGCTGCTGGCCCGCTGGCTGGCCATGCACCCCAAGGTGCTGCTGCTCGACGAGCCGACCCGCGGCGTGGACGTGGCCACCAAGCTGGAGATGCAGGCGCTGCTCGACGAGCTGGCCGTGGACGGGCTGGCCATCCTGCTGATCTCCTCGGACGTGGCCGAGCTGGCGGGCAACTGCGACAGCGTGGTGGTCCTGCGCGACGGCGCGATCAGCGAGCAGCTCAACGGCGCCGAGGTGACCGAGGACCGCCTGCTCGCGGCCCTGGCGAAGGCTTAGCTCCCTGCCAGGCGCTCAGGCTTTGCGGCCACGATGATCGCGTACCCTATCTCCGGTGTTTCGATGAGCCGGGCCACGAACGGCGGCGGCTCGATCACGCCGTCGTACTCTGGGAACTCCTCACGCAGTCCGGCGATTCTCTCGACGATGCGATGCAGTGTCGGAGACATCGTGTGTTCGGAGATGTCGATGATCTCTCTCAGCGCGAGTCCGCTGTCCGCGATGAAGCCGGGATAGTTCCGCAGCGGGATGATCGAGTCAATGTGGGAGTCGTGGTAGGAGGCCTCCAGTCTGCCGCGCTGCTCGTCAGCAAGGGGGGCGCGCTCGACCAGGTTGGCGATGACCAGCACGCCGCCGGGCCGCAGTACGGAGTACGCCTGGCGGAGCACGCGCGCCTGGTCCGGCATGTGCAGCAGTGACTCGAAGAGCCAGGCGCCGTCGAACGAGTCCGGCTCGAAGGGCAGCTCCAGCGCGTCAGCCACATGGAACGTCACCCGATCCGCCAGCCCTTCGTCCTTCGCCAGACGGGAGCCCAGCTCCACTTCCCTCTCGCTGATCGTCACGCCGACGACATCCACCCCGGCGGTCCGGGCCAGGGCTATCGCCGGCCTGCCCGTGCCGCATCCGATGTCGAGTATCCGCCGGCCCTTGCTCGCGTCCAGCTTGTCGATCATCAGCTCGGTCAGGCGTTCGGAGGCCGCTTCCAGCGACGCCCCATCCATGGGGTCGTCCCAATAGCCATTGTGCAGGCTGCCTCCCATGATCTTCTCGATCATCTCTGTGGTCCGGTCGTAGAGCTGACCGATGGTTTCCTGGTGCTGGCTGGATGTCGGCGTCACTGGAACGATCCCTTCCTCAGGTTCATGGAAACGGAAAAGGAAGAACCCCCGCGGTTCCGGCCACTTGCGTCAGGGCGCGGGTGTGTGGTCCGCCGCGCTGCGGTACGGCGGCGACATGGGCCTGCTGACCGCCGGGCAGCCATGGCCAGGCGCACGATCATCAGACTGCATAAAAGTGATGAGCCACTGTGCTGCATCAACTTTGAGGAGTACTCTTGGAGACTCGCAGACGCGCATCCCCTCTGTCAACTAGGTTCCATTGCCGGAGAAGATCTGCGAATATAGTTGATGAAGCCGAGCGGTGAGTGATGACGGATGAGAACATGTCGGATGAGTTGACCGGGCAGTCGCAAGGCGAGCCGTCCTCGCCATCCCTGGCCGACAAGATCAACTTTTTGTTCCGGACGGTCTATCCAGCCGGCCGGGGGCCCTACTCCTACGCCGAGGCGGCGGCCGGCATCGAGGAGCTCACCGGCGAACAGGTCTCCCACACCACGTTGTGGAAGCTGTCCACCGGGCGCGCCACCAACCCGACCAAGCGCCTGATCGAGGCGCTCGCCGCCTTCTTCCAGGTCTCGCCGGCCTATTTCTTCGACGACGAGGCCTCGAAGGAGATCGGCGACCAGGTCGAACTGCTCGCCCTGCTGCGCGACACGGGCATGAAGGGCGCTCATCTGCGTGCCTTCTTCGAGCTCTCTCCGGAAGCGCGCGACATGGTGCAGGAGCTGATCGAGCGGACAGCCCGGCTGGAGCAACGTCACCGCGACAAGTAGGAGAAGAGGAGGAGAGGTGGACCGACCATTGAGCCCCTGCTTGCCATGAGCGACGACATTTGCACTGGGCGTGGGATGGCGAGGGTACCGGACGGCATGCGGTGAAAAGGGAGCAGCGCACACCACATCAGGTGTCGATCAAGGAGTTGGAAGCCGAAGGAGTCATCCCCGACCCCTTCGACCTCGAACTCTTCATCAAACGACTGGAGAAGCGACGAGGCCGCCCCATCCAGATGATTCCCATCTCGGCGCGTCGCGGTGCGCCGTGCGGCCTTTATATCAAGGCCGTCGGCACCGACTATTTGTGTTACGTGCGCAGCTCGTCGCCGCTGCATGAGTGCCATATCCTGCTGCACGAATTGGGTCACCTAGTGCTCGGTCATCAGGACAGCGGATGGCGGAGTGAAGAGCTCCAGCGCATGCTGCTGCCGGATCTCCACCCGGACATGATAAAACGCGTGCTGTGCAGGAGTGGTTACGCCGATCCGGCCGAAGACGCGGCGGAGGCTTTCGCCGAGCTCATTCTGGCGCCACGTGTGCTGGCACCGGGCAACTACACGGTGCCGGCCGCCACACCGCCTCCTGAAATAGCCGAGGTGGTCCGGAACATCGAACAGGCGTGGGGGTCCGGAAGGGGATTTTGACGTGGTCGATGTGTTGTATTGGGGGGAGGCCTCCGTCATATGGACGATTGCCGTGCAGGCCGCCGTCCGACTCGTCCGGAAACGTCGATCGCCAGTGGACCTGGCCTACTCCGCCCATATCGTCACGCTCAGCCTCAGCGTGCTGGTGCAGTTTCATGACATCCAGCCGAGGCTCGACACTCTCACCCATATCAACGGGCTCGGACGATGGCTGGTGTTCAGCTTCACCATCGCCTCCATGTGCGCGTTCTGGATCACAGTGACCTACCTGACGTCACCGGCGGGCGGCCGGGCGCCGGGCGTCACCGCGAAGATATTATGGGCCGCGGCCGGCATCGCGGTGATGGGAGTCCTGCTGTTCGGCTCCGGGGTGCCGGACGACGCCGGTGCGGGCTTCCTTGTCGTACACGGCGATAACCCGCTCATCGTAGGTTCCTATCTGGCCTTCCTCGCCTATATCTCCGCCGGCCTTTTCGGCACGCTCCGCCGGACCTGGCGATACGTGCGCTATGTGCACCAGCCATATGTGCGGCTCGGGTTGCGGCTTGTCGCGGCCGGTGACGCCGGCGGGCTCCTCTATGTGGGCTACTTGAGCGCCACCGCGCTGACCAGCTACTTCGGCCTTCCGACGCCGCCGGGCGCGTCGACGCATGCCGTGACGTACCTCGGGCTCGCCTGTACCACGCTGATCGTGGCCGGCCCCACCATCGGCGTCTGGGGGCCGCGGCTCGCCACGCCGCTGCGGTCGGTGGCCCAACGGCGGGCGCTGCGTCGCCTTCGCCCTCTGTGGACGGCGCTGACCACGGCCATGCCCGAACTCAGACGTGACCCGCCCAGCGTCGGCGACTCCGCCGGCTACCAGCTCTATCGCTATGTCATCGAGATCCGTGACTCCTTGCTGGTCCTGGAGTCCTATACCGGAGGGCCGTTTCATGACGGCATGACCCCGGCCCTGCACGCCCAAACCGTGGTCCAGGCCCTCCATACGTTCGCGGCCACGAAGAGAACCGCGGCGGCGCCAGGCCTTTCCCCTGCTTCGGCGGGTGATGTGAAACCCGCGGTCACCCGTGAGGCCACGTCCGGCGACCCGGTGCTCAGCCCCGGATTACCGGCCATGAAGGACGAGCTGACGCACCTGACCCAGCTTTCACGGGCTTTCGCCCGGCTCTGAACGAAGAGCATGCGCGGCCTTGTGCCGTTATTTTCCGACCCCCGTCGCGCTCATGAATATTGCGGGGAGCGGAATTTCACTAATAGCGGCATGCCATCAGCCGCCATTAGTAGTGAGCCGTCTTATTTCGATGCGCCACGCATGTCTTCATGAGCACAGAAAAGCCGCACACAGGACAACACATTGGCATTTGTTCAGGTCGGCTAATACGCTCGCATTAAGGATGGACAGGGGTACTAGGGGGAGCTTTAGGGGGTTGCCCGCTAAATGCCGCGCTGAAAGTCTTGAATTGCCATGACAGAGAAACATACCTACGGGAGAGGTTTTCGGCATGCACATCGAAGAACTTGACGTAGCGGACTCCTTCGTGATCGACCAGAAAATCTATCCAGACATGCGCGGGATTTTCCTGGAACCATTCAGCCAGCCGGCGTTCCGTAAAGCAGTGGGTCATCCACTCTGGGTGGCGCAGGTCAACTGCTCCTGGTCCTATCGCGGCACGATACGCGGCCTCCATGTGGTGGGCCTGCCGGGCCAAGCGCGCTACTTCAACTGCGCGCATGGGGCCATGCTCTGCGTCGTACTCGACACCAGGATCGGCTCGCCCACCTACGGCGAGCACATCGCGGTTGAGCTGACCGCCGAGAGCAGGAGGGCCCTTTACGTCGCGGAAGGGCTCGCCGCCGGATTCCTCGCGCTGACGAAGGAGGTGACCGTCTGGTATCTCTGCTCCAGCCTCTATTCGCCGAGCACGACCGTGTCCATCAACCCGCTGGACCCAGAGCTCAACGTGCCCTGGCCGCGGGAGCACGAATTCATTCTCTCCGACATGGACAGAACCGCTCCTTCCCTGCGCGAAGCCGAGGAACGCGGGCTGCTTCCGCTCTATCGCGATTGCCAGGCCCGATACGCGGAACTCAACGCGACGGCCGATGCTTGTCCATGATTCTCGACATCCGGACCCATCCTCAGCGGACGCGCCGTTCAGTACACCGAGATGTGCGGGTGGTCGTAGTGGTTGGCCGTGGTGCCACCGCGGTCTGACATCGTGCGCCAAGCGCCGGTCCTGGCGTGCCAGATCCGCTGGCGGTAGATGATGTACATGATGCCCAGCCGCTTGGAGTTCTTGATCGCCCAGGCGGCGATCTCGTTGCCGCGCGCCACCTCGGCGGCCGTCGGCATCGAGCCGCCGCGACTCAGCATGAAGTCGCACGCCCTCCCGAGCGGGTGCTCGCCGCCGTCCTGGATCGCCCGGTAGCAGCCGATTCCATTGGGTACGGCGAAGCGCTCCTTCACCAGGGTCTTGACCAGGCGCATCCGGGGAGTGATGTTGTCGGAGCCCCCGGGAAGCTGCGGGACCCAGGTGCCGTCCGACCGCCGGACACCGGGCGCCTGGTAGAGCTTGTCGATCTTGTCCTTGATCTTCTTGATCAGCTGCTCGGCCTTGTCCTTGCGTTTGCCGAGGTCCGCGACCTGGTCGCCGAGTTCCTTGGCGCGGGCGGCCGCCTCCTCCTCGGCCTGCTTGCGGTCGTCCCTGACCTTGGCGAAGCCGCTTAGCCTGGCGCTCTGCTGATCGACCAGGTGGTTGGAGAGCGCGAGGCGGCTCATGAGCGCGGAGGGGTCCTCGTTCGCCGAGAGCATGGTGGCGGGACTCGGGGGGCCGCCGTTGGTGTACTGGGCGACGGCCATCAGCCTGAGCTCGGCCGACTCTCGGTCGTAGACCGCCTGGGCGGCGGCCAGCTTGTCCTGGGCGGCCTTCTCCGCCTTCTCGGCCTTCTGGTGGGCGATGCGGCCGTTGTAGTACTCGGTGATCAGCTTGTCCGACTGCTTCCCCAGGGCGGCCAGCTCCTTCTTGAGCTGCTTGATCGTCGGCTTGGGGGCCGCGTGTCCGGGCGTGGCCAGGCTCACTAACAGGAACACCGCTGTGATCATCGCGGTGAGCGCTTTGGTGAGGATCGGACGGCGCCGCCGGTCGGCGGGGCATGCAACCGCCACACTTCTCCTTCGCCCGAACTGCGGGGCCCAGAAGTACGCCCCCTATCCGAGGCTAGATAGTAGGGGATCACCTGTATCGGTCGGCAAATCAGCAAATTTTGGTATGGGCGAAATGTCCGACGGTGGCGCGGGTCACGGCTTGTCGATGTCCGGTGGAGGACAGGACGACGTGTGCGAGGAGCGGGCCCTCCTGGCTCTGCGGACGGCCCAGTGGCGGCCGAGCAGCGCGGAACCGGGGACCAGTACGGAGCCGAGCAGGCCACTCCCGAGCCCGAGGCCGAGGTCGACGTCGAGCAGGCCGTCCTTGCCCTTGAGCACGGGTACGTCGATCGACACCTTGACCGACACCGAGACCAGCGGCCCGGCGGCCTTGGTCGGGGCGGAGGCCTGGGTGTCCGGGGGGCTGGTGGTGGCCGGACGGGCGGACGGCTTGGGCTCACTGGTGGCGGGCTTCGTCGTCGACGCCTGCTTGGTGGGCGGCTGGGTGGCCGGTTTGGAGGTGGCCGGTTTGGAAGTGGCGGGTGCGGAGGTGGCCGGGCGCGTGGTCCGCGTCGGCTCCGCCCCACGGGTGGGCTCCTGCGAGCGGGTGCGGATGGGCTCCTGCGCATGGGTACCGGTGGGCTCGGTCTGGTCCTCGGTGACCACCGGATCCGCGGCGTCGGTGCTGGGCGGAGGGCTGGCGAGGTCGCTGGGCTCCGGGGTGAGGATGGACGGCTCCGCCGTACCGGATGGCGTGGGGATCAGGGCCGACTCGGCGGGCGCGCTGACCGGCGGGAGCCCGGCGAGGCGGTCCGGCGGTGCGTCGTTCCAGATCACGAACGCCGACGCCACCGCGGCGGCGGTCGCGACCACCAGGCCGCCCGTCACCGCGAACTTGGTCACCGGCGCGAGCGCGCTGCTGAACAGGCTCGTGCCGCCGTTCCCCGACGTGGGCAGCGGCCGCGACAGAGGTAGCAAAGAGGCGAGCGGGACGGTCAGCAGGCCGAGCCCGGCCCGGCCGCGTACCTCCCAGCCGGTGCCATAAGCGGTGTCGGCGACCTCCTCCAGCTCCGCCAGGAACGCCTCGGCCGACTCCGGCCGTTCGGCGGGGTCCTTGGCCAGGCCGTGCCCGACCAGTGCCCGCATCGGCTCCTCGATGTCCTCCAGCGGAGGCTCGGCGTGCTGGTGCTGGTAGGCGAGGGCGGCGAAGTTGTCCGCGATGAACGGCCGGTGCCCGGACAGGCACTCGAAGAACACCACGGCCGCCGCGTACACATCCGACGCCGTCCCCGCCGGGGCGTCCGCCCACTGCTCGGGGGCCATGTAGGAGGGGGTCCCGGCGAGTGGGGCGTTCTCGCCGGAGTGGGCGGCGACGCCGAAGTCGACGAGCTTGCTCTGGCCGTCCTGGGAGACGATCACGTTCTCGGGCTTGAAGTCACGGTGTACGACGCCGTGCCGGTGCGCCTCGGCCAGCCCGAGCAGGGCGCCCTTCAGTACGGCCAGCGCCGCCTCGGGGCCGGTGGCGCCCGCGTGCTGTAACAGGCGGCGCAGGGTGATGCCGTCCACCAGCTCCATCACGATGCAGGCGTCGTCGTGGCCTTCGACGTAGTCGAGCAGGCGGGCCGTGTGCGGGCTGTCGAGCTCGCGGATCAGCCCGGCCTCGGCGCGGAAGCGTTCGACGAACAGCTCGTCGTCGCGTAATCGCGCGGCAAGATGCTTGATCGCCACGGGCGTCCCGTCGGACGTGCGTAAAGCGAGCATCACCCGCCCGGTCCCGCCGTGTCCGAGTTCCCGAATTTCGGTGTAGCCGGGAACATCCATCGGGGGGACCTCCAGAGACGGATAAAGATCCTTTAACCCGACGCTATCCCGTGGTAACGCCCCGTGTCGAGAGTGCTACCGGCCACTGGCCTCAATCGGTATTTTTACTACTTCTCATAGTAGGTCCGGCAGCTGTAATGGAGTGGGCGCGGCGGACGTTAATAGGTCAGGCCGCCGGAACGGAGGGGGCCTGGGCGAGGAGGCGGCGGATGTTCCGGGCGGCGGTGCGGCCCGCGCGGTTGGCGCCGATCGTGCTCGCCGAAGGGCCGTAGCCCACGAGTTGCAGGCGCGGCTCGGCGATCACCTCAGTGCCGTCCACCCTGATCCCGCCCCCGGGCTCGCGCAGCCGCAGTGGGGCGAGGTGGTCGAGCGCCGAGCGGAAGCCGGTGGCCCAGATGATCGTGTCCGCTTCCACGTACCGTCCGTCATCCCAGCTCACCCCGCCGGCGGTGATGCGGCCGAACATCGGCAGCCGCTCCAGCGCTCCCTTGGCCAGCGCCTCCCGGACGACCGGCGTGTACCCGAGCCCGGTCACGGCGACCACGCTCTGCGGCGGCAGCCCGGCGCGTACCCGTGCCTCGACCAGGGCGACGGCGTCGCGGCGCGCGTCCTCGCCGAAGTCGTCCAGCGGGCGGAACACGGGCGGCCGGCGGGTGACCCAGAGGGTGCTCGCGGCGACGCCGGCGATCTCGGAGAGCACGTGCGCGGCCGAGGTCCCGCCGCCCACGACGACCACCCGCCGACCGGCGAACTCCTCCGGTCCCCGGTACGTCGCGTAGTGCAGCTGACGGCCGCGGAAGGAACGCGCGCCCGGATAGTACGGCCAGTATGGACGGGTCCAGGTGCCGGTGGCGTTGACCACAGCCCGCGTCGCCCACTCCCCCGCCCCGGAGGTGACGACGAGCCGCCCGCCCTCCCCCGGCGCCACGGCCGTCACCTTGACCGGCCGCAGTACGGCGAGCCCGAGTTCCCGTTCGTAGTCCGCGAAGTACTCGGGGACGACCACAGCGGCGGGCCGCCGCCCATCGGCCCCGGACAGATCAGCACGACCAGCCCCAGGCATATCAGCTCGACCGGCTCCAGACGGGGCGGCCTGACCTGCTCCAGGCGGGGTGCCCACCGGTGGATCGGAGCGCCGCACACCGGGAAGGTCGAAGATGCCGTGCACCTTGTCCATGGTCAGCGACGGCGACCGGTGCCGCCACGCCCCGCCCGGCCCGTCGCCCGCGTCCAGCACCAGCGGCTCGAAGCCGAACCGGCGCAGAAAGTACGCGCTCGACAGCCCGGCCTGCCCGGCCCCGATCACCACGACGTCGATCTCGTCCACGTACGGATGCAACCGGCGAAGCCCCGGTGCTCTTCCCGGGACGAGCGCAGCGTCCCGGGAAGAGCGATCGGGGCCGCGGCGGCCGCCCCCGCGTCACCGCCGCGGCCCCCACCGGTCGAACCCGCCCCTCGGCAGGGCCGCCCGGCAGTCGGTGAGCCCGTCAGACAGTCGACCCGTCGGACGGGCGGTCCATCACAAGCGGTCTGTCACGGGCGGTCCGTCACAAGCGGTCCGTCACGGGTGGTCTGTCAGACGGGCGGTGGGACGGTGTGCAGGCTGCGCGGCGTGACCGAGCGCGCCAGCCGGTACGCCGCCGCGGCGTCCACGAGCCCCGCCCCGGTCGCCCCGTCGAAGCCCTCCCCCGCGAGCTCCCCCGTCCCGCTCTTGCCGTCGACGACGTCCCGCGCCGAGGCCCTGAGCAGCGCCTTCACCAGGTCGGGAGACAATCCCGGCTGGACCTGCTTGAGCAGCGCGCACACCCCGGCGATCTGGGGCGCGGCGGCGCTGGTGCCACTGATCACGCTCCAGCCGTCGTCGGGCGCGGTACCGTCCTTGACCGGGTAGCCGGGACCGGCCAGCGAGGAGTCGATGACGTCGCCGGGCTCGGTCGGCAGCATGATGTAGAGCGCCCTGGGCTGCCGCCCGACCAGTCCGCAGACGTCGGGCACGTGCCGGCCCGGGTAGATGAGGCTGTCGAAGCTGCTCGCATAGTCGGACGCCTCCATCTTGAACTCCCCGTTGACCTGCGTCTCCTCCACGTACACGCCGCCCGCGGCGATGACGTCGGGCATCATCGCGGGGAAGGAGATGTGGCCGTTGCCCGCGGAGAAGCAGACCGTGATGCCGCGCACCCGTACGGCCTCCAGCACCGCTAACTCCAGCGGCCGCAGGAAGTTCGGCAGCCCGGTGAGTCCGTTGAGGTCGTAGCCCCAGCTGTTGGTCAGAACAGCGGGCGACAGGTCGGCGGCGGTCTTGAACGCGAGCGTGGCGTTGCCGCCCATCTTCACGCCGACGAAGTCCACGTCGCGCGCGCAGGCGAAGATGTTGGCCGCCTCGGCCGTGCCGTGGCCGTACTCGTCGTGGTCCACGCGGGCGGCGTCCGGCGCGAGGGTGGCGTTGTAGTTGTAGCCGTGATGCGGATAGAAGGGATGCTTGTAGAAGCCTGTGTCGACCATGGCCACGAACACCCCCCGGCCGGTCACCCCCCGCTCGTGCACGTGGCAGGCGCGCAGGAGGAGCCCGACGTCGTCCGGCACGCGCAGGTGGTGATAGGAGACCCTGGGCGGCAGCGGCGAGCCGTAGAACTGCGGCGGCGCCTGCGGGTAGGCCCGTTCGACCAGCGGCTCCAGGTCGGCGGGCAGCGTGAACGGGACCCCGGACACATGCGACAGATAGGAGACTTCATCGCCCGGCTCGGCGGCCGGCGCGCCGCGCAGGGTGTGCGGCCTGACGGCCACGCGGGTGTTGAACGTCTCCTCCCACAGCCGGCGCGGGCCCTCCGCGCTGATGGAGAACGTCCCGACATGCCGGACGACGAACCCCCTGCGCTGCAACGCGAGCGCGGTCTGCGCGGCCCGGTCCGGCGGCGGCCTGAGGTCGTCAAGACTCGCCGCCTGTACGGCCGACGACTCGGCGAACATCGAGGCCCGGCCCGGCGGCCGCACCACTGCCTCGAAGTGGACGGTGGACTCGCGGCGTTCGATGATCGTGGTCATGCTTCCCCCTCGGGGCATGTCAGTGGGTCAGTGCAGGTCGGGAGGCCCGGCGAGATGGATCCCTGTGACAAGTCCCCGCAGTTCGCGGGGGATGGCGGGCTCAGGCAGGCCGAACGTCCGCTCCCAGACCTCTTCCGGGGCGCTCACGCTGATCGTCGGGCCGAGGTGCAGAACGCGCAGGCCGAGCCGGCTCAACACGGCCGCCGCCTGGTGCCGTCGTCCCGGCACCGGCTCCACCTCGGCGGAGATGACCCGGCGCCCCGGGGACGCGAAATCCGGCATGTCCCCAGAATCGGGTCCGTGAGCGGATCCGGCCTCAGGTGACGGCTGAGGGCTAACCCTCAATGCGGAGGGCTAACCCTGAATGGGGACGGCTAACCCTGAATGGGGCTCCTGCCACGGGCCAGAATCCGCTCGGCCCTCGCCCGGCAGGCGTCGGCCGGCTCCTGCTCCACCAGCACCTCGTACGCCTCCGCGAGGTCGAGCAGGGTGCCCGCGACGTCGGGATGGCCGCCCCCCAGCACCCGCTCGGTGCCCGTGAGCGCGCTGCGCAGCAGGTCCCGCGCCTCGGCGGCCCGGCCGTCGGCCAGCATGGCCTGGCCCAGCCGGCGCACGCCGAGGTGGACGTGGGCGTGGTCGTCGCCGTAGGCGTTCCTGAACACCTGGATCGCCCGCTCCTGGTGGTCCCTGGCCAGCTTCGGCTCGCCGGTGTCCAGGTAGACCAGGCCGAGGTTGGTCAGCGGCATGCCCACCTCGCCGTGGCCGGGGCCGTAGCAGAACTCCAGGATCGACAGCGCCCGCTCGTGGCTGACCCTGGCCTCCTCGAAGTGGCCCGACAGGCGCAGCGCGTACCCGAGCTTGTCGAGTGTGTGGGCGACCTCGGGGTGCTCGTCGCCGTACACGGCGGTGAGCATGGACGCGGCCTGCTCCTGCAGCTTGACGGCCCGCTGCGGGCGGCCGGTGTCCTGGACTATCAGCCCCAGCCCGGACAGGGTGTGCGCGACGTCCGGGTGGTCGGGGCCGAGGATCGTCCGCGCCGTGGCCAGCGCCTTGGTCAGCCATTCCTGGCCGGCGCGCAGGTCGCCCGCCGTCCAGGCGGCGAAGCCCAGCTCCCGGCTGACGCGGGCGATCTCCCTGCGGTCCGGCTCGTGCCGGGCGGTCAGGATGGCCAGGGCGCGTTCGAGGGTACGCCTGGCCTCGGGCAGGCGGCGCTGGCAGACCAGCACGTTGCCGAGCCGTCGCAGGACCCGCGCCACGGCCGGGTCGTCGCCGCCCAGGGCGCGTTCGGCCAGCACCAGTGCCTGTTCCTGGGCGGCGCGGGCGCCGTTGACGTCGCCGGTGAGCTCCAGCAGGTTGCCGTGGTCGGACAGTACGGCCGCCAGGTCGGCGTCGGCGCCCGGCTGCCGCCTGACGAGCCGCAGCGCCAGCTCGAACAGCTCCTGGGCCCGCTCGAACGCCGCCCGTACCGTGAGGTAGTGGCCGGAGCCGCAGAGCATGCGCGGCAGGCCGGGCACGGCGATGTCCGCGCCGTCGGCCTCCTGGCCGAGGTGGATGACGTCGGGGATGACGCTGTCCCAGGTACGCCAGGTGGTGGGGTTCTCGGCGTCGGCGGGCACGACCGAGCTCAGGATTTGGACGGCGCAGGTCACCCAGGTACGCCGCTCCTCGTCGGGCAGCCTGGCCCAGACCGCCGCCTTGACGAGCGGATGCATGCGCAGCCGTCCCCTGTCCCGCTCGACGAGCGAGTGGCGCAGCAGGTGGGCGATGGCGTCCTGCAGGGCCAGCTCGTCCTCGACCGCGTCCCTGAGCGCGGGCGGCAGCACGCCGGGCATGGAGTCCAGCAGGTCGAGCGAGACGCCGCCGGGGCCCAGCGTCGCGCACAGGTGCAGCAGCTCGATGGCGACCGGCGAGGCCTGCGCGACCCGCTCGAAGGCGAGCTGCCAGACCGTGGCGAACGCCTTGTCGCGGGTCAGCAGCTGATCCGCGCGGCGGCGGAACAGATCGCCGTACTCATCCAGCTTCATACCGGTCTGCTCGCTGTAGGCGGCGGCCTGCTCCAGCGCGAAGGGCAGGTCACCGAGCTGTTCGGCCAGCGCCCAGGCACCGCTGGTCCTGGCCACGCGCGTGGACAGGAAATCGACTGACTCGGCCCGGGAGAAGGAGCCCACGCGCACGCCCACGGCCAGCTGGCCCCAGGCGGGGTTGCGCGAGGTCACGATGACGTGCCCGGCCCGCAGGGACGACAGGAACGCCTCGATCAGCGTGCCGTCCTCGACGTCGTCGAGGATGAGCAGCCAGCGGTCCATCCCGGCCAGGCGCTCGGCCAGCGCGGCGAGGATCTCGCCGCGGTCGGCCTGCTGACGTACGCCAAGACGCAGCGCCAGCTCCGCCAGCACGCTCCAGAAGGCCACGGGCTCGGCGGCCGGCGCCTCCCAGACCACGTCGTAGTCGGCGGCGTGCCGGTGCGCGTACTCCAGGGCGATCTGCGTCTTGCCGGTGCCGCCGAGACCATGCAGCGCCACCACCCGGGGCGGCGGACGCGTCGTCGGCTCGGTCAGCGCGCCCTCGATCTCGGCCAGGATCGTCTGGCGGCCGGAGAACACGTGGTTGCGCGAGGGCAGGTTGATGATCCGCCGCGGCGGCGCGTCCTGGCGCGGCGGCGGGGCGGGGCTGCCGTCGAGTCCCGGATCGTGCAGCAGGATCGCCTGGTGGGTGGCCTGCAGCGCCGGGGCGGGGTCCACGCCGAGCTCCTCGGCCAGGATCCGGCGGACCCGGTCGTAGACGTTCAGCGCGTCGCCCTGCCGCCCGCACCGGTAGAGCGAGCGCATGAGCTGGGCGACGGACCTCTCGCGCAGCGGATGCTCACTGACGCGCTGCTCCAGCCGCGGCAGCGCCTCGGCGTGCCGTCCCAGGGCCAGCTCGGCGTCGGTCCTGCCCTCCTCGGCGCTGAAGCGTAACTCCTCGAGCCTGATGGCGTCGCACTGCGCCCACGGCTCGGTGGCGAACTCCGTCAGCGCGGGACCGCGCCACAATTCCAGCGCCTGGCTGTACAGCGCCACGGCCTCCGCCCAGTCCTGCTGCGCCAGCGCGCGGGCGCCCTGCTCGACCAGCCGCTCGAAGCGGAAGGCGTCGACCTTGTCCGGCTCGACGACGACGCGGTAGCCGGAGCCGTAGGACTGCAGGATGTCGGCGCCGTTGAGCGCCTTGCGCAGTCGTGACACGTGCGCGTGCAGCGCGCTGAGGGCGCTCTTGGGCGGTGTCCCGCTCCAGACGTACTCGATGAGCTGGTCAGAGCTGAGGACCTCACCCTGGTGGAGGAGGAGGACTGCGAGAATGGCCATCCGCTGCGGTCCGCCGAGCGCGACGGAGTCGCCTTCGATCAGGACGTCGAACGTGCCCAGAATCCGGATGTCCACGCCTCTCCTCTCCTCTTGCCTGCGACTGTAACCCGGTTCAGATTGGGCAGACAGGCAGGAATACACAGCCAAGGAGCCCGGCGCCATGGCGAACATCGACGAGATCATCGGCCAAGCCCCGCCCCGAAGCATTTGGGAGGCCGTCTGGCCCCAGCGTGAGAGCTACCACCCGTCGCCGTCCGACTGGCGGGACGAGGTCATCTATTTCCTGCTGCCCGACAGGTTCAGCGACGGCCGCGAGCACGGGCGCGAGCTCGTCGACCGGGCCCGGCCGGCGAACTCCCGCCCGGCCGGGTGGATGTGGAACCAGTGGGCGGCCTCCGGCCGGGACCGCTTCCAGGGCGGCACCCTGCGCGGGGTCATCTCCAAGCTCGGCTACCTGCGCGACCTCGGCGTGACCGCGCTGTGGATCGCGCCCGTGTGGAAGCAGCGGCCCGTCACGACCGTGGACGGCGTCCCCGCGCCGGACGACCCCCACGGCTACTCCATCCAGCACTTCCTGGACGTCGACCGCAGATTCGGCACCCGCGAGGACCTGGTGGAGCTGGTCGGCAAGGCCCACGAGCACGGCATCCGCGTCATCCTCGACATCCTCATCAACCACACCGGCGAGAACTGGGACTACGACCTCGGCACCCCCGGCTCCCCCCAGTACGTGGTCCGCCCGCCGTACGCCGGCCGGGACGGGAAGCTGCCGTTCGGCGCCTGGCGTGACGGCACCGGGGGGCGCCTGCCGCACGGCACCGCGCCCACCGAGCCCGACCACGGCGTGTGGCCGAGCGAGCTGCACGACCCCGACGCCTACACCAGGGCGGGCGGCGACGGGCTCGGCTGGGGCCAGGGCGGCGACGACGAGCCGGACGCGCCCTACCGGCGGGCCGACTGGTTCAGCCGGGACCTCGACCAGTCCAAAGAGCTGCAGACGATCATCCGTATCTGGACCTACTGGATGGCGCTCACCGACATCGACGGGGTACGCATCGACACGCTCAAACACGTGCCGCCGCGCGACGCCACGTTGTTCTGCGGGGCGCTCAGGGAGTTCGCCGACGGGCTGGGGAAGGCGAACTTCCTCATCGTGGGAGAGGTCGGCGGCGGCGACACGATCGAGGAGCGGTACCTGGACCTGATCGGGCGCAACCTGAGCGCCGTCCTGGAGACCGGCGAGACGCGGCGGCTCCTGCGCGATGTCGCGCTCGGGCGGGAGGGCTTCCCCTTCCCCGACGCCGTCGAGGAGTTCTTCCGCAGGTTCGCCACGCAGGGGGTCTCTCATCGCTCTCTCGGTTCCGTCTACGTCTCGATGGTGGACGATCACGACGATCTGTCGATCGATCCCCAGCTCCGGTTCGGCGCGCTGACGCCGCCGGGCCACAGTGAGCCCGATCCCCGCCAGGTCACGGTCGGGGTGGCACTGCTGCTGTACTCGCTGGGCATCCCGTGCCTCTACTACGGCATCGAGCAGGGGCTGACGGGCCCGGAGGAGAGCGAGCGGGGATGGCTCATGGGTGAGGGCTGGGGCCGCCGCGAGCTGTCGGGGGATCGGTATCTGAGGGAGGCCATGTTCGGGCCCGAGCATCCGCGCAAAGCGGGCGCCGCCGGGCGGCCCGCCGACGGCGAGTCGCCGACCGCGGCGCACCTGTTCGACACGGAGTTGCCGGGGTTCGGCCCGTACGGCACCACGAGCCACCACGTCTTCGACCAGGACAACGAGGTCTACCAGCGGGTCAGGATGCTGCTGGCCGCGCGGGCGGCCCACCGGGCGCTGCGGGCCGGGCGGCAGTACCTGCGCAGGCTCGGCCGGGCCGACGGCGGCTACGCGCTCCCCCGGCCCGGCGACGTGCTGTGCTGGTCGCGCGTACTGGCCGGGACCGAGGTGGTCTGCGTGGTCAATCCGAGCCTGACCGAGACGCGCGGCGCCCTCGTCGAGATCGACGGCGCCCTCAACGCCCGCACGCAGGAGCTCACCGTGGTCGCCAACACGGCCGAGATCGGCGGGGTGACGAAGCACCCGCTCAGGTCGGCCGTGACCGTGCTGCCCGGCCCGGGTGCCTCGCGCCACATCGAGCTGCAGGATCTGCCTCCCGCGTCCGCGCTGGTCCTGACGAACCAGCCGGTCAACTAAGGGTCAACCAGAAAGGTGGTCCGCCAACCGCATCGCCAAGGCCGTGAGCGTCAGCGAGGGGTTCGCGGCCGGCGATGTCGGGAAGACCGACAGGTCGCAGACGTAGAGGTTGTCGTGCCCCCACGCCTTCAGGTCGGGGTCGACCACGCCCATGCCGGGATCCTCGCTCATCCGCAGCGTGCCGACCTCGTGACCGACCGCCCCGAGATCGGCGGCGAACGGCTCCGAGACCGCCGGGTCGCCGCCCATGATCCGGATGATCCGGCCGCCGATCTCCCGCACCGCGGCGAGGTAACCGGGGATCTCGACCGGTTTCATCGTGATCACCGGCCGGCCGGTGTCCGGGTCCAGCTCGACGGTGTTGCCGTCGAGCAGCGGCACCGAAGGGAAGAAGACGATCTCGCAGTCCATCCTGGAGACGTCCGCGTGCGCCGGGACGGCGTCCTCGTCCACTCGGTACTGGTTGAGCCCCACACCCATCTCCACCACCACGTTGAGCGGCATCGCGCCGACCGAGCCGCGCAGCAGGATCTTGACCGAGTCGTGCGCGGCGTATCCGGGCGCGTCGGTCGGCAGCGTGAACTTCCAGACGTACGTGGGGTGGTCGGTGATCCCCTTGCCGACCCACTCGTTGTCGACCTGCGCTCTGCGGGCCAGCACGGCGCTGCCCACGGTGCCGGCCGCCATGATCACGCGCCCGCCGTCCGCCACCCGGAACACCCGGTCCTTCCCGGCGATCAGGTCACGGGCCCGCACGGCCGCCACCCTGGTCCGGCCGCCGGAGCGGTCCCACTCGAATCCGACGACCTCGTGGTTGAGGTTGACGTGCAGGCTCTTGTTCCAGCCGTCGCGCAGGCGGTCCTCCATCAGCAGCGCCGCCGTCGAGAAGATCCCTGAGGGGATGCCCAGCCGGTGCGCCACCGAGTTCTCGGCCGCCACCTGCACCTCGTGCTGGCGGAAACGCTTCATCTGGGTGCGGAGCAGCTCCTTGATCGTCCTGCGGTAGTCGCTGAGCGTCGGGGGCGTGCCGTGCATCAGGTCGGTGGCCTCGTCGTACCACTCGGTACGCAGCTCCTCGCGGACGCCGCGCGGCCACGACTCGAACTCCCGCCCGTCCATCTTCGGGATCAGCGCCCCCCAGAAGACCGACTTGCCGCCCAGGCAGAACGCCTCGGCGACCTGCATCCCGGACGAACTCGTCCGGTAGCGCGCCGACCGGTACTGGTACCACAGGCCCCAGACGGTCCGGTCGGCCTCCGCGCCGGAGCTCTGCAGCCTGGGCATGTTGCCGACGTGGGTCGAGAACAGGTACCCGCCGGCCTCCAGCACGAGGATCTGCGGCATCCGCCCGCCCTTGGCCGCGGCCATCCTCGTCAGCTCATGGGCCAGCACGCCGCCGCCCATGCCGCTGCCGACCAGGATGTAGTCGTACACCGCGTCCTCGTCCAGCTTGGGGGCGAAGTGACGGCGGGCCGGGAGCGGGTTGGTGACGATGATGTCGTCACGGGTCGGGAACAGCTCCGACTGGGTGCCGGTCATCGTCTCGATCCGCTCGCCCGCCGCGATGTCCGCGGGCCAGGCGGTACGGTTGCCGTCCAGCGCCTCCCACGCCCCGTCACAGTGGAACTTGAACTCCACGGCCGTCCCGGCGGGCGGCCTGTCGAGCTCCACCCGCCACTCGTCCGCACCCTCCACGTAGCGGCAGGGCACGCGGGCCCGCCAGCCGTCGAGGCTGCTGAACACCCCCAGCCTCGCGTCGGGACGAATCGCCCCGCCCCTCAGCACGATCGTGAACGTCTCCCCAGCCATGCAAGCCCCCTCGCATGTCGCGCTAAATCTCCCGATGCTGGTATAGCTCACGCCGCTTAACCTTCGCTTGCAGTCGGCGACAAGGGAGATGCGAGCGCGCAAGAGCACTGTGTGCGCATGCGAGAACGAGAGCTGGAATCGCTGACGGACCGCTTCGAGCTGGCCCGCCGGGGTGAGCCGGGGCTGGTCCTGATCCACGGCCCCGCCGGCATCGGGAAGAGCACCCTGCTGCGCCGGTTCCTGGCCACCCTCGACGACCAGGCGCACGTGATCGCCGCCGACGCTGTGGAGAGCGAGTCGGTCCTGCCGTACGGCGTGCTCACCAGGATCGCCGGTCTGCAGCCCGCGGACCCGTTCGAGGCGGGGGCCCGGCTCCGCGACCGGCTCGACGAGCTGCAGGAGGCCCGGCCGGTGGTGATCGCCGTCGACGACGCGCACTGGGCCGACTCCGTCTCGCTCACCGCGCTCGCGTTCGCCTGGCGACGGCTGCGGCCCGCCCGCGTCCTGGCCGTGCTGACCAGCCCGGACCCGTACCAGCCCGCCTCGCTCCAGCCGCTGCTCACCCGCGAGATGTCGGTACGGCTGGCGCTGACCGGCATCGGCGCCCGGCAGGTGCGCGCGCTGACCCACCTGCCCCTGACCGAGCAGGCGGCCGGGCGGCTGTGCGAGCACACGGGCGGCAACCCCCGGCACATCCTGCAGGTCCTGGAGGAGACGGACCTCGACGAGCTGGCCGACCCGCAGATCCCGCTGCCGGTGCCGGGGCAGCACGCCCGCGATGCCCTGGCCCGGCTGGCCTGGTGCAGCGAGCCCGCCCGGTCGCTGGTCGAGGCGGCGGCGGTCCTGGCCTGCGACATCGCGGCGGGCGGCGGCGGGCGGACGGCGGGCGAGGTTTCGCTCGGTGCGGCCGCCAAGCTGGCGGGCGTCGGGGCGCCGCTCTCGGCGCTGGAGGAGGCGCTGGGGGCCGGGCTGCTCGTGGAGCGGCCGACAGGTGCCGGGATCCTGATCCGCTTCTCATACCCGCTGCTCAAGGGGGCGGTCTATCAGCACATGGGCCCGACCAAGCGGCTGCGGCTGCACGCCGCGGCGGCGACGCTGACCGAGGATGAGACCACCCGGCTGGAGCACCTGCTGCGGGCCGCCGAACGTCCCGGCCCGGAGCTCGTGCGGGACATCGCGGCGGCGGGGCGACGCAGGGCCGCGGCGGGCGAGTGGGGGCCGGCGGCACGGCTGCTCGCGCAGGCGGCCCGGCTGGACCGGGAGCCGGGCGCCGACGCCGTCGAGGCCCTCCTGTTCGACGGCCGCCCGGCTGAGGCCCACGCTCTGGCGGTACGGCTGGGCGCCAACGAGCCGACCACCCGGTCAGGTACCTCTGCGACGGCTCTCTTAGAGACGGCCACCGAACCCTCCTGGACGGCTCCGTCGGACGCTGACCCTGGTGCGGGCTCCTCGACGGCCCTCAGGGTCGACACGGCGGACGGTCGTTTCGCGCGAGGGGTGCTCGCGCACTACGCCGGCCGTACCGATGAGGCGGTGGCGGCGCTGGCCGAGGCGCGGGAGCGGTGCGCGCGGCCCGTGCTGCTCGCCAGGATCGACGCCTGGAGCTGCCGCCCCGAGCCCGGCGACTATCTGCGCCTGATGCGTCACTCCGGCGGGCTGGGGGGCTCGCCACCGGCCAGGCTGCTCACCGCTGTGATGGGCAGCCTGGCCGACTTCCACCAGGGGCAGTGGGACGAGGCCGCGGCCCTGGGGCAGATCGCCGCCGCGGTCGCCGACGAACTCGGCCCCTGCTGGATGTCGGCGCACGCCCACGCCGTGGCGTCTCTCGTGCCCGCGGCCAGGGGCGACTGGCAGCGCGCCGGACAGCACGCCGAGGCGGCCCGGCGGCTGGCCAGGGACGCGACGGCGCCGGTGGCGGTCATCGGCCCCGCGTACGCCGCGGCCCACCTGGCCGCCGCCCGGAACCGGCCGGACGAGGTGATCGCCCTGCTGAAACCGCTACTCGACCTGCTCAACGGCACCGAGCCCGCATCCGCCGAGCGTGGGCTGCTGCCGTGGGGCGATCTGCTGTTGGACGCGCTCATCACGGAGGGCGACCTGCGCCGGGCCGGTGACGTACGGGCCGGGTCTCCCGGTGTCCGGGCTCGGCTGCTGGCGGCGGGGCACGAGACCGAGGCGGCCACGACGGCGTTCGAGGCGGCGTGCGCGGAGACCGGGGAGCCGTTCGACCGGGCCAGGACCCTGCTGGCGTACGGGTCGTTCCTGCGCAGGCTCGGCCGCCGGGCAGCGGCGGCCGAACAGCTCAAGGAGGCACTGCGGGAGCTGGAACGCCTGGAGGCGGTGCCCTACGCGCAACGCTGCGAGATCGAGCTGGCGGCGTGCGGGCAGCAGCACGCGGTCTCCCCCCTCGGCCTGACGCCGCAGCAGGACGCCGTGGCCCAGTTGGTGGCCACCGGGCTGACCAACCGGCAGATCGCCCGCCAGCTGCTGCTGAGCGTCAAGACGGTCGAGTACCACATCAGCCAGGTGTACGCCCGCCTGGGCGTGTCGTCCCGCGTCGCCCTGGCCAACGGCGTCCGCGCCCGCGCGGGCTCATCAAGCTGAGGGGCCGTTCAGAGCCGCGCAGTGAGTCGGCCGCACACTGCGTCCGTTCAGAGCGCGCACTCCAGAACGGGCCGGCCGCGCACACCCGGCTCGGCGGCGAAGAGGGCGCCCGCGGCCGGCTGTTCCACCCGGTCGACGTCGAGGGCCGAGGTGGTGATGAACAGCTGGTCGAGGTTGTCGCCGCCGAAGGCGACCGCGGTGACCTTGCGTACCGGGAGGCGGACGACGGCCTCGAGACGGCCCTCAGGGCTGTAGCGGTGTACGGCGGCGCCGCCCCACAGCGCCACCCACACGCCGCCCTCGGAGTCGACCGTGAGGCCGTCGGGGGCGCCGTCGGCCGGGTCCACGACCGCGAACGGCCGCCGCCCGGTGAGCCCGCTCTCCCGGTCATAGTCCAGCACGTCGACCCGCCCGGTGGTCGTGTCGGCGTAGTAGGCGACGTCGCCGGCGGGGCTGAAGTCCAGGCCGTTGGAGATCGTGACCTCCGGCAGCACCACGCGCAGCCCGCCGCCGGCCTCGGCCACGTAGAGGGAGCCGCGGCCCGGGGTCTCGTCGTAGGCCATGCTGCCGATGTAGAAGCGGCCGTCGGGGTCGCAGCCGCCGTCGTTCATGCGTACCGACGAATCGCTCCACGCCTCGCCGAGCGAGCGCAGCGGCGCGTCCAGGTCGTCGGAGTCGGCCAGCAGCAGCTCCCGCTCGGCCGCGACCACATAGCCCGCGCCGGCGGCGCGCGGGCGGATCGTCGCCGCGACCGCGCCGACGTGGCGGCGGCGGACCGAGCCGTCCGGGTCGAGCGCCAGCACGTCGCCGGCCATCATGTCGACGAACCGGAGGCCGCCCCAGCGAGCGGACCACACGGGGCCCTCCCCGTGCTCGGCGACGGGTGCGGTCACGGTGTACGCGGCGATGGTCATGCCGATCTCCTCCAGCTGGTCTCAGACCTCCCCATTGTCGATCACGAACGGCTGACCGCCGGGTAGGTCCGCCTCTGGCCCGTCGGCAGGTTCACCACGTCGGGTCCCTCCGCGCGGGCGTCCGCCAGGGACTTGGCCAGCTCACGCAGCAGGGCGCGCGTGGCCGAGCCGGTGAGCGCGGCGCCGATGATCCGGCCGTCCACGCGGGCCCGCTCGATCAGCTGGCCCGCACCTGGTGGCGGCGCTCCCGGGTGAACATCACCCGGCCCTATCTCGGTGATCAGGCCGAGCAGGTGTTGAGCATCTCATGCAGCGCGGCCTTCTCCGCCTTCGTGATCCGCAGCGCGTAGTGCCGCTTGACGGTGATCCACGACCGGGCGTACGTGCACCAATAGCCGATGACCGGCGGCCGCCAGGTGATCGGCGTGCTGCCGCCCTTGTCGATGTTGGCGGTGGCGCTGACGGTGACCAGTTCGGGGCGGATCAGGTCGTTGGCGAAGGCGTGGCGCTGGGCGTCGGTCCAGGTGTCGGCGCCCGAACGCCAGGCGTTGGCCAGGGGGACGAGGTGGTCGACGTCGATGTTCGCCTCGCTGGTGAGCAGCTTGCCGTCGTAGCGGCTGTACCAGGTGCCGGCCAGGACACGGCAGGACGCGTCGCGCCGGACGGCCTGTCCGTCACGGTTCAGGACGATCTCTCGGGTGTCGCACGCGCCCCGCTGCGGGGCCCATTCGGGCATGAAGCGGGTGTGGCTGTAGCCGTGGAGTGTGCCCCTCTCGCCGACGGTCAGGCCGTCGAGCGCCGTACGGGCTTCGCCCACCGAGATCGGGACGGGCATCGCGCGCGCGGTCGCGGCGGCGCCGGCCGGCGGGACGAGCAGGAGTGTCGCGAGGAAGGGGACCACGAACCGCCCTGAGAAGATGGTCATGGATTACCAGTAACAGCCACCCCAAAGGAATGTCACGAAAAGTAATTGAGATGGCACCTAAAGTGACTCCATCAAGTGATTGACGGAGTAGCGGAAGCCGAATTAGTTTCGTTCCATGAGAGACAGTGACCAGGTCACCGTGATCATGAAAGTCGCGACGCAGCTCTTCGCGGCACTCGGCTTCGACGGCACCTCCACCAGGCAGATCGCCGACGCGGCGGGCCTGAACATCGCCACCGTCAACTACCACGTCGGCGGCAAGCGGGAGCTCTACCTCGCCGTGATGGAGCGCGCCCACCAAGCCGAGCGCGCCGCCCTGGAGGGGGCGCTGGGCCGCCTGGGCGGCGACGACCCGGTCACCGGGATTCACCGATTGATCGACGACTACCTGGACTTCTGCGTGGTCCATCCCGAGGTGCCGGCGCTGTGGATGCACCGCTGGCTCTCCGACGCCAGCGACCTCACCGAGCTCGAACGCCACTACGTCCAGCCGCTGGTGGTCATGGTGACCGACGCCCTGCGTCCCTCGGTCGCGGCCGGGGTGATCGACCGCGCGGTCGACCTGGAGTACGCCATGTGGTCGGTGATCTGGTGCGTGCACGGGTTCGCCAAGGGCGGCGTGCTGGACGAGGAGGGCCACCGCAGGGGCGGGAGCGACACGGTGGCGCTGCGCCGCTTCCGCGCCCACCTGCACCTGACCGTGCACCGCATGCTCGGACTGCCCGGCGAAACCCCGTGACCACGGCGGCGCCATAATGCGAGGAGAGCGTGTGAACCTGCCCGACACCGGGAGGACCGCCGACGAGCTGCTGGCCGAGGTGGCCCGGCTCAAGGAGCACGATCTGCCGGTCAGGGGCGGCCAGGTGACCGCCTATGTCTACGACAGCGGCCGGGACGGCGTTCACGAGGCGGCGGCCCGCGCCTACACGGAGATGCTGGAGGTCAACTGCCTCGACCCGACGGCCTTCCCCAGCGTGGTGGAGATGGAGAGGCAGGTCGTCGGCGCCGTCGCCGACCTGCTGGGCGGCGGCCACGGCATCTTCACCAGCGGCGGCACCGAGTCGATCATGCTGGCGGTGAAGGCCGCCCGCGACGCGGCCGGCCGCGACCGGCCCAACCTGGTGCTCCCCGTCACCGCCCATCCGGCCTTCCACAAGGCGGCGCACTACCTCGGGCTCGAGGTCAGGCCGGTGCCGGTCGATCCGGTCACGTTCAAGGCCGGCGCGCGGGCCGTGGCGGCGGCGATGGACGACGGCACCGTCCTGGTCGTGGCCTCGGCGCCGTCGTACCCCCAGGGCGTGATCGACCCGGTCGAGGAGATCGCGGCCGTGGCCGCCGCCGCTGGAGTCGGCTGCCATGTGGACGCGTGCGTGGGCGGGTGGTTACTGCCGTGGCTGCGGGCGGCCGGCGCGGCGATCCCGCCGTTCGACCTGTCGGTGCCGGGGGTCACCTCGCTCTCCTGTGACCTGCACAAGTTCGGGTACGCCCCGAAGGGCGCCTCGGTCGTGCTGTTCGCCGACCCGGCGACGCGCCGAAAGGCGTACTTCGCCTCGGCCGCCTGGCCCGGCTACACCGTCATCAACGCCACCGTGCAGAGCTCCAGGTCGGCGGGGTCGCTCGGCGGGGCATGGGCCACGCTTCAGGCTCTGGGCCGCGACGGTTACCTGGCCCTGGGCCGGACCACGCTGGAGGCGACGGCCAGATTACGCGCGGGCCTCGCGGCGATCCCGGGGCTGCGGGTGCTGGGCGATCCGGAGAGCTCGCTGGTGGCGTTCACCTCGTCGGAGCTCGACGTGTTCGTCCTGGCCGACGAGGCGCGGCGGCGCGGCTGGTACCTCCAGCCGCAGCTGTCGTACGCGGGCATCCCGGCCAACCTGCACATCACGGTCACCGGGGTGACGCTCTCGGGGATCGAGGCGCTGCTGAAGGTCATCGGCGAGTCGGCGGCGGCCGCCCGGACGCGCGGCCCGGCCGTACTTCCCGACGGGCTGATCGACCTGGTCGTGGACCTCGACCTGGAGGCACTGGACGACACGGCCTTCGCGGAGCTGGCCGCGGCGGTCGGCGTGGACCTGCGGCCCGGCGCGGGGCAGCCGGAGATGGCGCTGGTCAACGCGGTCCTGGACGCGCTGCCCGCGCCCCGGCGGGAGGCGGTGCTGGTGCGCTTCCTGTCAGTGATCTACAGCTGACAAGCCGGTGATCCGCGGCTCGCATGCCGGCGATCTACCGCTGACGAGCCGGCGATCTGCGACTAACGTCGCAGTCCCGCGTATTCGGGAGGCGGACCCCGGCCGTCATTCCAAGGAAGGACACGGAACGTCCTACGGAAGGATGCCCCGCGCCGGGTCACGCGGGACCGTGGAAGCATGATTCGACTAGCCCGTATCGCCGCCTCGTGCGCCGTGGTCGCCCTGCTCGCCTCGTGCGGGACGGCCACCACGGCCACCTCGGCGGCCCACCCGAGCCACGCCGGGGGACATGGGGCCAAGGTCGCGCCGGTGGCCGCCCCCTTACGCGACGGCGAGCGGTTCGAGTCCCTGACGATGGCGGAGCCCTACACGCCGCACGCCCCCAACGGCGGCACCGACGACTACCGGTGCTTCGTCATCGACCCCAAGCTGACGAAACAGGCGTTCCTGACCGGAGCCCAGTTCCAGCCGCAGAACGCCGACATCGTGCACCACGCGATCTTCTTCCGGGTAGACCCCCGGCAGGCCGCCAAGGCGAAGACGCTCGACGACAGCACCCCTGGTCAGGGGTGGACGTGCTTCGGTGACGCCGGCGTGGACGACGCCTCGTGGGTGGCGCACTGGGCGCCGGGCACCAACGAGACGCTGCTGGACGCGCGCTACGGCTACGCGTTGCCGCCCGGCAGCAAGCTCATCATGCAGATCCACTACAACACGCTGAACGTGGAAGGCACCCCCGGGTCCGACAAGTCGGGCATCCGGCTGCGGCTCACCGACAAGACCCTGGAGCCGTTGGAGACCGCGCTGCTCCCGGGGCCGGTGGAGCTGCCGTGCACGCCGCAGGAGTCCGGCGCGCTGTGCGACCGGGCCGCCGCCGTCAAGGACGTGGCGCGCAGGTTCGGGCCGGGGTCCGAGGAGCAGGCCGACCAGCTGGCCAAGATGTGCGGGCCGCTCAAGCCGGGGCCGACGCAGCACTGCGACCGGCCTGTCCCGGGGCCCATCACGCTGCACGCGATGGCCGGGCACATGCACCTGCTCGGGCGCTCCATCAAGGTCGAGCTCAACCCCGGCACGCCCAAGGCGCAAACGCTGCTGAACGTCCCGAACTACGACTTCGACGATCAGGCGCTTCGTGTGCTGGCCAAGCCGGTCACGCTCAAGAAGGGCGACATGCTGCGGGTGACCTGTACGCATGACGCCGGGCTGCGCGCGCGGCTGCCGCAGTTGCGCAAGCTGCAGCCGCGTTACGTGGTCTGGGGCGAGGGGACCAGCGACGAGATGTGCCTGGGCCTCGCCATCTGGTCGAAGGCCACATAAAGCACCCGCCAGGGGGCGTAGCGCACGCAAGCGGGGCGCAGGGGGTAGGGCGCACGCACACCGCCAGGCCGGTGTGCGTGCGCCCGTGGTCGGGTCAGCCGAGCATGACGTGATCCAGGCCGGGGGCCGCCGCCCGCGGTCGGGGTGTCAGCCCAGCGTGACCCGGTCCAGGTTGGGGCCGCCGCCCGCGGTCGTGGCCGTGAGGCGGATCGTGTTGGCCCCCGCCTGGAGGTCTACCGTGACCGTGCCGTCGGCCCAGGTGTCCCAGTTCGTGGTGGCGGGGAAGGACCGGGTGGTCACCGCCGTGCCGTTCACCGCGACCTCCATCGGCCGGTCCACCGCCGTCCCGTTGGCGTACCGGATCGTCAGGGGCGTGGCGCCCGCGGCGGCGGCGTTGACGGCGAACTCGACGTAGGAGCCCACGAGGTTGTCGTAGTTGACGAAGCCGGTCCCGGTGAAGCCGGTGTGGTTGGACTCGGCCACGCCCTGCGAGATCGTCGCGCTCTCCGCCTGGTACTCGGTGCCGGTCGGGGTGGCGGCCGAGACGTCGATGTAGTCCGCGTTCGGGCCGCCGTTCGCGGTGGTGGCCGTCGCGCGGATGGTGTTGGCCCCGGCGGTCAGCGGCAGCGTGAACGTGGCCGTCGCCCAGGTGTCCCAGTCACCGGTGCTGGGGAAGTCGCGGGTCAGCGTGGTGCCGTTGGCGGTGATGGTCATCGGGCGGTTGACCGTCGTGCCGTTGGCGTACCTGAGGGTGACGTTGGCGTTGCCGGCCGCGGTGGCGTTGACGGTGTACTCGATGTACGAGCCGACGACGTTGTCGTAGTTGACGAAGCCGGTGCCGGAGTAGCCCGCGTGGTTGGACTCGACGACGCCCTGCGAGATCGTCGCGTTCTCCGCCTCGTAGTGGGGGGTCACGGCGGTGGGCCGGGCGCGGATGAGGCGGGTCTCGCCGGGGCGCAGGGTGGCGCTGTAGGAGGAGGCGACGGTGCCTTCTGAGCCGCCGGACCACAGGTTCGTGACCTCGGCCGGGCCGGTGAAGCCCACTTGCGACCAGGTGACGCTGACCGTGGAGTTGCCGGACGTACCGGTGTTGTAGAGCGCCACGATGTAGTCGCCGTTCGATTCCCGTTTACGCCAGACCTGGTTGACACCACTGTTCACAACCCGGCCGGCCGCGACGCCGTCCTGGTCGACGGCGATGAGCCGGTCGTTGGTCAGCATGGCCAGGTCGGTCGAGGTGAGCGCGGTCAGGTCGGTGCCGAGCAGCAGCGGGCTGGAGATCATGGCCCAGTGCGTCATGTGCGTACGCCGCTGGTCGGCGGTGAGACCGACCTGGTCGCCGTTGCCGACCTCCAGGGAGTCGTAGTCGTTCCAGCCGCCGGGACCGGCGTACTGCTGCCAGCTGGCGGCCGAGGTGAACCGGCTGGACACGTGCGACCAGTCGGTGAGGGGGAACCCGCTCCCGTTGGCGCCGGGACCGCAGTAGCACTCGACGTCGCCCTGGGTACGCCAGCTGTTGGCCAGCCGCTTCCAGGTGGTGGCCTGGGCGATGGGCAGGTTGTTGGACAGCGCGAAGTTGATCGGCCGGCCGGTCTGGCGCAGCGCCTTGTCCCAGGCTTCGACGTCGGCGACCGTCGTCGCGTCCACGCCGTCGATCTTCAGGTAGTCGACGCCCCACGAGGCCATCTGGTTCGCCCAGGAGTTGATGAACAGCTGCGCGCCGGGGTGGGAGTAGTTCAGCCGGTACATGTTCTTGCAGTTGTAGTTCTTGTGCGTCTGCGAGGTGTCGGCGATGTCCTGCGCGTGGTACGAGGTGCCCTCGACGGGCTTGTTGGCGGTGACGGCGTTCTTGGCGATGCCGGGCGTGACGTAGAAGCCGAACTTCAGCCCCTTGGCGTGCACGTAGTCGGCCAGCGCCTTGATCCCGCTGGGGAACTTGGCGGTGTCGACGGCCCACCGCCCGAAGCCGTCGACCTGGAAGCCGTTGGAGTCGCACTTCTGGTAGAAGTCGTCGAGGTTGACGTAGACGTAGCCGTGCGCGGCCAGGCCACTGCTGACCAGCGCGTCGGCCTGAGCCTTCATCTTGGTCTCATCGGGCCAGCGCCGCACGAAGCTCCAGCTGCTCCACCCCATGGCGGGCCTGATCGACAGGCCGTTGTCGGACGCGGCCGCGGGCTGAAGGCCTGCGAACAAGCCCGCTAAGAGCACCGCCACCGCCGTGACTATCCCTCTCCCTCTCACGGGATCTCTCCTTTGCTCGTACGGCCGGCCCGGTGGGCGCCAAGCGCCGTACGGGGCCGGGGACTGTCCAGGGGAACGCTCCTCCGGTGGAGCCGGCGCGCCGCCGCTACGTGCGCCTTCTTGGCCATGGCCGCCGTTGGTGCCGGCCGCCGTGCGAAGCGTCCGCGCCCGCACGGCGGCCGGGGTTCAACCGATCGTGACGCGATCGAGGTTCGGACCGCCGCCGGCCGTGGTGGCGGTGGCGCGGATGGTGTTGGCGCCCGCGTTCAGCGGGACCGTGATCGACTTGGTCGTCCAGGTGTCCCAGTTCGCCGTCGGGTCGAAGGCGAGCTCGTCGGAGACGAGGGTGCCGTTGACCGTGACGTCCATCGGCCGGTTGGCCGCGGTGCCGTTGGCGAACCTCAGCGTCAGCGTGGCGTTCCCGGCCGACTCGGCGTTCGCCGTGAACTCGACGTAGGAGCCGACGAGGTTGTCGTAGTTGACGAACCCGGTCCCGGTGAAGCCGGTGTGGTTGGACTCGGCGACGCCCTGGGAGATCGTGGCGTCCTCGGCCTGGTAGTCGGTGGTGGTTCCGCCGCCGCCCGGTGTCACGTCCACGTCGATGTAGTCGATGTTCGGGTTGCCGTTGGCCGTGGTGGCGGTGGCGCGGATCGTGTTGGTCCCGGCGTTGACCGGGACCGTGAAGGTGTCGGTGGCCCAGGTGTCCCACGTGCCGGTGCTCGCGTAGTCACGAGTGGCGAAGACCGTCGTGCCGTTGACGGCGATCGCCGACGGCCGGTTGGTGGTGGTGCCGTTGGCGTACCGGAACTTGATCGTCGCGGTGCCGGCGGCAGCTGCGGTGATGGACCACTGCAGGTAGGACCCGGCGGCGTTGTCGCCGTTGACGTAGCCCGTGCCGCTGTAACCGGTGTGGGAGTTCTCGAAGATGCCCTGCGAGATCGTCGCGTCCTCCGCCTCGTAGCGGCCCGGCGTCGGTGTCGTGCCGCCGCCGGCCGCGTACTGGCCGCCGACCCACGCCTCGTCCACCCGCCAGCGGGAGACGCCGTGGTGGCCGGTCTTGGTGAGCCGGACGTAGCGGGCGGTGGTGGCGGTCAGGTCGATGAACTGCACGCCGCGCGCGTTCGGCACGGTGCCGGTCTTGACCGCGCTCCCCCAGCTCGACCCGTCGTTGCTGACGTGCACCTGGTAGCCGGAGATGCGGGCCGACCCGGACGACGGATAGACGGTCGAGTCCTCCCGCTGGTTGACCGCCAGGTATTGGATCCGCTTGGCCGAGCCCAGGTCGAACGTCAGGGAAGCGGGCTCGGCGGCGTTGCTGTCCCAGTAGGTGAGGTAGTCGCCGTCACCCGCGGCCGAGGCGCCGTGCCCGCTGGTGGAGGAGCTCGCCGAGAGCGAGACGCCGCTGTAGATGCCCTCACGGCCGCTGGAGATCACCTTGAAGACCGTGTCGTACTGGTCCCAGGAGGAGATGCCGCTCAGCGTCAGCGTCCCGTTGGCCTGCGTGAACGTCACCGGCGAGCCGGTACGCAGGTTCGTCACCGAGCTGATCCGGTAGCCGTTGTCACGCACGGACAGCGTGCTGCCGGACGGCGGCGTGATGACGTGGATGTAGTGCCGGTTGGGATCGGTCTTGGAGATCGTGGTCACGCCGTGGGCGCCGTTGTTCCAGAAGCCCGGTTTGAGCCCGCCGAACATGTAGCCGCCGCCCTCGGTGCCGCCGAGCGACTCCCAGATATCCTCCAGGTAGGTGTTGGCGAAGTTGTTGAAGCTCACCTGCTGGGCGGGGAACTTGCCGTTGACCATCGCTGTCTCGGCCATCAGCGCCTTCACCGACGATCCGGCGTTGGTGATGAGCCGGCCCAGCGTGAGCTTGCGGTCCACCGCCTCGTCCGACCCGCCGTACCACCAGGGGCCGCCGGTCGGCAGCTTGAAGTCGGCCTCGATCAGCCTCGGCAGCGCCGTGTAGACCGCCTGCGGGTAGTCGTAGGAGGGCGACATGCCGGTCTTCTGCTCGTTGCTGATCATGTCCATGATCGGCGTGTCTTCGTTGTTGTTCGAGATCGTCATGTCCGGGCGCTGCTGGTAGATCTTGGCGTAGAGGTTGTTGCTCTCCCAGTAGGCGTTGTCGTTGTCGATCCAGAACCCGGCCAGCTTCGGATAGCGCTGCATCTGCTCGAAGAACTGCAGGTAGCTGAACTCCCCGAACCCGTCACGGGTGGTCAGGTCCACGTTGTGGCCGACGTAGCTGGAGAAGGCCGAGGAGTTGAGCCAGTCGCCGGAGCTGAGCCCCTCGTTGTGCCACTGCGGGTCGTCGGTCATGTAGTTGATGACCTTCAGCCCCTGCGCGTCGGCGGCGTCGATCAGCTCGCCCAGGAAGTCCCGCGTGGTGCGGCACGAGCCGGGGATCGACGACGGGTACGGCCGGGCGTAGCCGAGCCTGCTGTGGAAGGTGGCCAGGACGATGTACTGGGCGTGCAGCTTCTTGGCCTCGTTGACCCAGTAGGAGGCGCTCCAGCCGCCGTTGGTCACGTCGGCTTCCCAGCCGCTGCAGCTGGTGTGCTGCGGCGAGGTGCGCTCGCCCCAGTGCAGGAAGAGGCCGGCGATCGAGTTGCGCAGGAACGCCTGGCGCGGGTGTTGCAGGTCGGCCCGGGCGGGCAGTGCGGTGAGCAGGCCGAGCAGGAGGGCGAGTACGGCGAAGACCGCCGTACGCGACACACGGGACATATGCGTGCTCCTAGGGTCCGGTGATGTCGAGGTAGTCGAGGTTCGGGCAGCCGTTGGCGGTGGTGGCGGTGAGCCTGACCGTGTTCGCGCCGGCGACCAGGTTGGCGTTGACGGTCTTGCTCGCCCATGTGGTCCAGGCGCCGGTGCCCGCGAAGCTCAGGCCCGAGGCGACGACGGTGCCGTTGACCGTGACGTCCATGGGCCGGTTCGCGGAGGTGCCGTTGGCGTACCGGATGGTGAGGGTCGCGGGGCCCGCGGTGCCCTGCTGGAAGCCCCACTCGGTGTACGCGCCCGCCACGTTGTCGGAGTTGACGAAGCCGGTGCCGGAGTAGCCGGCGTGGTTGGACTCGACCACCCCCTGCGAGATCGTCGCGTTCTCCGCCTCCAGGCGGGTCGCGGTGACCTGCACCTGCTTGTAGGCCCGCATGTTGGTGAGCAGCATGTAGCAGTTCTGCAGCGAGCCCGAGGTGTCGCCGAGCGAGCGGTAGATGCCCCACTTGGGGCGGACCCGGTCGCCCAGGAACGTGTCGCCGGTCTTCGTGGCGTCGACCAGCGTGGTGCTCCCGTCGCGCAGCACCCAGCGGACCGAGCCCGCGCTGCCGTCGCCGATCTTGATCTCGTACTCGGCGTCGATCCACTTGTCCTGCAGCGGCTCCAGGTTGGTCCGGCCGACCAGGATGCCCTGCTCGTAGATCGTGTGCTCGATGGTCTGCACGCCGTTCACCCGGCGCAGCGAGGTGGTCGTGATGGGCAGCCCGCCGGTGCCCGGCATCTTCGTCTGGCTGATGTGGGTGAAGGTCGTGGTGGCCTTCAGCGAGCTCGGGATGAACATCGAGTACGTGACCCGCCACGTCTCGCCCTTCAGCCACTGCAGGTAGCCGCTGGGGTTACGGGTGCCGGTCACCTCCTGCCGCTGCCGGTCGGTCATCGTGTCGCGGTCGACCGTGTGCATGTTGAAGCGGAAGTTGTTGCCTTCGGCGAAGATGTGCGGCTGACCGGCGGGGTGGGAGTCGGCGCGGTCGTCCTCGATCGTCTCGAACGCGCCGAGCCCGACCGACGACGCCTCCGGCGCCCACATGAGCTGCCAGGCGACCGCCGCCGCGGCCGGGCGGGCGGGCAGGTACGGGGTGAGGAGCGCGGCGCCTACGAGGGTCCCCAGCTGGCGTCGGGTGATGTCCATGGCTTCCTATCCGATTGTGATCTTGTCGAGGTTGGGGCCCCCGTTGGCCGTCGTGGCGGTCGTCCTGATCGTGTTGGCCCCCGCCGTGAGCTGGACGGTGAGTGTGGCGGTCTGCCAGGTGTCCCAGTTCCCGGTGCCGGCGAAGTCGCGGTTCACGGCCGTGCCGCCGTTGACCGCGATGGCCATCGGCCGGTTGACCGTGGTGCCGTTGGCGTAGCGGATCGTCAGCGTGGCGGGCCCCGCGGCCGCGGCGGTGACGGCGAACTCGACGTACGAACCGGTGACGTTGTCGAGGTTGACGAAGCCGGTGCCGGTGAAGCCGGTGTGGTTGGACTCCACGACGCCCTGGGAGATCGTGGCGTCCTCGGCCTGGTAGTCGGTGCCGCCGCCCCCGGAGGCGGTCGCCACGTCGATGTAGTCGATGTTCGGGTTGCCGTTGGCCGTGGTCGCGATGGCCCGCAGTGTGTTGGCCCCGGCGTTGACCGGCACGGTGAAGGTGTCGGTGGCCCAGGTGTCCCACGTGCCGGTGCTCGCGTAGTCACGAGTGGCGAAAACCGTCGTGCCGTTGACGGCTATCGCCGACGGCCGGTTGGTGGTGGTGCCGTTGGCGTACCGGAGTTTGATCGTCGCCGTGCCGGCCGCTGCCGCCTCGAAGGCCCACTCGATGAAGGCGCCCGCCGCGTTGTCGCCGTTGACGTAGCCCGTGCCGCTGTAACCGGTGTGGGAGTTCTCGAAGATGCCCTGCGAGATCGTCGCGTCTTCCGCCTCGTAGCGGCCCGGCGGCGGCGGTGTGCTCGCGCCCGGCAGGCCCCAGGCGGCGCCCGGCGTGGCGATCGGCACCGGCGCGATGACCAGGTCCGGGACCGCGCCCGCGTAGACGAGCACCTCACGGTTCTTGGGCAGGGTGATGCCCAGGACGCCGCCGCCCAGGTCCGAGACCGTGGCGGGAGTGCCGTCGTCGAGCACCGCGGTGACCGTGCCGGTCAGGCCGTGGTCGAGCTTGAGCGGCTCACCCGCCAGGCTCCTGACCCGGACGAAGCGGGTCGTACCTGCCTGCCGTACGGCGGAGACGAGGAAGGCGCCCTGCGTACGGAAGTCGTGCAGCGTGACGTCGGGCCACGAGCCCGGGATCGCGGGGAAGACGCGGACGACGCCGCCCCAGCTCTGGCAGAGCAGGTCGTGGATCGACTGCGAGGCCGACAGCGGCGTCTCGATGACCGGTCCGGCCTCGGTGTAGTGGGTGTTGGCCCGGCACGGGTAGGACGTCGAGGGGTCGAAGAACTTCAGCAGGTACGACAGCGCCGTATCGCCCCGCCGCATCATGGCGTACATGGAGGCGGCGCCGGTGTAGCTGTAGCCCCGGTGCGCGCCGGTCAGGGCGTGCCACCGGACGATCGACTTCTCGATCAGCGAGCGGTTGCCCGGCTGATCCCAGTTGACCAGGTAGAGGGGATAAATCATCAAAAGGTGGGAGTAGTGGCGGTGGGACTGCGCGTACGGCGTGCTACCGCCGATCATGTAGCCGTTCGTGTCCGTCGGGTACGACACGAGTGTGCTGAGCACCTGCTGCCACTTGGTCTTCAGCGGGTCGTCGACGCCCAGGCGGGCCGCCGAGTCGAGCAGCGTCTGGCAGCCCCACCTGATGAGGGCCAGGTCGTAGTTGGTGTCCTGCGGCGGGACGGTCGGGTACTCGGGCGACAGCGTGCTCGGCAGGTGCAGCTTGCCGTCGCTGCCGCTGGCCAGGAAGTGCAGGTAGTAGTTGATCGCCCGGCGCAGCAGCGGGAACAGCGTGTCCCTGAGCAGCCCGTCGTCCATCGTGTGCCGGTAGGACAGCCACACGTTGTGCAGCGCCCAGGTCAGGTCGCCGACCTCGGCGCCGCTGCCGGGCGTGCCGACGCTCCGGGTGGCGAACATGTCCGAGCTGCGGCCCACGCCCGAGGAGTCGCTGCGGTACGCGCTGCCCACGTTGGCGGTCAGCTGCGCCCGGTTCTGGTCGAGCGTGCTGGTGACCGAGTCGAGCTCCAGATGGTTGGAGCCGTGGATGAGCCAGTACTCCAGCTGCACGTTGAGGTTCCACCACACGCCGGGCCACGGGGTGGGCTCCAGCCACGGGCCGGTCGTCGCCATCACCGGCGCGCCGGCGCGGGTGGCGGAGGCCACCTTGTAGAGCTGGATCCAGTGGAAGCTCTGCAGCCGCTGGTCCGGGAAGGACACGAAGCTCTTGCGGTAGAAGGCGTGCCACCAGGTCCGGTGCGCCGCCCGCAGCGTGTCGTAGGTGCCCGCGTTCTGGATCCGGCCGAGCGAGGCCGTCTCGGCCGCGGTGTTGGACGGGAAGCTGTGGGCGACCGACAGCAGCAGGAGGTTGCCGCTCTGCCGGTAGGCGGTGGCGGTCTGCCCTCCCCCGGCCAGCCCCTGGAGCACCTGCTTGACGTCGCCGGTGGTCTTGGTCGTGTAGGCCGGGTTGTGCGTGTAGCCGGACGGCGGGTCCTCCGACGCCTGCCTGGGGCTGTCGGCCACCTCCGGGTGGAAGGTCCACCGGACCTGCTCACTACCCGTGACCGAGGCGCTGGCCACGAACGTCTCGTCATGGATGAACGCGGTGAACGTGATCTTCCCCGACGAGGTGGTGACGGTGCCGGTCAGCTCGGCGTCCCACAGGCTCAGCCGCCAGTCGACGGCGGTGATCGTGCCGACGGGGTCGAGCGTGAGATGGCCCACGGGCAGCCGGCAGGTGCCGAACCCGCTGCCGAACTCCGGCCGGTGGTCCTGGACGCGCCCGTGCTGGGTGGTGAAGCGGATCTTGTTGGCGTCCGGCTCCTTGTAGATCATGCTGCCGAGCAGGCCGTCGCCCAGGAACGGGCCCTCGTGCCAGAGCGTGGGCAGCTTGCCCCACAGCAGGTCCTGCTCCCGCAGGAACGCGGCCCACTGGGCGTCCGAGGTCATCCGGACGTCGAGCGTCCAGGGCGCCGACCGCGCCTCGGCACGAGCGGGGATGGCGGTGGCGCCGCTCAGCGCCGCCGTGGCCAGAGTGCCGAAGGCGCCGCCCAGCACCACCCGGCGCGTCGGCTTACTCTCACTGTCGTCAGGTTCCATCACGCGAGGTTCTCCAGCTGCTGTGGGGGGTGTGCTCCGGGGGGCAGGCGGGCGCGCCGCAGCGCGGCCGCCGGGGGTGGGGGGGGACGTCACAGGGTGTTTGTGGGCCGGGTAACCTCGGCGTCACCGGTTGCGGTGTTGTCGGAGTTGGTGGAGCCGAACCAGATGGCGCTGGCGTTCGGCACCTTCTCCACCGCGCGGAGCCGGCCGTACGTCCCGTTGAAGTAGGAGTTGACCGTCGAGACGTTCTCGCCGTTGAGCACGATCCGCCACAGCCGCTGGCCGCGCAGCGCCGCCATGAACACGGTGTTGTTGACGATGGCGATGCCGCTGGGCGAGGCCTCCGAGACACTCCACGTGTACTTGGGATTGGTCATGCCGGAGGTGCTGCAGGTGCCCTCACAGGTGGGCCAGCCGTAGTTCTTGCCCGGCTGGATCAGGTTGAGCTCGTCCCTGGAGGAGTTGCCCAGCTCCGACTCCCACAGCCGCCCGGCCGAGTCCCACGCCAGGCCCTGCGGGTTGCGGTGGCCGTAGCTGTAGACGCGGGTGTTGAACGGGTTGCCCGGAGCGGCCGCGCCCGTCTTGGTGATGCGCAGGATCTTGCCGTTGAGCGAGCTGAGGTTCTGCGCGTTGCTGCTCTGCTGGGCGTCGCCCGCGGTGACGTACAGGTAGCCGTCGGGGCCGAACCTGATGCGGCCGCCGTTGTGGTAGCGGTTCTTGTCAATGCCTTGCAGGATCGCGCTGTAGCCGCTGAGCGTGGTGCCGTTGAAGTTCATCTTCGCGACCCGGTTGCCCTCGGAGGCGGTGTGCATGAAGAACACCTCCTGGTCGGTCGTGCCGTTCCAGGTGGGCGAGAAGTCGAGGCCCAACAGGCCGCCCTCGCCGTCGGTGGTCACCACGTTGGGCACGGTGCCGACCTGCGTCTTGGTTCCCGACGGGGTGATCTTGAATACCTTGAACGAGTCCCGCTCGGTGACCAGCGCGTACGAGCCGTCGGGCGCCCAGGAGATGTCCCAGGGGATGTCCCAGCCGCCGGCAATCGTGGTCGGCGTCTGCGGCACGGTGCCGCAGCCGCCGGTCGTGAACGACGCGGAGGCCGCGCTCGGCGTGGACAGCTGGTTGGCACTGTCACGAGCGACGACGTCGAGCGTGTAGGTGTGCGCGCACTCCAGCGGCACGCTGGCGCTGGTCGCGGGCGGCGTGCCGGTGACCGTCTGCAGCACGGTGCCGGTGGCGTGGTCCCGGATCAGGTAGGCGCGCACGCCGTTGTCATCGGTCGAGGCGGCCCAGGTCACGGTGGCCGAGGTGGGCTGCACGCCGGTCACGGTGGGCTGGCCGGGCTGCGACGGCGGGTTGTCCGCGGGCGCGGGCAGCGTGCGGCAGTTCGCCTCCGGGCTGCTCAGCGACACATTCCCGGACGCGTCGCGGGCGAACACCGAGATCTGGTACGCGAAGTCCGCGTTCAGCCCCGTCACCGTGTACGGCGGCGCGGGCGCGGTGGCGATCTGGGTGCCCTGGTGGAAGATGTCGTAGGCCACGACGCCGACGTTGTCGGTCGACGTCGGCCAGTCCAGCCGGATGCTGTTGGAGGTGATGTCACTGCACACCGGCTGACCAGGGGCGGTCGGCTTCTCGGTGTCACCGGGGCCGCTGACGCGCAGCCGGTCGAGGTTCGGGCCGCCGTTGGCGGTGGTGCCGGTGGCTCTGATCGTGTTGCCGCCGGCGTTCAGCGTGGCGTTGAGGCTGATCTCCTGCCACGTGGTCCACGCGCCGGTGCCGGGGAAGGACTGGCTGGCCGCGATGGACGTACCGTTGACCGTGACGCTCATCGGCCGGTCCACGGTGGTGCCGTTGGCGAAGCGGAACGTCAGGGTCTGCGGCCCGGTGGTCGCGGCGCTCACCGCGAACTCGACGTAGGAGCCGGCCACGTTGTCGTAGTTCACGAAACCGGAGCCGGTGTAGCCCTCGTGGTTCGCCTCAACGACGCCCTGCGAGATCGTGCCGCTCTCGGCCTGGTAGTCGGTGAAGTTCGAGGACGAGGCGACCTCGGCCTCCAGGTAGTCCCAGTTCGGGTTGCCGCCGGCGCCGCTGGCGGTGGCCTTGATCGTGTTGGTGCCGGCGACGACCGGCGCGGTCAGCGTGACCGTCGCCCAGGTGTCCCAGTTGGCGGTGGCGTTGAACGCCCGCGCCGCGGCGACGACGGTGCCGTTGACCGCGATGTCGCTCGGCCGGTTGGCGCTGGTGCCGTTGGCATAGCGGAAGGCCAGCGTGGCGGTGCCCGCGCTGGGCGCGTTGATGGTCCATTCGACCGAGGATCCGGCGACGTTGTCACCGTTGACGAATCCGGTGCCGGAGTATCCGGTGTGGTTCGACTCCACCACACCTTGCGAGATCGTGGCGCTCTCCGCCTCGTATCGGGTGGGCGCCGCGGCGGCCGGAGGGGCCACGACCGTCAGCGCCCCGGCGAAGAGCGCGAGGACACCGGCGAGAACGCGGTACCTGCGTAAGTTCATTCGATCACTCCTGCGGGGGGTGGTATCTCGGCGAGAGATTGGAGCTTTTCATCGTGTTCCCACAAATAGTCACAACCGTCAACAGATTCTAGATCTTGGAACGATCCAATCTTTAGGAAACTTTCCTAACCCTACTTATGGTCATCCGGAGCAGAGATCGGATGTCCTGACGCCTGGACACAGAGAGAGTCGGGATGTTTGGCTATGCGCCAGGCGAAAGGTTGGATCTGTCTCTCGACGCACGCGAAGGCGCGCCAGGCATTTCACCGCACTCAGCGCAGCCGGGAGACATCACAGGTCAGAAGCTCACAGGTGAGACATAGGATGTCTTACCTGTGGCGCTCACCAGCGTGAGGAGAGTCCCTTGCCCCTCAGAATCCGACATCGAGTGGTGGCCGTGGTGGCCCTCGGTGCCCTGCTGATCCAGCCCGTGCCCGCGGCCGTCGCCGCGGCCACGCTCCACGAAGCCGAGAACGCCACCATCTCGCAAGGCGTCGTGGAATCCAACCACGCCGGGTTCACCGGCACCGGTTTCGTCAACTACGACAACGTGGCCGGCTCGTCGGTCGAATGGGCGACCGACTCACCGCAGGCGCGCCAGGTGCAGCTGATCCTGCGGTACGCCAACGGCACCACGGTGGACCGGCCGATGAGCATCTCCCTCAACGGCACGACCATCGCGACCGGCCTGTCCTTCCCGGGCACCGGGGCGTGGACCACCTGGCGGACGGTGACCGTACAGGCCTCGCTGGTCGCCGGAACGAACACCGTACGGGCCACCGCGACGACCGCGAACGGCGGCCCGAACGTCGACTCGCTCACCGTCGACGACGGCACCACGGGCGGCGGGACGGACTGGTCCAAGGCCGTCATCGACTCCACGATGGCCCGCTTCACCCCCAGCTCGCTGGGGGGCTGGAGCTACCCGCAGGGCTTATACCTGTGGGGGCAGTATCTCGTCTGGCAGCGCACCGGCGACGCCCGCTACCTGCAGTACATCAAGGACTGGGCCGACCGCTTCGTCGACAGCTCGGGCAACATCTCCAACAGTTTCAGCAACCTGGACAGCATGCAGGCGGGCAACGTTCTGCTGGCCCTGTTCAAGGAGACGGGCCAGGCCCGCTACCGCACCGCCGCCGCCAAGATCCGGACCCGGCTGAACACCTACCCGCGCACCTCCGACGGCGGCTGGTGGCACTCCACCTCCGACTCGCGGCAGGGCCAGCTCTGGGGCGACGGCGTCTACATGGCCGATCCGTTCCTGGCCCGCTACGGCGCCTGGGTCGCGGGCGACACCTTCACCAGCACCGAGCCGGCCAAGCAGATCGAGGTCTATCACAGCCATCTGCGACGCACCTCGGGCACGGCGGCCGGGCTGCTGTATCACGCCTATGACGAGCCCGGCGGCCTGACCGCCTCCTGGGTGAAGCCGTCCCTGGGCAACACGAACGGGATCTCGTGGTGCCGGGCCATGGGCTGGTTCGGCATGGCCACGATCGACATCCTCGACCTCATCCCGGCCGACCACCCGCGCCGGACCGCGTTGATCAACATCATCCGCGACCTGGTGCCCGCCTACGCCCGCTGGCAGGACCCGGCGACCGGACGGTGGTTCCAGGTGGTCACCGAGACGACGAACTCCGCCAACTGGACCGAGACGTCCTGCTCGGCGATGTACACGTACACGATCTCGAAGGCGGTCGAGCGCGGCTATGTGGACGCCTCCTACCGCGCCAACGCCGACCGGGGCTACCAGGGGGTGCTGAACAAGATCTCACTCGGCCAGGACGGGCGGACGAACCTCGTGGACGTCAGCGAGGGCACCAACGCCAGCGACTCGCTCAGCTACTACTTCAACCGGGGGCGGCCGGTGAACGACTTCCACGGCCTGGGCGCCTTCTTGATCATGAACGAGCAGATGATGCGCGTCGGCCCCGGCAGCTGACCCGCACGGCTCTCCTGGGACCGGCGCGCACGCGTCGGTCCCAGGAGCCGAGTCGTGATCAAAATGTTCCTGCTACCCGGAGATCATCCCCCATATCCGACTTACGCTACGACGGACGGCGCACGGGGATGGGGATGGGGGATCGCATGGCGACATTGATGACGCGGATGGCCGCTGCCTTGAAGGGAGAGGTCCGGGCCGACGAGCTCGAGGCGTACCGGCGGGCAGGCGGGATCGTGTACACCGAGCTGGAGCAGGCCGAAAGCCTCCGGGGCCGGTTGGCCCTGGAGGGGGTGAATCTGTGGCACGGCCCGCAGGGGGCCGCCGGGCAGTTGCTGTGCGTGTGGAACGCGTTCGTCCTCCAGGCCATCGGCGAGCATCTGCTGGACGCCGACTACGCCGCCGACCCCCGCACCTCCGGATTCGTGCCGCCGGTGACCGCCCAGCAGGTGGGCGCGTGCTTCGCGCAGGTCGAAGGGTGGGTATCGCGGGCGCGGCAGGCGGCGGGCAATCCCGGCTACCTGGTGGAGCAGGAATTACTCCTCCCGGCCGACCTGCCCGAGTGGGCCGAGGCCGACCCGTGTCCGCTGCCGCACCTGCACGGCATGCTGGCCGCCTCGCGCGCGATCCGCCAGCACGCCGAGGTCGCGCTCGGCGTCTTCGAGAAGACGGTCGCCGACGCCGACCGGCACATGGACGCCTTGCGGCGGCTCAGGCAGCTCGTCGCCGAGGCCGCGACCGCCGCCGACTACGCCGAAGGGCTGCTGGACACCGACCCGAACCCGCGGATGCACGAGGCGATCGAGCAGCGGCTGCAGCGGGCGCTGGAGATCTACTACCACCTCGGCCAGCTGACCGCGATGCCGCAGCTCATCGCCGGCTACAAAGGGGTGGACGCGAGGCGGGCCGTGCCTCCCGTCGCGACGCCGCCGGTGAACCCCCGCAGTTTCGATCCCTGGTGCCTGACCGACCCGCAGAAGCGCGGCGTGTGGCAGGCGGATCCCCGCGCCCGGCAAGCGATCAAGGAGATGTGGGAGTACGACCCCGACGCGGCCCACACCCTGCGCATCCAGGCCGAGATCGACGCCGCCTTCGCCAGTGGGGCCATCACCTACGCCACCGACGCCGGGGGCAAGCCGTACGGCAGCTACTACTGCTGTCCGTGGGCCGCCATCTACCTGGTCCGGCGCCCGATCATCATCGGTGGTACCCGGCTTCGTACGATGCAGCAGTTCACGTACGAGGTGTCGGCCGAGGACGTACCAAAGGGCGGCCGGTTCAAACGCGAGATCATCGTGTCCAACTTCAGGCCCACGGACGAGGTCGACTACTGCGACCCCGACGGCCTGCACGGAGACTGAGCGGGCTCGCCCAAAGCCCCATCGCCGCTCGCCGGGCGCCGGGCGCCGAACATGCCGATGATCGGATCCAGCATGGTCAGGCACCCGGCGTGGTGGCTGGTGGCTGGTGGCGGTGGCCAGTGGCGTGTGGCTAATGGCGTGTGGCTAATGGCGTGTGGCTAGTGGCCCATCACCGGCCTTACCCCGGCGCTCGGGATCGGCAGATGCTCACGGATGAGCAGCCAGCTCGCCGCCAGCACCCACAGCGCGGTGAGCACCCCGGGCACGAACGCCACCAACGCGCCGCCGGGCGCCAGCGGACCGCCGGTGATCGCGACCGTGAACGCGCCCAGGACGCTGACCACGGCGACGACGATGGCGCACCAGGCCATCCACTGCGGAAATACGTGCGTGCGCATGATGGCGGCGGCCGAGGCCGCGAACGGCACGGCCAGCGCGATTCCCATGATGGCGTCCATCACGGTCAGCGAGATATACGGCCCCGCGGCGATGGCCAGCAGCGGCCGATGCGTGGTGACCGCGTAGGTCATCCCGGCGAACACGGATATGCCGATGAATCCGGTGGCGGCGAGGACTATGTACCCCGCGAGCACCATCGCGGGCGCGTCACTGGTCTCGTCCGAACGGCGGAAGGCAGTGGCCAGCGCCACGCCGAACCACAGGAACAGCGCGGTCGCGATGGCGTACAGCAGTGCCGCCGCCAGCACCTGGGCCCGGCGCTCGACCAGATACCCCGAGATCGTCATCGCGGACTCCGTGATCTGCGGCGCGTTCCCCATCACCAGGCGCCCGATGATCGCGACCACTATGGCCACGACGCCTGCCACTCCACCCCAGCGGAGCTCATGACTTTCTTTCATGGAAGTCACCTCCCACCTGCCATTATTCGGCGCCCTCGCTGCGCCTGGCAGGGTCAAAGGTCCCAATATCGCGAGGCGGCCCACGCGCCGATCAGGCCTTGCCGCTCTTCTGCAGCGCCTGGGTGAGCTCTTCCTTGGTCATGGACGAGCGGCCGGGGACCTTGGCCTCCTGGGCTCGGTGGTACAGATCCTCCTTGCTCGGTTCCTTGGATCCTCGGCTCTGCTTCCTCGATTTGTTACCGCTCCCCACCGGAAGACCGTGCTGGATCTCCTGTGCCTTGCGTTCGCTGAAGGCTCGGCCGAGCTCCTCCAGGCGCTCGCGGGAAACCGCCTTCTTGAGCGCTGGGAGGATCTCGCTCTCCTCCTCCTGAACGTGGTGCGCGACTGCCAGAACGAGCTCGTTCAGCAGCGTGTCGAACTGCGCCGTGTCGGTGTCGACGTCCAGGAGGTTGAGCAGCATCCGCTCGGCCTGGTGGTGTTCCTCCGCTCCCTCTCGGACCTGGTTCTTCTCACTGGGTACGGTCTTGGCGATCTCCGGGTAGACCAGTTCCTCCTCTCCTCTGGAGTGGGCGACGAATTTGGCGGCCAGTTCGGCTAGCAGGGCCGGACGATCCTCGGTGTCCTTCTTGAGCCGGCCGAAAAGCCGCTCCACGTCGCGATGGTCTGACTTGATCATGCTGATGGCGTCCAATGTCATGGCTCCCCCTCTCTGGCGCCCCGGTACCCGGCAAGGACGGTCGTACGCGAAGTTGAAGGACAACGGAACAGTTGTTTGCGCTTCTTGGGCACTCCGAGCCCGGCACCATGGGCCACTGGAACCGCGCAGCCCGTTGCCGCGTTTGTCGGTGTCGGCGCGTACGTTCACCCCGAAACCACGTTCGAGATGGTGATGACCATGACCACGATCGACGAGCAGGCCGCCGTTCTCGCCCTCACCAAAGCCACCCATGACCGGCCCTGGTTCTTCACCGCCCGGGTCATCCTCGACACCGGTAGCGCCCTGGAGGTGCTCGACGGCGGCGGCGCGAGCCGGGACACAGACGACCGGGCGCACGCCGCCTCCGTCGCGGCACGGGTCCAGCCCGGCGACCTGACCTGGGCGCGCGACCTCGTCACGACCATGCGCGGTCACGGCGTCCGCCTCGTCACCGTGCTTGACGACGCCTACCCCGGCAATCTGATGTGGGCCTACGACCGGCAGCCGTTCCTGTGGATCCGCGGCGGCATCCTCCCCACCGATCACCGAGCCGTTGCCGTGGTCGGCGAGGTCGACACCATCCACGCGACGGCCGCGGCCCGCGCCCTGGCCCAGGCCGGCATCACCGTCGTCGCGCCCCTGCACTCAGCCCTGGACGCGGCCGTCCACCAGGCCGCACTCGACGCCGGCGGCCGCACCCTCGCCGTCCTGGCAGGCGGCATCACCGAGCCATCGACCGTAGGCGAGTACGCCAGTGTGGCCGAGAGGATAGCCGGCTGCGGCGCGCTCATCTCCGCGTTCTGGCCCGACGCCGCCCCAAGCGACCGGACCGCCGCGCTTTCACGTGTCGTGACCTGCGGATTGGCAGACAGCCTGTACGTCATTGACGGAGCCGACGGCGGAGCGTCCGCCGGGCACGTCGAGCAGGCGCTGCACACCGGCAAGTACGTCTTCCTGTCCCAGCGGCTTCACCAGGAACAACTGTGGGCCGCGCGGGCGGGCATCCGGGGAGGCATGACTGCCGTCCAGGACATTGACGAGCTGACCAAGCAGGCAGTCAATCTCGTAGATATGACCCCTCGAACGAACACCTGTTGATCATGGGTGACGCCGAGGCGTTCACCCGCGAATTCCTGCCGCTGTTTCGCCCCGTTCCACCGACGCGGCCAGGCGTGTGCCGGATCTGCCACTCCGGCCCGAACAACGCCGGCCACACCGGCGGACCCTGGGCCACCTGCGCGAGCTGCAAGCGCACCACGGAGAACCTGTACGGCCACACCCAGCACGTGGTGCCGATCTCGCTGACGACCAGGAACACGCAGCTGTATGACGTTCTTGTCCGGGAGAGAGACCTCAACGGTGCCGGCGGGCGGCGCAAGCGGGGCGACTTCCTGGCCGCGACAGTGGCCCACTTCTACCACCGGCATGTCCGATGCCTGGAAGGGCTGGCGGGCGGGCCGTTCACACTGGTGGCCACGATCCCGAGCAACAACCCCGAGTTACCTGCCCGGCCCCTCCACATCATGTGGGAGGTCGTGGAGAAGGTGGGCGCGCTGGCTCCCTTGTGGCGACCTCCACTCCTGCTGGAGGCCGACACCAGGTTCGCACCGGTGCTGGCCGACCGTCGCTCCCACCGGGACGCCTTCCGGATCCTCTGGCCGGACTGGGTGAGCGGGGCGCGCGTCTTGCTGGTGGACGACTTGTTCGTGTCTGGCGCGCATGTGCAGAGCGCGGCGTCCGCGCTGATCGAGTCCGGGGCGGCGGCGGTGGTGGCGCTCGTGATCGCACGGTTGATCAACCCGGCGTCGAGAAGTCCGCACAGCGCCGGCATCTGGCAGGAGGCGTGCGAACGGCCCTTCAGCTTCGCCCACTGCTGTGTCTGCGATCCAGCCCGCGGAGCCGGCGCTTGACCCAAGGCGCTGTCGGCCGCCGGCGAGCTGTTCGTCAGCTCCAGAACCCGCCGACCGGCGACAGACTGTACGTCACCACCACGACTTTGTTCCACGCGAAGGCGTATTTGTTGAAGGTGGCCTCGTCCGGGATCCAGCGGAACGCACCCGCCCAGGAGTCATAGATGTAGACGGCGTTCGTCCCGTCTTTCCTGACCAGGTAAGCGTTGCTCCACATGCGGGCTCCCCCGAAGCAACTCGACACAGTGTCGCGGGGCCACGAGCTGATGCCGTCCCAAGTGTTCCAGAGGTGGAAGTAGACGGTTTCGTCCGGCACGGCGTACGCGGCGGGGCCCGGGCCCACGACGTACACCCTCTTGGTCGTATCGCCGCTCAGCTGGAATCGCTGTCCCGACTGCGGGCAGGCGAATACCCCGGACTTCCCGGCCGACGCGGCGTTGGACACCCCGGCCGTCCCTAAGGACAGGAGCAGCGCCAGCGTGGAGACCAGGACGGTGCGGACTAACGTGCGGTTTTCGAGCATGGATCCTCCTTTTGAACGACTGCGATCCGATCGAGGGGCGGCGGCCGGGCTCCGTGCCAGTCTCAGCGCGAGATGACCGATAAACCAGGGCATACGGCGGGCATTTTGCAGACATATAGCGAAAAACTGTTCACCATCCAGTGATCTACCGCCCAGCAACTCCAGGATTTCTGTCGCGTTTGACCGAATTCTCGCGAAATCTGTTGACGCTGAAGCCATGCGCTCTCAATCTATTCAAGGAGTACAGAGAAATTTTTCTCAACGGAGGTAGAATGAAGCCAAGCGGAACGATGCTCACCGCGGTCCTCAGCCTCTTATGCCTGACCTTCTTGGTGGTGCCCGCGCACGCGGCGGCAGGGCTGTCGGTGTGGACGATGGACGCGGCCGACCGGCCCTTCACCTCGTCCCCGGTGGGATCCACCCAGTCCATCGCGCTGTACGCGGCCCGCGGGGAGTTCGAGGCCGCCCAGATCCTGGCCCGGTCCACCTCCGCGCAGAGCGGCGTGTCGGTCAGCGTGAGCCCGTTGACCGGCCCGGGAGACCGGCTGGTGCCGACGGTTCGGCTGGAATACAACCATCCGACGATCCAGCAGATCGGCACCACGCGCCAAGATCCGCCGGGCGGCGGCGACGACTACTACGACGCCCTGGTGGAGAACACCGCGCAAAGCCCGGCGGCGAACACCACGCTGGCCTGGTTCTACCAGGTGTTCGTGCCCGCGGGTCAGGCGCCCGGCGTCTACACCGGCAACGCCGTGGTCCAGAGCGCGTCCGGCAATGTCACCGTGCCCGTGAGCCTGCGCGTCTACGACGTCACCGTCCCGCCGGCCGACCAGTCGACCTTCAAGATGAACAACTGGTTCACCTCCGCCGGCTGGGACTACGCGGGCACGATCGACGCGATTCCGGACCAGTACGACGTCAAGATGTTCGACGAGGGCTGGTGGACGGTCATCAAGAACTTCGCGGCCAACCACGCCAAGCACCGCAACAACGTGATCTACGCCGACTTCCAGGCGCTGCTCATTCCCCACTCGACCGTGGACGGGGCCGGAAACTTCACCTTCGACTGGGATGACTTCGACCGGTTCGTGAAGCTGTTCGAGACCGCGGGCGCGCTGCAGTACATCTACACCCCGACCCTGATAGAGGGAGGAAACCAGCTGGAGATGCTGGTCCCCGCCAACGGCGTGAGCGGCGGGCTCAAGCGGGTCCTGGTGCCCTACGGCGACCCGAAGGCCGGCGCCTACCTGGACAAGGTGCTACCGGCACTCAAAGCACACCTGGACGTCAAGAAGTGGACCGACAAGTTCTACATGAGCGCGGTGGACGAGCCCCAAGACCCCGCCTGGGCCAACGCCGCCAACTGGCTGTACGGCAAGTACCGCCAGTACTTCCCCACCCCCCGCACCAACGAGGCGCACAACCAGCTCTACCCCGGCACCGAACCGTCGCTGACCACGCTGACGCCGGCCACGTTCCTCTACCAACCCAACATCGCGCACTACCAGTCCCAGCGGCTGGCCGGGAAGGACTTGTGGCTCTACACCGCCAACATCCCGGAGAGCGACTACATGAACCGCTTCATCAGCCACTACCTGGCCGAGACCAGGCTCCTGCCCTGGCTGGTGTGGAAGATCGGCGGCACCGGATATCTGCACTGGGGCTGGAACTACTGGTGGGATTTCAACAGGCCGGGTCAGCACATCGACACCTTCAAAGACTCCCAGAGCGGCGACGGATGGCTGGTACGGCCCAACACTAAAGATAACGCCCTCAACGTCTACGACAGCCTGCGCAGCGAGGCCCAGACGGACGGCCTGGAGGACTTCGAGCTGCTCAACCAGCTCGCCAAGACCAAGCCCGTGACCGCCCAGGCCATCGCCAACAGCCTGATCCTGGACGCCACGCACTACGAGCGCTCGGGCACCGAGGTGGAGCAGCGGCACAAGCAGATCCTGGACGAGCTCTCCGTCAACTCCCCGGACCTCGCCTTCCCCTACAACGACGACTTCGGCACCGCCGGCCAGCACTGGCGCACCTCCAGGGGCTCATGGTCGGTCAGCGGGCAGGAGTACGTCCAGGCCAGCACCGCCGCCGACTGGGGAGTGACCTCCGTCCTGGAGGGCCGGGCCTATCGTGACGTGGCCGCCGGCGTCGACCTCAAGATCACGGGTGTGTCACCCGACGGCGGCAGCGCCAACTGGGCCGGACTCATGGTCCGCAGCCTCAACGGCTCAGACATGGACACCGGCTACCTCATCGCCCAGCGCAACAACGGCAAGGTGTTCGTCTACCGCAACGGAATCCCCCTGGCCGAGGCCGACGCCCCCGGCTACACGGCGGGCCAGTGGAACCGCCTCCGGGTCGTGGCCAAGGGCAACACGCTGAAGGTCTACAGCGGCACCCGCCAGCTCCCCGCGCTGACGGTGAACGACGCGGCCTTCCCCGTCGGCAACATCGCCCTCGTCACCGGCGGCGCCGCCGCCCGCTTCGACAACGTGCACATCAATCCCATGACCAACGCCGCCGAGGGCGCCACCATCACCGCCTCCAGTTCGTACGAGGCCGACGGCTGGGGGACGGGCTCCGCCGTGGACGGCCGCCGCTCCTCGGCCACCGGAGCCCTCGGCTGGAGCAGCTCCGACAGCAAGAACGTCGACCACACCGAGTGGGTCCAGGCCGATCTCGGCTCGGCGCGCCCGGTGAGCCGGGTGGACCTGTACCCGCGCGATGACGGCGCCAACACCGGCTCGGGCTTCCCCACGGACTTCACCATCGATGTCTCAGCGGACGGCTCGACCTGGACCAACGTCGCCACCGTGACCGGCTCCGCCAAGCCGGGCGCCGGAGCGCGGACCTTCCCGTTCACCCCGGTCAGCGCCCGCTACATCAAGGTCACCGGCACCAAATTGAGCACCGACCAGTTCGGCGAATACCACATGCAGTTCGCCGAGATCGAGGCCGCCGGAGGCAACCTGGCCGCCGGCCGTACGGTCACCTCCTCCAGCTCGGTGGAGTATCCGGCCGAGAGCTGGCTGCGCGTCAACGCCACCGACGGGGTGCGCCACTCCAACCTCTGGTACTCCATGGGCTGGAGCAGCCTCATCGGAACGACCGACCACCCCGAATGGCTGCAGGTCGACCTCGGCGGCCCTACCCGGGTGGGCAAGGTGACCCTCTACGCCAGGAACGACGGCGCGAACACGGGCGACGGCTTCCCCTCCCGCTTCACCATCGAGACCTCCCCCGACGGCTCGGCCTGGACCACCGTCACGACTCAGAACGGCTACCCACGGCCCGGCGCCGATGGCCAGACCTTCACCTTCGATCCGGTCACCACCAGATATGTGCGCGTCACCGGGACGGGCAAGGTGATGCAGTTCGCGGAGATCGAGGCGAGCAGCTGATCAGCTTCCCGCCGGACAAGAATGACGCATGAGCGGTAGCGTCGGCTGCTCCCTTCACCTGGACGACATTGTGGTCGCCGACCTGTAGTCGCGGCCACCTGGCTGTGAGAGGGGCGAGCTCCACCGAGCTCGCCCCTCTCACCAGGCTGGATGAGCACTACGTCGACGTCGCTCGATGGCCATGCTCGACAAGTCTCCACTCCTGCCAATGTCGACCGCGATCGAGATAATCGGCCAGCCCTCGAGCGAGCCGGTCGAGGCGGCAGTCGTCCCCGTTGTCGCGGGCATGGTCGACGAGAGCCAGCAGCGTCCGATGTTCACGCTGGTACCACTCCATAGCCTGCTGGTAAGTGGCGATGGACTCCGGCCTGACATTGAGCGCCAAAGGATCGACAGGGATGCTGTCGTGCGGCAGCCCGGTCAACTGGTGTGAGGCTGCCAAACTGGTAAGGAGATAGTGGTCGAAGATGCGGCGCTCGGCCTGGTGACGTTCCGTGCGCGACTCTTGAGCCGCGGCCAGTTCAACGGCGTAGGCGCGCATGAGGTCATGTAGCTGATATCGGCCGGGAACGGATTCCGCGATCAAGTGTGCGCGGTGCAGCTCTGCCAGCAAGGCGCGCGCCTGGCGTACCGGCAGGCCGCACATGCTGGCAGCCGCCGGAACGCCGATGTCGGGTGCCGGGTGCATGCCAAGCAGCCGGAACATCCGGGCGGCCGCCGCTCCGAGAGTGCGATAGGACCAGGAGAACGCGGACCGGACATCGGCAAACGGGTCTTCGCAAGACAGCACGTCCAGCCAACTACTGGCGGCGTCCGCTTCGACGGCGAGGTCGTCGAGGCTGAAGTCGGGATGGATGGACGCGCGTGCTGCCACAACGGACAACGCCAGCGGTAATCCAGCACACCCTGCGGCAATCTCCTTCGCGGCCTTTTGTGCGGCGACCACGCGCGCGGCGCCGAGCCGTTCGGCCAGCAGCCGCAAGGAGTCACCGTTGGACAGCGGCTCGAGCACCAGCGGGCTGGCGCCCGCGGCCACCAGGCCGGGCAGCTGATTGCGGCTGGTCACGATGACCAGGCACCCACTGCCGCCAGGAAGCAGCGGACGAACCTGACCGGCATCGAGCGCGTTGTCAACGACGATCAGCAGTCGCATTCCGTTCACCACACTGCGCCACAGCGCCGCTTGAGCGTCCGCGCCGGCGGGGATCTGCTGCGGGACAACACCCAATGCGCCAAGGAAGCTGCGGATCGCCTCAGCCGGATCAGCCGGCTCCGCGCTTGGCGCGAATCCCCGCAGGTTCACATACAACTGGCCATCGTGGAAACGGTCGGCGACCAGGTGCGCCCAGTGCACCGCCAACGCGGTCTTGCCGATCCCGGCGCATCCGGCGATGACCACCACCTTAGGACCCGTCCGCATGATCTGTTCATCCGTTGTGAGCATGCCGTCGAGTGTGCGCAGTTCCTTGGATCGGCCGACGAAGTGCGCGGGGCCGGGCGGGAGCTGGCGCGGCATGGTCATCGCAGGAGCCGGCGCGTCCGTGTCATCTTTGAACCCGCGCGCCCTTGGATGGGTGTGGCTCCTGAGCGATGCGGCGACTAATTGCTTGTGCTTTCTGGGGTCCAGCCCCAGTGCTTCGGCCAAGGCCAAGAGCGACGAGCCGCGTGGGCGGTGGGGTTCGCCGTGCTCCAGCCGACGAAGGGTCCGGGGGTTCAGCCCCGACCGTTTGGCCAGCTCCTCCTGTGTCAGCAGTGCCTGCTCGCGCCAGGTTCGTATCAGCACGCCCAGAGATGGTTCTTCGCCGGCCGGGCTGACGCTGGCTCCGTTTCGCGGCTCTTCGTACATCAGCCGCCCTCCTCCCGGCAAGCGGCACCGGCCGGCTTGTGTGGGCTCCATGTGAGCGGTGTCCCTTCGTAAACGTGGTGTGAGGTGCGACGGACGATGACGTCTTCGAAATCGACTCGACCTGCTCCAAGAAGGCACATCGGGAACGGCTCAGATCAGTCATCGGATCTTCTGCGGGCGGCGCGGGGGGATCGGCTCGGCGCCCAGGAGCCGCGTATAAAGCGCGTGGGATTCGAGCGCGGGTACGCCGGAAAGCTGCCGGCCGGCCAGCCATGCCGCGGCTGCGGCTCCCCCGCCGGCGCGGTGAATCTCCGCATCCGGCCATACCTTCCGGACCGACGCCCGGACGGCTTGCGAGAGCGGATTGGGCGTGGTCAGCAAACTGCCCCCGAGCACAATGGGGCTGGTGGCGCCAAGGATCCGGATGGTGTTGAGCGATGCGGTGAGGTGATCGGCGGCCCGCCTGGCGATCAGCCTCGCTTCGACGTTTCCGCCTTCTGCGGCTGTCAGGATGAGGGGCGCGAGCTTGGCCAGCTCAGCAGGTGGCATGCGATGAGCCGCGTCGATGGTGGCGCTGGTCAAAGCCAAGGTCCGCCGGTCAGCGTGCGCCACCCCCAGTGCGTGCAGGATCTCGCGGTGGAGGTCGGATGGCGGGTGGCAGCGGTCCATCGCGGCGAGCGCGGCTCGTATGCCCTCGCGCCCGATCCAGAAGCCGGAGCCGAGATCGCCGAGCAGCCAGCCGTGCCCGTCGGCGCATCGCACGATGGTGCGTTCGCGGATGGCCGCGGCGACCGCCCCCGTACCGGAGACCAGAACGCTGCCCTCAGCGGAGTCGGTACCTGCCACGTACGCGAGAGTGACGTCGCTGACCATGGTCGGCGTGCACCGCAGTCCAGCCTGCCGCCATCCCGCTCGAAGCGCCTGGGCGATCTCGGGATCGTGAACGGCGACATCGCCGCCCGCCAGGCCGAAGACGGCCGCCTTGACGTCGGCCGGATCGACGGCGCCGAGTGCGGCGCACAAGGCGTCACGGATGGCGGTGATTCCGGCCGGGCCGCGCGAGACCGGGTTGCCGCCGCCTGCCCGGCCGACACCGCGCAGGCGCCCGAACAGGTCGGCCACGATGACGCGGCTGGAGGTGCCGCCGATGTCCATGCCAAGGACGAGCGCGACGCTCATCCGACGGCTCCCGCGGTGCAGAAGAGTCCTGTCATAAGAGCCTCCGGATCCGTCCGGCGTAGCGCTCTTCCAGGATCCGGTTGTGATCGTCGCCGCCGGTGATGTTGGCGGACAGGTAGACAGGGGCCTGCTCACCCGCCTCGTCAAGGCGACGCACGACCTCCGCCACGACCATCTGCGCCAGCAGACCGGCGCTGATGGAGGAGATCCCGCAGACCTTGGCGCCCGAGGCCATCGGCAGCAGCGCGTCACCGTGCGGGGCCCCGTTGTCCAGCACAACGTCGGCGAAGTCGATCAGCCGGAGTTGGGATGGGTGGCGGGAGGTGGCCCGCGCGGTGTGCCGGGTCGAGGTGAACGCGATCAGCGCGTGCCCCCGCCGCTTCACCAGCTGGGCCATCTCCACGACGCACCCGTTCACCCCGGAGTTGGACGCGATGACGAAAGCATCCTCCGGGCGAGGGGCGGCCAGCTCGTAGAGCTGGTAGGCGATGGCCGGGTCCCGTTCCAGGAACGGATCGAACAGCACCTCGCGCGGGGAGTCTCCGAGAGTGACCACGTCGCGCAAGGCGATCTTGTTGGTCGGCACCAGCCCACCGGCCCTACCAGCGATCTCCATCGCCAGCCCCTCGGAATGCCCAGTACCGAAGGCCTGGACGACACCGCCCGCACGGATCGATTTCGTGATGAGGTCGGCCGCGGCCTGGACCGCGGGCACCTGCTCGGAGACGACTTGCTCCAGGATGGTCCTGGCCGCCACGAGATACGCGGCAGCACTGGGGCGATACTGATCGGACACCACGACTCCCAACATGGAGAAATATTTCCCACTCCGGCTCACTGTGGAAGCGAGTAACCGGCCATGTCAAGGACGTTTACCGGACATTCGCCCGAATCATGCCTCGTGATACGTTGATAGCCAACATAGCGAAGAAAAATTTTTGACGAATAGAGATCGCATGTCACAGAGCGGCGTCATCGAGCGCATCCGCGCGCTGCTGCCCACCATGCCTGGCGCTCAGCGTACGATCGCCGAGCTCGCGCTCGGCGATCCGGCAGCGGTGGCCCGGCTGACCATCGTCGAGCTGGCGGAGCGGTGTGGGGTCTCCACCGGCACCATCACCAGGTTCTGCCGGTCGCTGAACCTGAACGGCTACGCCGCCCTGCGTATCGCCCTCGCCTCCGACAGCGGCCGCACCGGCCCCGACGCCTGGGTCGAGCACATCGGCACGAGCTTGACCGAGGCGGACGACATTCAGCAGGTCGCCCGTGTCATTGCCGACAACATCGGACATGTCGTCACTGAGGCGATCGCCAACCTCGACCTGGCCGCCGTGGAGCGTGCGGCCGGCCTGCTGGCCGCGGCCCGCCGGGTGATGGTCTACGGGGTCAGCGGCAGCGCGACCACGGCCTCGGAATTGCAGCAACGGCTGTACCGCATCGGTCTGCCCGTCTGGGCCTCCACCGACATACACATGGCCCTGACCGGTGCCGCCCTCATGTCCCGTGGCGACGTACTTGTGGTCTTCTCCCAGAGCGGGCGCACTCGAGAGGTCGTCGATCTGATCACCGAAGCGCGCTCGCACGGCGTCCGGACCGTTGCCCTTACCAGCGACCTGACCTCCCCTGTCGCCCGCCAGGCCGAACTCGTCCTGGCCACCAAGGTGCACCCGGTCGGCTTCAGCACCCAAACCATCCTCGGCCGACACGCCCAGCTGGCCGTCCTGGACGTGCTCTACATCGCCGTCACCCAGCGCACCTTCGAACAGACCACAGAAGCCATGGCCCTCACAGCACAAGCCGTTCAGCCGCACAAGCTCGACAACGCGGCCGACACCGTCGAGACGGGACAGGAACAGCATTAGGACCCGGCGCGTCCCCGTTTTATCGCACGGACGCGAACGCCACAGCCGTGGTGAGGACCAGGTTCGGCGCGGTGCGGCGAGCAGGTCTTGGCAGGCGCGTTCGATGGCGGCGTCGGTGCCGGTGCCCATCGCCAGTTCCAGGTCGGTCTGAGCGAGCGCGGCGGACCCCTACTAATACCAACATGACGCTTGAACTGCGCAGATGAGACAGACGCACTGTTCGGAGCGTTGTCACAAATCGGGGCGCTGTCTTGTCTGAGCTGGTGCACGGCCGAATCGAGCCGGCCACTTCCAGGAAGGAATTGTGATGAGCACCGATCACGCTCAAGCCCACCACCTCGACAACCCCGACAAGAGCGGGCCACCGCCGCAGATCGACGTGGTCGGCACCGTACCGGGGGCGCCGGCCGCGCCGGAGGGGGCCGAAGCGATGACGCTCCGGGTCACGCTGCCGCCGAACAGCCCTGGTGCGCCGCCTCACCGGCACTCCGGGCCCGCGTACGGCTACGTGATCAAGGGCGCCGTCAACTTCGAGCTCGAAGGCGATCCCGTGCGGGTTCTCCGGCCTGGTGACGCGTTCTGGGAGCCCGGTGGAGACGTGATCCACTACCAGGACGGCAACCACCTCACCGACGAGGAGTCGCAGTTCGTGGTGACGATGTTCTGCGCGCCTGGACAGCCGATGTTGATCCCGGTCAGCCCGGAAGAGTTGGAAGCTCGGCGAGACCGTCGCGCCCCACAGTCATGACCAAGGTCTCGTTGACTGCCCTCGTTCGCGATCAGCTCACGCTTGCCCGCGAGGCGGACAGCGGCCGCAGCGCCACCACTGTCCACGGGGGACACGATCGTTCGCTGCGGCAGACCGTCATGGCGTTGCGGCAGGGCGAACACCTACACGAGCACGAGCATCCTGGCGAGGTCACGGTGCACGTACTGCACGGGCGGATGCGGCTTGTCGCCGGGCCCGACTCTTGGGACGGGATGCCCGGCGATCTGCTGGTCATGCCCGAACGCCGCCACCGCGTGGAGGCCGTACAGGATTGCGCGTTCCTGTTCACCACCGCACGTTGAAAGCCAAGAAGGCGGGAACCGGTTTCGGTTCCCGCCTTCAGCGTCGCCAGACGGTTATCAGACCAGCTTGCCGATGGTGAGACCCGGGTACCGGTTTTATCTCACGGACGCGAACGCCACAGCCGTGGTGGACGCGATGGCCGTCGTGAGGACCACCATCAGGAGCACGGTGCCCAGCGGGTTCTTCCGCGGGCGCGGTGGCGGGGCGCGATGGGCGCGTACGTAGGCGACCGGGGGCTTGGGCGTCGGCTTGAGGGTCGGTGTGGGTTTCGGCGTCGGCTTGGCCGGCTTGACGCGGACGGGCTGGGGTGCGATGTGGGGCGCCCGCACCCGGTTGGGTGTCGGCCGCTGAGTCGGCTTGGGTTTCGCGGGGCGTGGGGTGATCACGACCCGCACCGTGGGCGTCACCTTCGGGGTGGCCACGGGCCGCGGCTTCGGGGTGACGACGGGGCGCGGCTTCACGATCACCACGCTCGGCGGCTTCACCACGGTCGGCGGCTGCACCGCCGGCGCCGCGCATTTCCCGATGTGTACGCTCACCAGCGGCACGTCCACACAGACGGTCGCCTCGACGCCGACCTTCACCGTCACGTCGCCCGGATCCGGATCGGCCGCGGCGGGAGCGCTCGCGGACAGCGCCAACAGCGTGCCCGCCAGGAGCAGCGGCATGCGCCAGGCCCTCACGGTCACACGCCTCCGGCTATCCGGGCGAACTCCTGCAGCGCGCCCTTGTACGCCTCAGGCCCCACGGCCAGCGGTCCGTCGAAGGCGTGGGAGATGTCCCAGGTGAGGTAGACGCCGAAGCCGAGCATCGCGGCCATCGCCAGCAGCGGCAGGACCGCCAGCCCGGTCGGCCGCGCTCCGGCCAGGAACGGGAACAGGACCACCAGCAGGCCGGTGAGGATCGTCAGGGCCAGCAAGCCGTCGGGCGGCGTCGCGGCGGCGTCGGCGGTGCGCTGGGAACGGGCGGAGGCGATCGCCGCGAGGTGGTCGAGCACCGCGGTCTTGGCCTCCTTCTGGTCGGTGGTCACCTGCAGCGCGGCGACGCGGGCCCGGAGCGCGTCGAGCCGCTCCGTGCCGACGGGATCCATCGAGCCGCGCTGCATGACGGGCCACTCGTCGCGGACGACGAACGTGATGTAGTCGCGCAGCCCGGCGCGTACGACGTCGGGGGCGGTGCCGGGCAGGCCGGACGCCGACCAGTAGGCCTCGACGGCGGCCTGGCTCTCGGTGTGCGTGTTCTGGCCGGCGGAGTCGGCGGTGGTCCACGGCACGATGATCGCGATGGCGAAGACCAGGAGGAACAGGGCGGACAGCATCGCGCCCGCGTGGCCGGCCGACGGCCCGCCGGCGTCGTTGTCGTCGCTGCCCTTCTTCGTGAGCCTGAACAGGGTGGCCGCGAGCGCCACCACACCCACCGCGGCCACGGCCGCGATTACGTATTGCAGCATAAGGATCTCCCCAATCCCCACCGAACACCGAGCGTGACATTACTATCACAGACCGCATGACTACTCAGGGGATAGATTGCGGTACGGTGTGTAACCAATCGGTAACGGTCGGGCGGAGTTTCCGCTGCGATGGTCGATCAGTTGGCGGTGGTCAAAACCATGCGGAAGCGGGCCTGGCCGGAGAGCATCTTCTGGAACGCCGCCTGAGCCTCCTCCAGGGGGACCTCCTCGGTCCACGCCCGGACACCGCTCTGGGCGGCGAACCTCATGGTGTCCTGGATGTCGACCGCGTTGCCGGAAGCGTGCCCGTACACCCGCCTGGCCGCCCCCACCAGCTGCAGGGGCGTGACCCGCAGCGGTTCCATGTCGACGCCCACGACGATGAGCTCACCGCGGGGCCCCAGGCCGTCGATCGTCGCGGACATCGCCTCGGCGTTGGTCACCGTCGCCAGCACCACCTTGGCTCCCCCGCACGCCCGCAGCGCGTCGGCCACGGGCGCGGCGGCGCTGTCGACGTAGTGGGCGGCACCGAGCTTGTGCGCCAGCGGCGCCTTGTCGGGACCGCGGGCCAGCGCGATGGTGTTGAAGCCCATCTTCGCGGCGAACTGGACGCCCAGGTGCCCCAGGCCGCCCACACCGAGGATCGCGACGGTGTCGCCCGGACGCGCGGAGCTGTGGCGCAGCGCGTTGTACACGGTGACGCCGGCGCAGGCCAGGGGCCCGGCCTCCACCGCCGTGAGCTCGTCCGGGATCGCGGCCAGGGCGACGGCCGGCACGACGACGGAGTCGGCGAACCCGCCCGCGTACGCGGCACCCGGCACCTGGAGCTCGGGGCACAGGATGCCGTCTCCCTGCCTGCAGGCGTCGCAGTGACCGCAGCTGCCTCCGTACCAGCCGACCGCCACCCGATCACCGACGGACCAGCCGGCGACGTGGTCGCCCACCGCGTCGACACGTCCCGCGATCTCGTGCCCGGCCGTGACGGGGAAGGTGGTGCCCGGGATGTGACCGGAGGTGATCAACGCGTCGGAGTGACACACCCCGCACGCCTCGACGGTGATCCGCACCTGGCCCGGGCCCGGCTCCCGGGTGTCCGCCCGGACGAGAGACAGGTCCCCGCCAGGCTCGCCGACCTGCATGGAACGGTGCGTGGCCGAAGAAGACATGGCCGGAGAAGACATGGCGTCTCCTTTCGTCTCATGGGAACCGGCGACCCGCTGGAGCGGCCGTCACAAGTTCGTCTCATGGGAGACGGCGGCCTGCGAAGCGGCCGTCACAAGTCCATCGTTCCACTCAGCTCTTTGACCGCCTGTCTGACCCCCGGTAAACCTCGACTACCAGAGCCGGATTCCTGACAAGTCCCGTTTCGCGGCCACGGCGGCTGGACAGATCGCCGAGGAGATCTCGGCGTTCGGCGAGAAACGTCCAGCCTGACGCTCCGTGTCAGGAAATATCGGGAGCATGGGCGGCGTGAACCTTCTCAACGGCCGCAGATTCGTGATGGTGAGTTCGACGGCGAGCGTGGTGGACCAGGAGCGGCCCACCGCGTTCGACTACTGGGAGGCCGACGGGGTGGTGTGGGGCAGCTACACGGGCGACACCGTCACCCACGGCCGTTTCGTCGGCACCAGGGACGGCGACCTGGTCTCCATCGCCTACGCGCACGCGCTCAAGGCCGGGGGCAAGGCGGGCGGCCAGAGCAACAGCCGCATCGAGACCGAGGCCGACGGACGGCTGCGCCTGGTGGAGGAGTTCCAGTTCGAGGGCGACGACACCCGGCACGTCAGTGTGTGCACCGAGGTCGTCACCGACTGATCCCGGCACATCAGCGTGTGCACGGGGGTCGTGACCGGCTGACCTGACCGTCCTTCCGCCTGACCTACCCGTCCTTGCGCAGGGCGGCCCTTCCCTCCGCGGCGCCGACGAAGCGCATCTTGCCGAGCGGCACGTCGCCGGGGGCCTCCTGGGCCGCCCGCCGTGCCGGACGGGCCTTGTCACGGTCGCTGGGCAGCACGTACGGCCGCCTGAGCACCTCATCCAGGATGAAGACCGTCTCAGTCGCCTTCACGGCCGGGATGTTGGCCAGCCGGTCGGTCACCATGGCGTGGACCTCGGCCACGTCCGACATCCGTACCTGGATCATCGCGTCGTGCTGGCCGGTGGTGATCGCGCAGTACTCGACCTCGGGCATCCTGGCCAGCTCGGCCCTGAACTGCTTCCACATCTGCTGCCGCACGGTCACGAAGATCAGCGCGGTGATGCCGAGCCCCGTCCTGACGTGGTCGATCTCGGCGGTGAACCGCTTGATCGCGCCGTCGGCGCGCAGCGCCTCGAAGCGGGTGTAGGCGTTGGCCCGGGAGATGCCCACCCGCTCGGCCAGCGACGAGACCGAGATCCTGCCGTTCTCCCGCAGGACCTCGAGGATCTTCAGGTGGACCGCGTCGAGCTCCAGGCCGATGCCGATCCGTCCAGGCTGACCGCTACCGCTGGCACCATTCCTGGAAATTTCACTCATAGTTACCCCCAGCCCATTTATATACGTCTCAGCGACCGCACAGTGCCTGGACGTTCTGCCCGACAATCCTCGACATCTTTCGGCCAACCGTCCAACTGGAGGACTCAATGGCGACCCGCTCGCAGACGGCGGCTGTGCTGCTCGCCGGTGCACTCGCCCTCGCCGCCTGCGGAAGCGGCGGTTCCCAGACGCCCGCCGCCCAGAGCGGCGGCGGCAAGACCCTGGTGATCGACACGTCCTTCGACCTCAAGACGGCCGACCCCGGGCGTACGTACGAGCCGACCGGCCTGACCGTCGAGAAGGCGATCTACGAGACGCTCCTCACCTTCGACGGCGCCGACGTGACCAAGCCGGTGCCGGCGCTGGCCGAGTCGTACGAGCTGTCCAAGGACGGCAAGGTGCTCACGCTCAAGCTCAAGCAGGGCGCGACGTTCGCCGACGGCTCCCCCGTCACCGCGGACGACGTGGTGTTCTCCCTGAACCGGGTGCGGGACATGAAGGGGACCCCGTCGTTCCTGCTCGACGGCGTCGAGGTGGCCAAGGAGGGCGACTCGACGATCACGCTGACCTCCAAGGCGGCCAACCCGGCGCTGCCGTTCATCCTGCCGAACCCGGCGCTCGGCATCATCAACAGCAAGCTCGCCAAGCAGCACGGCGCGACCGCGGACGCGCAGGACAAGGCCGAGCAGTACCTGAACGCCTCCTCCGCCGGCTCGGGCCCGTACACGATCGAGTCGTTCAACGTGAGCAGCCAGGTCGTACTGAAGGCGAACCCGAAGTACTACGGCACCAAGCCCGCCTACGACAAGGTCGTCATCCGCAACGTCGAGTCCGCCACGCAGAAGCTGAACGTCCAGCGCGGCGACAGCCAGGTGGCGCTCAACCTGTCGGGCGACCAGGTGACCGGCATGCCGGCGACCCTGCAGGTCAAGAAGACCGCCTCGGCCAACGTGATCTTCTTGCTGGCCAACCAGGACGACAAGGTCAGCAAGACGACGCCGAACGCCAAGTTCGTCGAGGCCGTGCGCAAGGGCGTCGACTACGCGGGCCTGCTCGAACTGGCCGGTGAGGGCTCCACGCAGGCGCCCGGCGTCATCCCGTCGCAGCTGTTGGGCGCGCTGCCCGCCGACCAGGCGGCCAAGCGCGACGTCGAGGGCGCCAAGGCGGCCCTGGCCGCGAGCGGCGTGGCCAACCCCACGGTGAAGCTGGAGTACCCGAGCGAGCTGACCGTGAACGGCCTGTCGTTCCAGCCGCTGGCCGAGCGGATCCAGGCCAACCTCAAGGAGGTCGGCATCACGGTGGACCTGCAGCCCGCGCCGGTCACCACCGCGCTGGACAACTACCGCAACGGCAAGGAGGAGATGGGCCTGTGGTACTGGGGCCCTGACTACCCGGACCCCAGCGACTACCTGGCCTTCCTGCCGGGCAAGACGGTGGGCCTGCGGGCGGGCTGGAAGGCCGGCGCGGCCAAGGAGATCGAGGCCGCCGGTGAGAAGGCCGCGGTCGCGATCGGCGACGACGCGCGCAAGCAGGCGTACGCCGACGTGCAGACGAAGCTGAACGCCTCGGGCCCGTTCATCCCGCTGATCCAGCCGAGCCAGAACATCGTGACGGCCGCCTCGGTGACCGGCCTCGAGTATCACCCGGTCTGGACCGTCGACGTCGCCGACCTCGGCGCGAAGTAGGCATGCCCGCCACGTCCGCCCCGCCCCGCCCGTCCAGGCGGCGCGGGGCGCATCCCCTCGCCCGGTTCCTGATCCGGCGGATCCTCATGGCGCTCCTGCTCGCCTGGGGCATCACGCTGGTGACGTTCGTGCTGACGAACCTGGTGCCCGGCGACCCCGTGGCCGCGAACCTGGGCCAGCGGGCCCTGGGCGACCCGGCCATCGTGGCGCAGTGGCGCAGCGAGCACGGCCTGGACAAGCCACTGTGGGAGCAGTACCTGCTGCATCTCCAGGGCGTCGTCCATGGCGACCTCGGCACCAGCCAGCAGAGTCACCGGCCGGTGAGCCAGGACCTGGCCGAGTTCGTCCCGGCGACGCTGGAGCTGGCCGGGGCGGCGATCCTGGTCTCGCTCGTGCTCGGCGTGGCGTTCGGCGTGATCGCCGCGCTGCGCAGGGACCGGCTGTCGGACCACGCGCTGCGGGTGCTGAGCCTGATCGGCATCTCGGTGCCGACGTTCTGGCTGGCGCTGGTGGCCTTCTACGTGTTCTTCTACCGGCTGCAGATCACCCCGGGCAGCGGCAGGGTCGACGCGGCGCTGGGCAACGCCCCGGCCGTGACCGGCCTGCAGACGGTGGACGCGCTGCTCGCCGGCCGGTGGGACATCTTCGGCTCGGCCGTCGGCCACCTGATCACGCCCGCCCTCGTGCTGGCCCTGTACACGATCGGGCTGCTGACCCGCTTCACCCGCTCGGCCGTGCTGGAGGTGCTCGGCCAGGACTATGTGCGGGCCGCCCGCGCCAAGGGCCTGCCGGGCCGGACGATCCTGTTCCGGTACGTGCTGCGCTCGGCGCTGGTGCCGATCATCACCGTCGCGGGCCTGGCGTTCGGCAGCCTGCTGTCCGGCACGGTACTGGTCGAGGCGATCTTCGCCTGGCCGGGCGTCGGCCAGTACGCCTACAAGAGCGCCACCACCCTCGACCTGCCCGCCGTCATGGGCGTCGGGCTGGTGGTCGGCGTCGTCTACCTCGTCATCAACCTGATCGTGGACGTGCTGTACGGCGTCATCGATCCCCGAGTGAGGTTGCAGTGAAACGGGATCCCCTGGCCCGCAAGGGCCTGACCGGGCGGCTCCCCCATGCCTGGCGGCAACCGCTGGCCATCGTGGGCGGCGTGATCGCGATCGCCTGGCTGGTGATCGCGCTGGCCGCGCCGATGCTCGCGCCGCACGACCCGCTGGCCCAGGACCTGCCGCGCCTGGCCGCCCCGGGGCCAGGCCATTGGTTCGGTACGGACCAGCTCGGCCGGGACATCCTCAGCCGGGTCATGCACGGCGCGCGGGTGTCGATCCCGCTGACGCTGATGCTGGTGGCGCTGTCGGTGCTGATCGGCGGCCTGCTCGGCGCCTGCGCCGGATATTTCGGCCGATGGGTGGATGAGACGATCATGCGGGTGGCGGACCTGGTGTTCGCGTTCCCGACGGTCATCCTGGCCATGGTGGTGGCCGCGGCGCTCGGGGCCAGCCTGACCAACGCGGTGCTGGCCGTACTCGTCGTGGCCTGGCCGGCCTACGCCCGCGTGACGCGCGGGCTGGTGCTGGGCGTGCGGGAGCGGGAGTTCGTGCTGAGCGGGCGGCTGCTGGGCTTCTCGGCCTGGCGCTCGCTGCGCGTGGACGTGCTGCCGAACGTGACGGGCCCGGTGCTCGTCCTGGCCACGCTCGACATCGGCACCGCGCTGCTTCTGCTGTCCGGATTGTCGTTCCTCGGCCTCGGGGCCAAGCCGCCGTCTCCGGAGTGGGGCGCGATGGTGGCCTCCGGCGTGGAGGTCTTCGACAGCTGGTGGGTGGCCACCTTCCCCGGCCTGGCGATCCTGACCGTGGTGCTGGCCTTCAACTTCCTCGGCGACACGCTGCGGGACGCCCTCGACCCCCGTACGGCCCGCGCCATCAAGGAGCGTGCGCTGTGACCCTGGACATCACCGACCTGAAGGTGACCATCGGCGGCAAGGAGATCCTGCGCGGCGTGGACCTGTCGCTCCAGGAGGGCAGGGTGCACGGGCTGGCGGGCGAGAGCGGGTCCGGCAAGACGATGACCGGCCTGGCCGTACTCGGGCTGCTGCCGCACGGCTCGCGGACCACCGGCAGCATCGCGCTCGGCGACCGCGAACTGCTCACGCTGCCGCCGAAGGAGCTGAACCGGGTACGCGGCGGCGAGGTGGCCATGGTCTTCCAGGACCCGGCCACGAGCCTGCACCCGATGCTCACGATCGGCAAGCAGCTCACCGAGCACATGCGCCACCACCTCGGCGTCGACAAGCGGGAGGCCCGGCGGCGGGCCGTCGAACTGCTCGGCAAGGTACGCATCCCCGGCGCCGAGGAGGCGTACGGGCGCTTCCCGCACCAGTTCTCGGGCGGCATGCGGCAGCGCGTCGCGATCGCCATCGCGCTGGCCTGCTCCCCCAAGGTGCTGATCGCGGACGAGCCGACGACCGCGCTGGACGTGACCGTGCAGGCGGGCGTGCTGCGGCTGCTGCGCGGGCTCTGCGACGAGCTGGGGCTGGCCGTGCTGCTCGTCACCCACGACCTGGGCGTCATGTCGGCGGTGGCGGACGAGGTGAGCGTGATGAAGGACGGCCTGGTGGTGGAGACGGGGGCGCGCGGCCAGGTGCTGCGCGAACCCGCCCACCCGTACACCCGCTCCCTGCTCGACTCACTGCCCGACACCGAGGCGGCTCCCCATTCGGAGGACTCATGACCCTGCTGGCGATCGACGACCTGGTCGTCGAGCACCGCTCGCCCGGGCGCCCGATCGTCAGGGCGGTCGCCGGGGCGAGCCTGTCCGTCGGGCCCGGCGAGGTCGTCGGCCTGGTCGGCGAGTCCGGCTGCGGCAAGTCGACGCTGGCCCGCGCCGTCTGCGGGCTGAACCCCGTCACCGAGGGCTCGATCACGTTCGACGGGCAGCCGGTCACACCGCTCGGGCTGCGGCGGCGCAAGCTGACGGGCATTCAGATGGTGTTCCAGGACCCGTACGCGTCACTGAACCCGCGCCGCCGCGTGGGCGACCAGATCGCCGACGGCCTCCGTACCTCAGGCGACACCGCCACCGCCCCCGCCGACCTGCTGGAACGCGTCGGACTGCCGCGCGACTTCGCGAGCCGGCACCCGCACGAGTTCTCGGGCGGCCAGCGGCAGCGCATCGCGATCGCCAGGGCGCTGGCGGCCCGGCCCCGGCTGCTGATCGGCGACGAGCCCATCTCGGCGCTGGACGCCTCGGCCCAGTCGCAGGTCGCCACCCTGATGCGCGACCTGGCCGTGGACTCGGGGGCGGGGCTGCTGTTCATCAGCCACGACCTGTCGGTGGTGCGGCTGATCGCCGACCGGATCGCGGTCATGTACCTCGGCCGGATCGTCGAGGTCGGGAACACGGCCGAGGTGTGGGCCAACCCCCGGCACCCGTACACGCAGGCGCTCCTGCGCGCCATCCCCAAGCCCGACGGGATGGGCGTGCTGCCCGCCGAACTGCCCGGCGACGTGCCTGACCCGGCCGATCCGCCGGCGGGGTGCCGGTTCAATCCGCGCTGCCCGCAGGTCATGGACGTGTGCCGGGACAAGGAGCCCGACTTCGGACCGGTCGCCTGCTGGCTGCACGAGCCCAAGTGACGGACCCTGACGTGACGGACCCGACCCTGGAGGCCGTGCGGGCGGCCATGGCCGAGGCCGAGGTCGACGCCCTGGTGCTGCGGCCCTCGCCCGACTTCAGGTTCCTGGGCGGGCAAGGCGACGGGTTTCTCGTCGTCACCCTGGACACGGCCGCCGAGACCGCCGACCCGGTCCCGCTCGTACCCCGGGCCGCGCGGCGCGTCGGCGTGGACCCGGAGATGCGGGTCCGCGAGCTGTTCGGCCTCGCGATCGAGGCCGAGCTGGTGCCCGCCACGGCCGTGCTGGCGCCGCTGCGGCTGCGCAAGCGGCCGCACGAGATCGAGGCGGTCCAGCGCGCCGTCGTGGCCGCGGAGTCGGTGCTCGGCCAGGCCCGCGAGCTGTCCTGGTTCGGCGCCACCGAGCGCGCGATGGCGGCCCGGCTGCGGTTATTGCTGCTGGAGACCGGCTGCGAGGAGGTCCTGTCGCTGCGGGTCGCCGCGGGCGAGCACACCGCGCGGCCCGCGCACCTCCCCGGCGACCGGGTGATCAACCCTGGCGACGCACTGCTGGTGTCGCTCTGCGGCCGGTGGGACGGCTACTGCGCGGAGGTGGCGCGGGTATTCGCCGTCGCCGAGCCGCCGGAGGACTACGAGGCCATGTACTCGGTGGTACTCGCCGCACGGGCCGCCGCTCTACGCTCGGCGGCCCAGCCGTCGGCTGTCGCCGAGAGCGTGGCCAAGGCGGTCGGGGACGTGATCGACGGCAGCGGGTACGGCCGTTACGCCGCCGCCCACTTCGGCCGGGGCGTGGGACTGGGCCACGACGAGGGCCCGCGCGTCCAACCCGGCGACGGCACGCCGCTGGAACCGGGGATGACCCTGTGCCTGGAGCCCGCGATCTACGTGCCGGACCTGTTCGGCGCCCGGGTGGCCGACGTGGTCGCCATCACGGCGTCGGGCCCGACCCCCCTCGGCTCCGCCCACCACACCCTGCATGTTCTAGACCGCTGACGCTGCACGATGCCTCTCCGGGGGCCGCCCCTCCGTGGCCTCGGCAAACGACCCGTCTAGGCTGATTGAGACGATCATCGGAGGGCGTCGTGGACCAGTTCGTGCTGCTCATGCTCATCCTGCTGGGCGCCCTGATCACGGTGCCGCTCGGCAACCGGCTCGGGCTGCCGCCGCCCGTCCTGATGACCCTGCTCGGCATCGTCCTGGCCCTGCTGCCATTCGTACCGAATGTAGACGTACCCCCCGACATCGTGCTGCCGCTCCTCCTCCCTCCCCTGCTGTACGCGGCGGTACGGCGTACTTCATGGCGCCAGTTCGCGGCGAACTGGCGGCCGATCTTCCTGCTCGCCGTGGCGCTGGTGTTCGTGACCACGGCGGCCGTCGCGGTGACGGCGCACGCGCTCATCCCCGGCCTGCCGATCGCGGCCGCGGCGGCGCTCGGCGCGCTGGTGGCGCCGCCCGACCCGGTGGCCGCCACCGCGGTGGCGGGCCGCCTGGGGCTGCCCAGGCGTCTGGTGTCGCTCCTGGAGGGCGAGGGCCTGTTCAACGACGTGACCGCGATCGTGCTGTACAAGGTGGCGATCACGGCGGCGGTCACCGGTGTCTTCTGGTGGCCGGGCGCGCTGGCCGAGTTCGTGCTGTCGGCGGTGGTGGCGGTCGCGGTGGGGCTGGGGCTCGGCTGGGTCGCCGGCCGACTGATGGCCCTGCTGGGCGATGCCACGCTGCAGGTGGGGCTGTCGCTGCTGGTGCCGTTCGTCAGCTACGCGGTGGCCGACAAGTGGCACGGCTCAGGGGTGCTGGCCGTACTGACCAGCGCGTTCTACCTGAGCGACCGCATGTCGGACGCCGACGACGTACACGGCAGGTTCGCGTCCGCGACGTTCTGGCAGATCGTCGACACGCTCGTGACGGGCGTGGCGTTCGGGCTGATCGGGCTGGAGCTGCACAGCCTGTTCGGTACGGTCGGCGGCCGGCTGACCGAGGTGCTCGGCTGGAGCGCCGCCGTGGTGGGCGTCGTGGTGGTGGTACGGCTGGTCTGGCTGCTGCCCGCCGCCTGGGTGGCCAGGAAGACCCGCCGGGCCGGGGACGACGACTCCGAGGTGCCGCTGAGCTGGCGCGAGACGGTTGTCATGTGGTGGGCGGGCATGCGCGGCGTCGCCTCGGTGGCACTCGCCCTGGCGCTCCCGCTGAAGACGGAGGACGGGTCGCCGTTCCCGGAGCGGGCCGTGCTGGTGTTCATCGCGTTCGCCGTCATCCTGGTCACACTGGTCCTCCAGGGCCTGACCCTGCCCTGGCTGGTGACCAAGCTGGGCGTCAAAACCGACACCGCAGCCGAACGAGACCTGGAACGCCGCCTGGCCATCAGCGCGGCCAAGGCCGCCAGGAAGCGGCTCAAGGAAATCGACGAAGCCGAGGACCTACCCGAAGAGGTGGTCGAACTACTCGCCAAACGAATGACGGACATCGGCATGCGCATCAGCGCCGAAGCCGCCGACGAGGAGCGGCGCGCGGCCTACGAGAAACGCGCCGAGCGGGTACGGACGGTCCGACGCGTCGAATCGGAAATGATGTCCGCCGCCCGCCAGGCGGTACTCGACGCACGCCGCGACTCAACCGCCGACCCCGAGGTGGTCACCCGGGTACTACGCCAACTCGACGCCCGGAGCATGCACTGACCTGCCGGCGAACACCCCAACCCGCTTACCCCGAGCATGTGGCACTTGCTGCCATCGGACCGTGACGAATGAGTTGATCAAGTACCGGCGTACCGAGCCTTCATACTTTCTTGACGACGATCGAGTCCGGGAGCAGCTTCTCCAGGTCGTCCACGTCCGAGGTGAAGACGGTGACATGCCCCCTCTGCCGTCGCGCGATGACGGCGAGCACCGCGTCAATCGCGTGCTTGTGCCCATGCAGCTTGGCATCGGCCAGAAGCCGGCGGGCCTGGCGGGCCTCGTCCTTCCCGATGTCGGCAACGTTGAGCCGGGAGAGCACCCAGTCCCAGCGCTGCTCGGTGATCCTGCCGTCGTGCGCCTCGACCACCGTCATCGGAGACGTCACCAACTCCGCCTCCCCTCGGGCCGCGATGTCGAGCCAAGCGATCATCTTCCGGTCGCCACGCACCGCCAGGGACAAGGCTTGACAGTCGAATACGAAGACCCGCAGCCGCCGCTCCCTGTGCTCACCGCTTCGCTTCCTCACGCAGCCCCGTCCGCGTCGCGCTTTCCGCCGACGCGGCGGCGCTCATGCTCAGCGTCGAGATCTTCAAGCTCCTCGATCGCCGCCGCGCGCTCGTCCTCGGTGACCGGACCGTATTCTTCCCCCAGCCAGCTCACCAGTTCCAGCAACCGGTCCCGGTCACGCTTGAAGCGCAACGCCTCGGCGACGTACGCCGACAGGCCTCGCTCAGCCGCATCCGCGCGGACCTCTTCAAGGAGATCCTCAGGGATGGTCACCGTCACCTTCTTAGTCGCCATACAACAAACCATACTTCAGGTATCGACCTCCGTACCAGCGCTTCCTCGGGACCGAGCACTTCGGCGACCACGTACAGGTCATCCGGTGTCACCGTCAGCTCGATGTCGTCGAGCTCGGGATGGACGCAGAGAAGCGCCACGTACATCGGGTACGGGCGCACCTCTTTCAGTTCCGACTTCTCGAGTTCCCGCCAGGTTCGGACGGACACGCCGGTCAGCGAGCCGGCCCGCGCCGAACCGCAGACCCCCCGCTACTGCCTGTGGCACCTGCCCGCCCGCCTGGTCTGCCACGCCCGCCAGCGGATCCTGAAGATCAGTGCCACCCCATGGAAGAACGCGTCCCTCACCTGCCGGCAGCGGCCGTGTGCTCTGCCAGTACCGCCCTGACCACCGCCACTCCGCCTCGACAATCCCAGAAGGAGCCACAACACAGCCCTCACCTGCCGGCCCCATGGAAACCGCCGCCCAGCCGAGCGCCTCGGAAGGCGCGTCACCCCGCAGGAGACCACGAAAACGATGATCAGGCGAAAACTCCACTCACGGTCCGACTCACTGAAGACGACTGCCCACTGGGTCATCGACGTCAGTGCTCGGTGATGCCCCTATCCGCTCGCGAACGCCTGCACACTCACCAACGTTTCCGGCTTGGCCAGCGACCTCTTTACTCGCTCCATAACCTGCGGGTTGTTTTCAAAATATGCAGCATCAAAAGGGTGCATGGCCAGATGGGCATTTGCAGATTCGCGAAATCCAGCGTCACTTGCGTCGGCCGATTGTCCGTAGAGATATTCCATCCGTGCCGCGTTAGAATCGTTACAGCTTCATTAAGCGCATTCCCTTTCTTTGTGGTAGTGACATCGACCACTACCGTGTTGATGACATCGATGTCTCCGTCTGCGTCGCCTTCACTGACAGCCTCAGCAACCACCTTTCCAATGCTGCGCACGTCATCAAGAACCCTTGAGTCGACTTGGAATCTCGTGGGCCCACAGCCCGATAAGAGAAGGCATGAACTCAAAAGAATGAGTGTCAGCACACTGCGCACTTCACCGTTGCATCTGTTTCGAGTCGACATTATTCTTCGAGCACCCCTTTTAATGGCACGTCCGACAGTTCGACCTGACGCATGTCCAGTACTTGGCAGCCGCCTCTCCGATCGCGCAGGCATCCTCGAGATAATATTGTCCGGCTATCGAAATATTAGCATCTGTTGTGTTGAGGGGCCCGCCTTGCATCCACGTTTGGTACTTTGGGAAACCCAGCGAGGGAAGCTTCCATTGCGCCAATTCCGCCCAGCATTTTAAGGAATTCCGACCTATTCGACAAGGCGTCCGATCATCTCAAAACGGAAAACGGAATCGTCGATCGTCTCGGCGCAGGTCGCCTCGCGTAGCGAATGAAGACGGCGGCCACGGGTGAACGAGCGCACCGTATCCTCATCGTCCCAAGGAACGTTCCGACTCGGTAAGCCTGCGGGAGACGTCGATGTCAGCGCTTTCACGGGCCCGTCGCGGTATGGCCTCACCCCAGGCGCGGGAAGCCACGGGCGGGGAAGCGGCGGTGTGGCTGTGGCCGGGCCGCGCTTTGTACGCCGGGCCGTCCCTGCGGCTGGGCCCGCACTCCGGCTCGGTGGCGTGCGTGGCCGTCGGCGTGGACGCACCCTTCACCGTACGGAGCGCACCCGGCGGCGAGCTGCGGGCGCGGACCGCTCTCATCCCGCCGCGGGTCAGGCACCAGCTCACGGCGGGCGGCGACCGCATGGTCTTCCTCTACCTCGACCCCGGGTCGGCCGAGGACCGGGCATGCCGGGCCAGGTTCACCGCCGGTGAGCATGGCGTCATGACCGCGCACGAAGCCGAGGCCGGCCTTCTGGTCCGGGCGGCGACCATCCGCGCGCACAGCCCGGACCGGCAGATCGCCGTCTGGGCGGACGAGGTCACCGGCCATGAGGCGGCATCGTTGACCGACCCCCGGATCGCCGCCGCCATGCGCCGTCTGATCGGCGCGGACGAGCCGTTGCCCGCCGCGCTGCTGGCCGCCGAGCTCGGGCTGTCGGAGTCACGCTTCCTGCGGCTGTTCCGGGAACGTACGGGCACCTCGTACCGGAGGTTCCGGCTGTGGGCGCAGATGCACCGGGCCGGCCGTGCGCTGGCCGCGGGCGAGAACCTCACCCGTGCGGCGGCCGACGGCTACTTCGCCAGTCCGTCCCACTTCAGCACCGCGTTTCACGCGATGTTCGGCCTTCCCCCAAGCGCGCTGCTCTCCGGGCATCTCACGATCCGGTGCCTGGATCCCGTCGTGTGACGGGACGGTTCACCAGGTGACGGCGGCCAGCAGCGCGCCACCGCCAACGGCCTCCACCCAGAAGTACAGCCAGGAGGGATAGAACGCCGACGGCCGCTCGACCAGCCGCGCCACCAGCCGTCCGACGGCCATGCCCAGCAGGGACACCGCGACGGTAACGGCCATGCCCGTCCGCATCCCGCCCGCGTCGGCCGCCGCTGCCAGCAACAGGCCCCCGACTGCCACGCCGAAACCGCCGTACACAGCGCGGATCTCGGTCCGCGCCTCGGCCGAGTCGGCCACGATCCGGAACGGCCTGATCAGCGCGGCGGGCGCGACAAGTCCGTAGACGCCCATCCCGAGGAAGAAGATCGCCACCACGGCGATCACGAAAGCAGACATGAAGGTACGCCCCTTTTGCAGCACAGCAGGTTGCTGGGCCAGCCTGCCGCTCGCGCACCGCATCCGGCTTTCACCGACCCGCCGCGTCGGGGCTGCAGGGGTTCTTCGGCGGCACCCTAAGATCAGAGACCTCAGCCGGGCGAGCGCTTGCCACGTTGGGCTTCTGCGTTCAACGGCTCTTCGCCGCTTTTCGCCGCGTTCGGCGGTGCTCGGTGACCCGCAGGGCGATGGCGGAGACCACCGCGACCAGGCCGAGGCCGATCAGTGCCGCTTTCCCCAGGCGGCCTGATCCGTACGTGGATCACGGACCGATGACACCGTTGTGAGGGGAAGACGGAGGACCTGCGCCGCGCACCGGCCGGCCATTGGCCGGGCTTGACCCGCGCCATAGCATCACGCCGGTAAGTGCGATCCAGACGAAGTAGCCGACGAAGGCGATGCGTTGGCCCCAGCCGGGCGGGGGCCATCCCGTGGCCTGCCACATCGCCTGCCAGACCAGGAACAGCACAAACCACGGCGTGATCCGCGCCAAGCCCGCGACGGAGGGCAGGCACGTCAACAGCTGCGAAGAGAGATCCCCGGACGATGAGCGGCCTCCTCTGTGCCCGCGACCCCTGGCCCCCGCTCGGTGTGAGGCGTTCACATGTGCAGCTAGGCGACCTGGGAGGTTTCAAGGGCCGGGCTTGGGGAGTTCCCCTCGCTGGGTGATCATCCGCATCCATCCCTCCAGGGTGGCGACGAACTCACCGAGGTCGGAAGTGGTGTACGAGGCCCGCTCATGGTCCCAGTCGGGGTCGAGGACGACGACGCGGAAGCCGTAACCGCCGTACCAGCCGGCGTCTATGTTGATCTCCCGAGCCCGCAGGCCACCCTTCTCGGCCACCTCCTGCGCGGTCAGCCACGGCGGTGGTGCGGTACGGGCCCAATACAGGTCCTCGGAGTCGTTGGCCTCGACCCTTCCATCCGGCAGGCGTCGGGCCTCCAGGGCGTTGTAGATGACGTTCCAACCGGCTGGGACGCGCAGCGGGAGCAGACCCCAGTCCTCGGAGACAGCCGCGGCCAGCGGGGAATCGGACGGAAGCTGGAAGATCGGGTCCACGTGCCGACAGCGTAGTCAGGGGTGCGTCCCCACGCACGGGTGGAGGCCCATGCGGCCCAAGCCGGCGAGACGCTCTCCACGCACGCCGCTCTACTCCTGAACATACTGATCATGCTGGAGAAGTAGCGATTTTCGCCAGATGCGTCGCCATAATCGACGGCAGGAGGTGTCCATGCCATTCTTTGTCCGGCCGGTGGAGTCGTTGCTGTTGCCGGCCCTGCGGGACCATGGCGACAGCTCGGTCGAAGCGCTGGTGGCCTACTCAGGACTGTCGCCCGAGGACGTGCGCAACGCGCTCCCCGCGTTGCAGCGCCGCGGCCTGGTCGTCGAGAGCGGTCCGGGCCGGTACACGCTGACCGATTACGGGGTCAAGACCAGCTTGAACGCCACCCCAGACAGCCCCCGCGACCGGGTGACCGGCGTCTTCCTCCTTGACGACGAGGCTGAGGAAGCGGCGAGCGGCACCTCGGAGGACGAGCTCAACAGCGCGCTGGACGACGCGCTGGGCGCCGGCGACGACGTACCCGACCATTAGGGCGGCAGACGATGCAGCATTCCGCGTGGTTCTCCGTGCTGTCGGCGGCCATCGCCGGCGGGGTGACGCTCTTCGACATGGACCAGACGTTCATCGCCGGCGACGTGTCGGGCTACCGGGTCTACCGATCCGTATGGTGGTGGGGGTTCATCGTCGTCAACAGTGTGACGGCCGTGGCGGTCTTCTTCGGGTTACGCGCGCTGACGGCCTTCCAGGGCTGGAACTCCTGGCTGTTCGCCGCCGGCATCGGTGTGACCTACCTGGCCTTCGTTCGGTTGAAGTTCGCCACCGTGTCCTACCAGAACTCCGAGATCCCCATCGGGCTGGACACCTTCTATGAGTCGGGACGGCAGTTCGTCTTCAAGAGGATCAATGAGGAGATCAAGGCCAACCGGGCGCAGCGGGCGCAGCGGCTGATCGACGACAACGACCTGAAGGCGCTGGGCAACAAGGTCCGGCTGGACATCAATCTGGACGCGTTGCTCACGCCGGAGGAGAGGAAGACGCGGCTCGCGTGGCTCCTCACGGTCCTCCAGGATCCCGGCTTCGACGAGGAACAGAAGAAGACGACCCTGGCCGTCTACCTCGCCTCGGGCACCCAGGTCTGACGACGGTGGCCATCCCCTACGCGCCGGGAGCCTTCGGGGAGCTGGTCTGCCCGCGCTGTGGAGAGCTCCTGCCCGAGGCCGTCTACTGGATGGTGCTGACCCCGGACAGCGCCCCCGAACTGCTCGAACTGCTCGACGAGGGCCGCCTGAACCTGGTGGAGTGCGCCGTCTGCGGCGACCTCGGCGACCTCAGCGCCCCGGTGCTGTGGGCCGACGATGACCGGAGCATTCTCCTCTACGACACCTTCACCGCCTCCCGCGAGGAGTCGGCGGTCCGGGCGGAGATCTTCGCGCTGCTGGAGGAGCGGGGCGGGTTCGACGTGGACGCGCTCCGCGGCAACTCTCTGTCCGTACGCAACTTCCGTGAGCTGAACGACTTCCGTGAACTCGACGACGAGTGGTTCGCCCTCGCGCTCGAAGGGATCCGGCTGCGCGAGGCCCGGATGGGCATCTTCGGACAGGCCAGGGTCGAGGCGATCTGCCGGGACATCCGAACCTCCCCGATCTTCTTCATCAGCGACTACGAACGCTCCGCCGAGTTGCTCGGACGTGCCGAGCTCTGGCGCGGGGACGAGGCGCGGAGCGTCCGTGAGGTGCTTGACGGTGCGCTCGACCCGGACGACGAGACGTTGTCGCCCGGGTCGAAGGTGAAGAGACTGCCGCCGTCCGCGCGTGAGTGGTTCCACACCGCGCTCGCCGAGGCCAGGCAGGTCATCACGGTCGAGATCGACGAGATCGGCGAACTCATCGGGGCGGAGCGGGCCATCGGCGTCCTGCTGGACAGGGAGATGTCTCTGACCCCTGAGGAGACCGAGCGCTTCGACGAGGCCGCGATCGGGTGGGCCGCGCCCCTCGGCGGGCTGACGTACCTGCTCGAACAGCTCGCCGGGGAGCCGGCCGAAGAATCTCCTGCCGCTCCTGAGAACCGCGGGGTACGCCAGGTCATGCGCACCCTCGGCGGAGGAGAGTGGCAGCCCTTCGCCTGGACCGACACCGACGTCATCGACCCGCCCGACGGGCTTGAAGAGGCCGTCGCCGCGTACGAGGACGGACGGTACGAGGAGGCATTGGAGCGGACGCTGCTGGTGGAGCGTTCCTGCCGGCCCGACCAGAGGCGGCTGTGCGCGCTCTACACCGCGATGCTGACCTTGGAGTGCGGCCGGCCCTACGGACGCGGCCTGGCCTGGGACGCGATCGAGGCGACGATCACCGACATCCAGGGCACCGGTCGGGTGGAGCTGAACGAGCTGACCGCGCTGGCGCACGCCCAGCGCGTGCTCGGCGAAGTGGAGAGGTCGATCGGGGAGTTCCAGTGGGCCCTCAACCACCAGCTCAGCGCGTTCGACCTCTATCTGAGTCTCGAGGACTGGGGCTGGCTCTCCGAAGTCGGCCCCGCCCTCGTTGTCTCCCTAGTGGCGTTCGACCGCAAAGACGAGGCGTTCGAGATCGCCGGTCGGCTGGAATCAGAGGAGATCTGGCACAGGATGCCCCGTGCGCTGCTCGCGCAGATGTTCGGCGCCCTGGCCTCCGCCATGGCCCCCGGACTGGAGATCGTCTTTGATCTGGGCACCGGGGAGTTCGGCGCCATCGACCTGGGCGGGGCCAGGTCGATGGCCGTGGTGGAGTTCCGCAGCCCTGACGCTCCCGCCGAGGCCAGCACGCTGATCATCGGGAATCGCTGCCTGAACGCGCTGGTCCGGGCGCTGGCCGACGCAGAGGATCCCGCTGACCGGCTACGGCTGCTCCTGGAGATCCTGCAGGCGGAGGCCCGCTTCCTGGCCGACGGCCGCGCGCCACGGGAAACGGTCAACGGCAGCCTGATCCGGAGCGTGCACCAGCTCGTGGCATTGGCGCTCCAGGCTGCCGGAGACGATCCCTCGCAGGACCTGGCGACGGACGTCGCCCTCGCCTTCGCGCTGGCCTGTCAGGTGGCGGTCACCGAGGCGCTGCGGGCAGACGAGATCTTCGCCCGTGGCGGCGCGACAGGCGATCTGTCGGTCCGGTTGTGGGGATCGGCGCTGCTCACCGGCAAGGTTGCCTACGCGCTCGACCGCATCCTGGACGAACGGCGCCGCAACACCATGACCGCACACGGATGGTTGACCGAGGCGGTCCTCACCGGCTACGCGCTGGCACTGGAGACCGCGGGAGAGCTCGACCAGGCCATCGACCTCTACCAGGAGCTGATACCCCGCGCCGAGAAGCGACGTTCGGTCTTCCTCAACCGGACGCTCACGCTCTGGGCCCAGGCCACGATGACCCCGCCCTACACCCGGCTCTCGCGCTGCCTTTTCGCCCGCTACCTGTCCGGTGGAGACTTCCAGGACGCCCTCCTCGCGGGCGACGCGCTCGAACGGCATCGCGCGCGGGAGCTCCGGCAACGGGGCATCGTCCTGACCGGGACAGAGCCGACCCGGTGGCTGGTCTCGCCGCTCATGTCGGCCGCGGCCACGCTGCCGGACGGGCACGCCGTCATCTGCGTCGGCGTGCATCCCCACACGGTTCGCGTCGAGGGACGGTGGATGGCGGTCGGGCTCCCCGCCGACCCGCCGGCTTCGTCGGCGGGGAGCCCGACCGCCGGCGGAGCCGGCGGGTGGGCGGAGGAGACCACCCCGCCCGAGCTGCTCTTCGAGGCCCACGTCTGGTTCTCCGACCGGATGCAGGAGGCGGCACAGGCGGTACGCGAGGCTCGGATCGCCACCATGGAGGAGTACGCAGGCATCCTCGAACGGTTCGTCCCGGCCGCGGAGGTCCACGATCGCCTCGCCTCGCTCTGGCAGGCACTGGGGGCAGGTGCCGGACGATTCGGCGTGCTGCACCTCAGCACCGAGGGCTACGCGCTCCAGCTGCCGTGGTCGGCGGCCGCCCTGGTCTCGGCGGGAGAAGCGGCCGTGGTGCGGGTCGTGGCGACCACAGCGCTGGTCGGACGGCCTCAGCGGCCGGCCGAGCCGACTCCGACGATCGTCGTCGCCGTTCAGGACGACCGGTCGGAGCGCGCGAACGCGCAACTGCTGGAGGCGGGCGGCGACCTGGCCGAGCTGATCTACTCGGAGCAGCCATCGGACGAAGCCGACGTCGGGGTCCGCCTCCAGGCGGATCTCCACCGGGTGAGCTCGGCCGACGCCCTCGTGCTCCTGGGTCACGGCCGCCGCGGCCGCGGCCTCACCCACGCGCTGCACGATTTCACCACGCAGCCACGCACGGTCGTCCTGCTGGGCTGCTGGTCGGCCCACATCGACCAGGACCTCTCCCACATGGAGGTCGAAGGCTTGGCCGTCTCGCTGCTGGCCTCCGGCGTCGAGGCGGTCGTCGCCTCCCTGTGGCCGGTGACCCTGGAAGCAGGTGCCCTGCTCACCTCCCGCTACCTCGCCGAGCTGAGCCGCGGAGTCCCACCCGGAGGCGCCTTCGCCACGGCCCGCACCGTACTCCGCTCCGACCCCCGCTTCGACCATCCGGCCGTTTGGTGCGGTTTCACCCTCTTCGGGTGAAGCTCGCGCGATAGGCCGTGGGAGTGAGCCCGGCCCGGTTCGACAGGTGCTTGCGGAGGGAGTCCGCGCTGCCCAGACCGCTCTTCCCGGCCACCTGATCCATGGGCAGTTCGGTGGTCTCCAGAAGCTCCCTGGCCCGGTCGACGCGCCGGTGCAGCAGCCACTGGAGCGGGCTCAGCCCGGTCTCCGCGTGGAAGCGCCTGGTCAGGGTACGCACGCTGATCTTGGCGTGTCCGGCCAGGTCGGCCAGGGTGAGTGGGCGATCGAGGTGCTCGAGCGCCCAGGCCCGGGTGGGAGCGAGTGAGGTGCCGCGCTCGGGAGGCAGCGGTGTCTCGATGAACTGGGACTGGCCGCCGGGCCGTACGGGAGAGACGACCGCGAGTCGCGCGGCCGCGTTGGCCACCGCCGCGCCATAGTCGAGCCGGACCAGATGCAGGCACAGGTCGATGGCGGCCGCGGCGCCCGCCGAGGTGAAGATGCCGCCGTCCTCGACGAAGAGGACGTCGGGCCGCACCTCGATCGACGGGAAGCGGGTGGCGAGGTCGTCGGCCAGCCCCCAGTGGGTGGTGGCGCGGCGCCCATCCAGCAGGCCGGCCTGGGCCAGCACGAACGCGCCCGTACACAGCGAGGCGATCCGGGCGCCGCCGGCCGCGGCTCTCCTCAAGGCGTCGAGAACCTCCGGGGGCGCCTGCTCGCCGCCGCTGCCGACGGCGAGTACCGTGTCCGCGCCGTCCAGCGCGTCCAGACCGTCCGCCACCACGACGTCGGGACCCCCGACGGTCGGCAGCGGGCCGGGCCGGGCCGTACAGACGCGCACGTCATAGTGCGGGACGCTGTTGAAGACCATGAAGGGGATCGAGATGTCGAAGCTCAGCACGGGGGGCACGACGACTGCGGCGACGCGGTGCATGGCCAGATCCTCCGGATAGTTGGCATTCCGGCCACTATGCCAGGAGGCCGCGGGGCGGCACCGTTGTGGTCATGACATTTCATGTGATCGTGGGTCGTGGGGCTACCGCGTCGAAGACCGCTCTGCTGCTGGCCGAGGACGGCGAGCGGGTACGGATGATCAGCCGCACCGGCGGCGGGCCCGAGCACCCGCTCGTCGACAAGGTCGCCGCGGACGCGACCGACACCGATCGGCTCACCGAGCTGGCCGAGGGGGCGGACACGCTGTTCACCACCGCCGCGCCGCCGTACCACACCTGGCCCGAGCTGTTCCCGATCCTGTCGGCGTCGCTGCTCACCGCGGTGAAGCGGACCGGGACCGCCTACGTCATGCTCGGCAATCTCTACGCCTACGGCCCGGTGGACGGGCCGATCACCCCGGACTTCCCGCTGGCCGCCGCCGGGCCCAAAGGGCGGGCCAGGGCGCGGGTATGGGAGGAGGCCGCCTCCTCAGGGGTGAAGGTCACCGAGGTGCGGGCCGCCCAGTTCTACGGCGCCGGAGCCTTCTCGGTGTTCAGTTTGATGGTGCAGCGGCACGTACTGGAGGGCAGGCTCGTCCTGGTGCCGCAGGAGCTCGACGTGTCGCACAGCTACACGGCGATCGGCGACGCCGCGCGCACGCTGGTCGCCGCGAGCCGCGACGATCAGGCGTACGGCAGGGCGTGGCACGCGCCCACCTCGACGCTGTCGGTACGAGAGCTGGCCGGGCGACTCGCCGAACTCGCGGGGGCGCCGGAACCACGGATGGAGGAGATGACCGAACGCGACCGGACCCTGCTCGCGTACACCGACCCCCTCTGGGGGGAAATGCACGAAGTGCTCACCAAGCCCGGCCACCCGTTCGTCATCGACTACTCCGAAACCGAGAAGATCCTCGGCGTGAGTGCCACCCCGGTCGACGACGTGCTCCGGGAAGTGATCTAGCGCTGGAGCGTGTTGCCCAGTGCCTGGGCGTGCCTTTATGGAGTTCCGGGCAGCGTCTTCAGCATGAATGGGAGAAACCGGTCAAAGACCATCATAGGCACCATCTTCGCCGGCTCGGCCTTGCTCGCGGCCGGGGCCTGCGCAGGCGCCCTCACCCAGTCCGGCACCATCAAGGCGGAGCCCGCGCGGGGCGTCATCCCCCTGCCCATGTCGACGCCGGGCGGTCCCCAGCAGGAGCCCGGAGACATGGCGAGCCTCGAGAAGGCGGCCACCGCGGCCACGAACTCCGCCGAGGGCTCCCATGTCCTCTCGGTCCAGTCAGAGAACGACGGCAAGATCTGGGAGGTCCAACTGGCCGGCCCCGACGGCACCGAGCGACTGCTGGAAGTGGACGCGTCGGGAAAGGTGGTCTCGGAAGCCAGGTCCAAGGACACCGGCAAATATGAGAAGGCCAGGGTCATGGGGCTGATCAAGGACGCCAAGGTGACCTTCAAGGACGCGCTGGAGAAGGTGTCCTCCTCGGTGTCGCACGGCAAGATCACCCACATGAGTCTGGACAAGTACAACAACGACCTTCTCGTCTGGGATGTCGATGTCCTCAGCCCGGACGGCGCCTGGCAGGGGCTCAAGATCGACGCCAAGACCGGCACCGTGACCAAGAGCCACTAGAGGAGCCGGGTCCGGCGGGCAGCCGACGCCGCTACGGTGTTCCGGGATGCCGGAGGAGTTGCAGGCTGATACCGCGCGCGGCCGCCAGGACCGGGGGTACGACGCCGGGCATGGGCAAGCCCGGCAGTGGATCGTCGGCGCGTACGACGACGGAGAGCGCGGCCACCACCTCGTCGGCCGCGTCGCTCACGGGCGCGGCCACCGACACCGCGTCGAGGGTGACCTGCCGGTCGCTGACGGCGAAGCCGGTGCGCCGCACCTCGGCCAGTACGCGCCGCAGGGCGTCCGGGTCCACGATGGTCTTGCTGGTGAAGGCCGCCAGCGGCCTGCCCAGGTAGCGCTCCTGGAACGCCCGGGGCGCGTACGCGAGCAGCACCAGCCCGACGCCGGTGGCGTGCGCGGGCCATCGTCCGCCGACCCGGCTGTGCACGCCGACGGCGTCGTGGCTGGAGATCCGCTCGATGTACACGACGTCCAGCCCGTCGAGGACGGCGAGCTGGACGTGCTGACGGGTCGCCACGAAGAGGTCCTCGAGGTAGGGCATGGCCACCTCGCGCAGCCCCAGGCCGCGAGGTGCCAGTGCCGCGACCTCCCACAGGTGCAGGCCGATCTGGTAGCGGCCGTTACGGTCGCGTTCGAGCGCGCCCCATGTGACCAGCTCGCCGACCAGGCGGTGCGCCGTCGTCAGCGGCATCCTGGTCCGCCGGCTGATGTCGGACAGGGTCAGCCGGCGGCGTTCGCCGGAGAACGCGTCCAGAACACTGAGGACCCGGCTGGCCACCGACCGTGCGGGATCCGGTTGCCTGGACGGGCTTGCCATCGTTGCTGTGGTCATGGTCATGGGCAGCGCCTCCGACCGTCGATCGCGCTTCGAGTACGCCGGGTCCCGGCCTCACCATTTCGTTGAATGTTGTTTGCGGCAACGTAATCCCGGGAGGCGAGACGGGTCTAGCCCTATTTCCGGGCTAATTTGTTGCCTTTGATAACAATCTAGAAACACGCCCGTCACGCCCGCGGGTCAGTACGACCCGCCAGCCGCTGACGCTTCCCGGCTTGAATTCCCCCGCACGGGGGAGGTTTTTCGCCCAGGAGAGGGAGATCGCCAGCGGATGGTGGGCACTACCGTCGGCGGCCATGAGATCACGTACGCGCCCGGCGCTACTGGGCGCAGGCTGGGCAGGCGCGGCGGCGCTCACGCTGGTGGCGCCGGGAAACCTGGTCATGCGGCTGGCGTTCGGCAAGCTCGGCGATCCCGCGCTCGTCTGGCAGATACTGCTGGCCGCGCTGGGGTTGCTGCTCGCGCTGACCACCACCCGCTACGGCATGCGTACCGCCCCACGCACACGCGAGCGCCGGGCCGATGGGACGATCCGTCCCGCGCTCTGGGCCAAGGTGGTGACCTGGGTGGCGGCCGGCGTGCCGGTGCTGGGCTTCTCGGTTCCGCACCTGCTGTGGGGGCTGGGCGTACCGTTTGGCGTGGCGGCGGACTCCCGCTCCCTCCTGACAGGGCTGGGCGGCTCGGCGGTGTTCTGGGGCTTGCTCGTCGCCGGACCGGCCGCCGGGGGCCTGCTCACATTGGGGCTGATCGGCCGATGGGGCCAAGTCGTCCCGGGATGGGTGCCGTTCGCGGGGCGGCGGCGGGTACCGCGTGGCCTGGCGGTCGTTCCGGCCGCGGTGGTGGGTCTGCTCGTCGGCCAGTACGGGGCGATGATGACCAAATGCCTGGCGTTCGGCATCACCCGCACGTGCGCGCCCGACGGCGGTGCCATGGTCCTCGACGGGAGCTGGGGATTCGCGGGGACCTATCCGGTCTTCCTGGCCTGGGGCGTGTTCCTGCTCGCCGCCACCGTGGGTTACCTCCACACCACTGGGCAAAGAGCCTGACAGCCGGGCATGGCGGCCGATGTCGCCATGCCCGGCTGTCGAGGCGCGCCGGGCGGACAGATATCCACGCCCGGCTCGAAGCCAACCGGTCAGAAGGGGCAGGTGTCCATCCACTGGGTCACCAGTGAGGTGTTGGTCCGGTCGGCGTCACGCTGGGTGCCGCACAGGAACGGCGTGAAGCGCGCGTCGCTACGCAGCCAGCGGCTGAAGAACGACACGATCCACTTGCCCTGCTTGGCCTTGTTGCCGTTGCCGGTCATCGGGCAGAGGTGGTCGCCAGGAACCTCGATGTACAGCTTCTCGGCCTGGGTCATGCTGTTGTACCAGGGCTTGGCGTAGGTGTTGCCGGGTGCGGCGACGTCGCTCGCGCAGGTCAGGAAGAAGGTCGGCTTGTTGACGGCGGCGAAGTTGGGGCTCTGGTGGTAGGGGGCGAGGGGTACGCCCGCCGTGAACCGGCTGTCGTCGCGCAGCGCCACCATCGTGCCGCCTCCGCCCATGGAGTGGCCGGACACGCCGAGGGTGCCGTTCAGCTTGCCCGAGAGGGGGTTGCCCGTGGCGTTGCCGAGGTTGAGCAACTGGGTGCCGGCCGCCCTGATCTCCGTGCCACGCTGGTCGGGGGTGTCGCTCAGGGTGTTGGTGTCGACGTTGATGACCACGAAGCCCCAGGACGCCAGACGCGGGCCGAGCCAGCTCAGGTTCGCCTGTGTGCCCTGGTAGCCCGGCATCAGGACGATGCCCGGATACGAGCCACTGGCCGTCGGGTACGTGACGGTGCCGGCCTTGTAGCCGCTGGGGTTCGGAACCGTGTACGTCGCGGTGGCCAACGGTCCGTTGGTCGCCTCCAGCGACTGGATCGTGGGGTCGGGGATGGTGCCGCCCGGTGGCGGCGTGGTGCCGCCCGACGTGCCGTAGACCTGGAACTCCCACAGGGAGTAGCCATAGGCGGTCCCCCGCGCCGTCCCGAGCAGCCGTACGTACCGGCCGCTTCCGGCCACGGTGAGAGATTGCAGCCCGCCGGTGCCGCTGGTGGTCGTGTAGACGGTGGTCCAGGCCGAACCGTCGGCGGAGGTCTGGATCTGGAAGGCCCGGCCGTAGGCGGCCTCCCAGTTCAGCACGACCTGGGTGATGGTGGCGGTCGCGCCGAGGTCGACCCGCAGCCATTGGGGGTCGCTGAAGGCGCTGGCCCAGCGGGTGGCGGCATTGCCGTCCACTGCCGCCGAGGCCGGCGTGGTGGCGTTCTCGGTGGATGACGCGGTCGCCGGTTTGCCCTGGGACAGCAGCTCGGCGGCGGCGACCTGGGCAGTGGCGGCGGCCCGGGCGGCGACCGCGCCACCTGCGAGCGCGGTCGCCAGGGCGACGATCACCGCGACGCACGCCGCCAACCACGGGGCGCGGCCCAGCGGTCGCCCGCCGGCTGGATTGAGGGGGAATCTCATGGTCTTACCTCTCCGGAACGAAGACGGCGGGCATGGCTCCGCCGCCACGAGGACGACACGAGGACACGACAGGAGGACAGGACAGGAGGACAGGACAGGACACGAGGCAGGAAGGGACGCGGCTCTGAGCGGAGCCGGTGGTGGGGCTGCTCCTTGGAGCACATCCATCGATGAATGCCGAGCTGCTGAAACATATGCGGCGATCTACGGCCCGGGAAGCGCTCTAACCGCTGAACGGAAGATAAATGACTTTGTCTCCGCTTTGGCGGGAGACCTCAGCGAACGTCTTCCGGACGATGGAAGTGGTCCTTGTCGCATATTCAGCCTGGCCATATGTTGTCGGGCGCAACATATATCGAAGATCCTCATTGACGCGTCCCAGCTCAGGTCGCGGTCCGCGGACCCTGGCCATTCCCTGAGAGAGGACCTGGCACATGCCCCGACGACTCCATAGAGCGACCGCCCTGGCGGCCGCCGCCCTCCTCACGCTGGCAGGTGTCGCCCAGTCGCCACCGGCGGCCGGTGCCAGCGATCCCTCGCCCCTGAGCGCCTCGTACGGGCCCGAGCAGCGTGCCGAACGCATGCTGGCCCGCATGACCCTCGACGAGAAGATCGCCATGCTGCACGGCGTCGGCTTCGAGTTCGGTAAGGGGTACGCCGGGCGGATCCCCGGCAACACCCGGCTGGGCATTCCCGCGATCTACCTGGCCGACGGCCCCAACGGGGTCGCCAACGGGAGCACGGGCATCACCGCCTTCCCCGCCGCCATCAACGGCTCGGCCACCTGGGACACCGCGCTCATGCGGCGCTACGGCGAGGCGGTCGGCGCCGAACAGGCCGGCAAGGGGCACAACGTCGCCCTGGCGCCGACGATCAACATCGTGCGCTCGCCGCGCTGGGGCCGTACCTTCGAGACCTTCAGCGAAGACCCCTACCTCACCGCGCGGATGGCCACCGAGGAGGTGAAAGGGGTCCAGAGCCAGGGCGTCATAGCGATGCCCAAGCACTTCGCGGCCAACAACCAGGAGACCGACCGTGGCAAGGTCGACGTCCGGGTCTCCGAGCGGGCGCTCAACGAGATCTACTATCCGGGCTTCCGCGCGGCCGTGCGGGACGGCGGGGCCAGGTCCGTCATGTGCGCGTACCCCAAGGTCAACGGCACCTACGCCTGCGAGAACGGCGACCTGCTGCGCGGCGCGCTCAAGGACGCGATGGCGTTCACCGGGTTCGTGGTGTCGGACTGGGGCGCCACCCACAGCACGGTCGCCTCGGCCGACGCCGGGCTGGACGTGGAGATGCCGGGATCGACGTACTTCGGCGACGCGCTGAAGCAGGCGGTGGCGGCCGGCCAGGTCACGGTCGCGGCCATCGACGACAAGGTCCGCCGCATTCTCAGCGCGATGTACCGGACCGGCCTGTTCGACCGTGACTACACGCCACGCGACGAGGTGTCCACGCCCGCGCATCGGGAGCTGGCCCGGGGCCTGGCCGAGCAGGGCATGGTGCTGCTCAAGAACGAGCGCGGCGTACTGCCGCTGAACAAGGCGAGGTCGCTGGCGGTGATCGGCGACGCGGCCGGCGACCACGCGACCTTCTACGGCGGCGGCTCGGCCGCGCTGCAGCCGTCCACCACCGTGAGCCCGCTGGCCGGTCTGACCGCGCGGGCCGGCGGCGGCGTCACCCTGAACCAGGCCCGCGGCACGCTCGGCACCGGCGCCCTGCCCGTGCTCTCCGGCGACCTGCTGCGGCCCGCGTCGGGCGACGGGCCGGGACTGACCGCCACCTACTACCCCGCTCCCGACTTCACCGGCGACCCCGTGCTCACGCGGGTCGAGCCCTCGGTGAGCTTCTCCACGGCGCCCAGCGGCGTCACCGGCACCTGGTCGGCTCGGTGGACCGGCACGCTGACTCCGCCCAAGACCGGCGGCTACCGCTTCTCCCTCAACGGCTCGGGGCAGGCCCGGCTCTACATCGATGGCAAGCTCGTCGCCGCGAACCACACCGAGTTCGGCGGCATCGCCCACGGGCTGGCCGACCTGACAGCCGGACGGACCGTCTCGATCAAGCTCGAGTACTCCACCGCGGGCTCCCTCTTCGGCGCCGCCCTGCAACTCGGCTGGGCCGCGCCCGACCCGGCGCTGCCGGCCGAGGCCGTCGCCGCCGCCCGGCGCTCCGACGTCGCGCTCGTCTTCGTCAACGACGCCATCAGCGAGGGCGCCGACCGCGACTCCCTCGCCCTGCCCGGCGACCAGGATCAGCTCATCGAGGCCGTCGCCGCGGCCAACCCGCGAACCGTGGTCGTGCTCAACACCGGCGCGCCGTCGCTGATGCCGTGGCTGAACCGGGTGGCCGGGGTGCTCCAGGCGTGGTACCCGGGCCAGGAGTACGGCAACGCGGTCGCGGCCGTGCTGTTCGGCGACGTCAACCCGTCCGGGAAGCTGCCGGTGACCTTCCCCGCCGACGACCGGCAGGGCCCGGACGTCGCGTACGGCTTCCCCGGCGACGGCACCACGGTCCGCTACGACGAGGGCCTGAACGTCGGCTACCGCTGGTACGACGCCCGGCGCCGGCGCCCGTTGTTCCCCTTCGGCCATGGCCTGTCCTACACCAGCTTCGCGTACGACAATCTGCGGGCCGACAGCCACGCCGTACGCGTCCGGGTCACCAACACCGGAGCCCGCGCCGGAGCCGAGACCGCCCAGCTCTACCTCGGCTTCCCCAGCGCGGCGGGCGAACCTCCCCAGCAGCTCAAGGGCTTCCAGAAGGTGTGGTTGCGGCCGGGGCAGAGCACCGTGGTCACCTTCCCGCTCGACAGCGCCGCGCTGTCCAGCTGGAGCCCGGCCGCGAAACGCTGGGTCGCATCCCACGGCGTCTTCACCGCCGCGGTGGGCGCGTCGTCCCGCGATCTGCGCGTGACCGGTCAGTTCCGCGGCTGACCCGCGCGACCGATCGGTTGCGCGGCTGACCCCCGCTGTCCTCAAGCCGCCGGCAGCGCGAACTCCATCGGAGCACTCGCGCTGCCGAGCCAGGCCGTAGGGCGCGGCGACGAAGAACCCTCCCGTCTTGGTGAACCGGCACGAATCGGCCGCCCTCACTGTGGCGTACGGTCGCGGGTGACATCGACTACTCGGAGGGCCGGCAGGTTGATCGCGGTCAGGGAACTACACGAGATCGCGGAGTTCGAGGAACTGTTCGCGCTGTTCGACGGCATCTGGCGGTTCGACCAGGGCGGGCAGCCGATCACGGTCGAGCTGATGCGGGCGCTGTCGCACGCGGGCGGGTACGTCGCGGGCGCCTTCGACGGCGACCGGATGGCCGGCGGGTCCGTCGGGTTCCTCGCGGCGGGCAACGCGCTGCACTCCCACATCACCGGCGCCTCCGCCGGACGCGGCATCGGGTTCGAGATCAAGCTGCACCAGCGCCGGTGGGCGCTGGAGCGCGAGCTGGGCCGGGTCACCTGGACCTACGATCCGCTGGTACGCCGCAACGCCCATTTCAACCTGGCCAAGCTGGGCGCCCGGCCGCGCGAATACCTGCCCGGCTTCTACGGCATCATGGACGACGAGATCAACCAGGGCGACGAGTCCGACCGGATGCTGGCCGTCTGGGAGCTGTCCGCGCCGCATGTCGAGGCCCTGGCCAGGCGCGAGCCGTGGCCGGTCCACGTGCCGGGCGACGCGGTGGTGGGCCTGGCCGACGACGGGGACCGGCCGGTGCCGGGCCGCACGGACGCCGCGGTGGTGCTGGTGGCCGCGCCTCCGGACATCGAGGGGTTGCGCCGGGCCGACCCGGGAACGGCCAAGGCATGGCGGCATGCCATGCGGGACGTCCTGGGCGGCCTGATCGCCGAAGGCCGCGTCATCACCGGGTTCCATCAGAAGTCCTTTTACGTAGTGGAGAAAGCGTGAAGATCACCGGAGTTGAGCTGCGGCGGATCGCGATGCCGCTGGTGGCGCCGTTCCGCACCTCGTTCGGCACCGAGACGGCCCGCGACGTGCTGCTGGTGCGGGTCGTGACGCCCGACGCCGAGGGCTGGGGCGAGTGCGTGGCCATGTCGGAGCCGCTCTACTCCCCCGAGTACGTCGACGGCGCGGCCGAGGTGATCCGGCGCTTCCTGCTGCCCGCCCTGCCCCGCACCCTCGACGCGAACGCCGTCGGCCGGGCACTGGAGCCGATCAAGGGGCACCGGATGGCCAAGGCCGCCCTGGAGACGGCCGTGCTGGACGCCCAGCTCAGGGCGGCGGGCGAGTCGTTCGGCCGGTTCCTCGGCGCGGCCCGTGACCGGGTGCCGTGCGGGGTCTCCGTCGGCATCATGGACTCGATCCCGCAGCTGCTCGACGCCGTCGAGGGCTACCTCGACGAGGGGTACGTGCGGATCAAGCTGAAGATCGAGCCCGGCTGGGACGTGGAGCCGGTCAGGGCGGTGCGCGAGCGGTTCGGCGACGACGTTCTCCTCCAGGTCGACGCGAACGCCGCCTACACCCTCGTCGACGCCCGCCAGCTGGCCAAACTGGACGACTTCGGCCTGCTGCTCATCGAGCAGCCCCTGGCCAACGACGACTTCGTCCAGCACGCCAAGCTGGCCAAGCAGCTGCGGACGCCGATCTGCCTGGACGAGTCGATCGAGTCGGTCGAGCACGCCGCCGCCGCCATCGCGCTGGGCTCGTGCTCGATCGTCAACGTCAAACCCGGCCGGATCGGCGGCTACCTGGAGGCCCGCCGCATCCACGACCTGTGCCGGGCGAACGGGATCGCGGTGTGGTGCGGCGGCATGCTGGAGACCGGGCTCGGCCGGGCCGCGAACGTGGCGCTGGCCGCGCTGCCCGGGTTCACGCTGCCGGGCGACACCTCGGCCTCGCGCCGCTACTTCGCCACCGACATCACCGAGCCGTTCGAGCTGAGCGACGGCCACCTGGCGGTGCCGACCGGGCCGGGGCTGGGCGTCGCGCCCATTCCGGCCGTGCTCGACGAGGTCACCACCGCCACCGAGTGGATCACTCTCTGAGCCCTCCGGTCAGCCCTCGGTCGAGCCTTCAGGTGAGTCGGGGCACCGCCTCCAGGAGGGCGCGCGTGTAGTCGTGGGCGGGCTCGCCGACCACCCGTTCCGTGGGCCCGGACTCGACGACGCGGCCCTGGTGCATGACCGCGACGACGTCGGAGACGTACCGGACGACCGCCAGGTTGTGCGAGATGAACAGCATCGACAGGCCCAGCTCGTCGCGGAGCGAGCGCACCAGGTTGAGCACCGCGCCCTGGACGGACACGTCGAGCGCGCTGGTGATCTCGTCGGCGACCAGCAGGTCGGGCGCGGCGCCGAGCGCCCGGGCGACGGCGACCCGCTGCCGCTGGCCGCCGGACAGCTCACGCGGGTAGCGCCCGGCCAGGTCGGCGGGCAGCGAGACGAGCCCCAGCAACCGCTCCACCTCGGCCCGCCGCCCCGCCCGGTCACGCCTTACCCCCTCCCCCACCGACTCGCCGACCGTCATGCGCGGGTCCAGGGAGGCGTACGGGTCCTGGAAGACCATCTGGACGTTGCGCGCCCCGTCGATCCGGCCCGTGTACGGCACCAACCCGCTCACCGCCCTGGCCAGCGACGACTTGCCCGACCCCGACTCGCCGACGAGCCCGACGATCCGGCCAGGGGGGATCTCCAGCGTGACCCGGTCGACCGCGGTGAACGCGCCGAAGCGCACGGTCAGGTCTTCGATGATCATTTGACCTCCCAGCAGGCCACGCGGCCCGCCTCGCCGTACGGGATGAGCGGAGGACGTTCGGCGGAGCAGCGGGCGGTCGCCAGGGCGCACCGGTCCGCGAAGGCGCAGCCATCGCCCACGTCCGATGGGGCGGGCTGGCGGCCGGGGATGCTCGCAAGGGGTTTGTCCCGGTCGGTGGCCATGTCGGGCAGGGAGGCGATGAGCGCCCGCGTGTACGGGTGCGCGGCTTCGGCGGCCAGCCGGCGGACGGGCAACTCCTCGACGACCCGGCCCGCGTACATGACCATGACCCGGTCGCACAGCTCGCCCACCACGGCGATGTCGTGCGTGATGAACAGCGCGGCCGCGCCGCTCTCCTCGGTGACCTCGCGCAGCAGCCGCAGGATCTGCCGTTGCACGGTCACGTCGAGCGCCGTGGTCGGCTCGTCGGCGATGATCAAGCGCGGCGTGGCCATCAAGCCCATCGCGATCACCGCGCGCTGCCGCATGCCGCCGGACAACTCGTGCGGGTGCTGCCGGGCGCGCGCGGCCGGGTCGGGCAGGTGGACGTGGCCGAGCCGGTCCATGGCCCGCCGGTTCGCCTCGGCCCGCCCGGCGCCCTGGTGCACCCTCGCCACCTCGGCGAGCTGCCCGCCCACCCGCAGCGCCGGGTTGAGCGAGGCCATGGGGTCCTGGAACACCATGGCCAGCGTCGTGCCGAGCTCCTTGCCCGACAGCGTGGCGAGGTCCCGGCCGCCGAGCAGCAGCCGCCCATAGGCGACCCTGCCCGGGTAGGGGACGAGCCCGCCGATCGCGGCGGCGGTCAGGCTCTTGCCGCTGCCCGACTCTCCCACCAGGCCGACGATCTCGCCGGGGGCGATGGTCAGCGACAGCCCGCGCACGGGCGTCACACCGCCGGGGAACGCAACGGTCAGGTCCCTGACCTCCAGCACCGCGCCGGGGTCCGGCTCGCCGGGATCGGCCTGTACGGCCGCGTCCGACGCCTTCCCAGCCGCGGCGGTACGGGCGGCGGCCTTGGCCATGGCGTCGCCCAGCAGGTTGAACCCGATACCGGCGAGCGCGATGGCCGCCGCCGGGCCGAGCGCGACCTCGGGCGTGACGTAGATGCGGGCGAACCCGTCGAACAGCAGCCGGCCCCAGTCGAACGACGGCGGCTGCACGCCCAGGCCGAGGAACGACATCCCGGCCAGGCCGAGCAGGGCGCCGCCGAGCGCCTGGGTGAGCTGCAGGATGAGCGGCTCGGCGATGTTGGGCAGCACGTGCCCGGTCAGGATCCGGCGGCGGGACACGCCGAGCATGCGGGCGGCCGACACGTAGTCGGATCCGGCGACGGTCGCGGCCAGCGTCTGGGTCAGCCGGGCGAATCCGGGCGCGATGGCCACCCCGATGCCCAGGACCGCGCCGCGGGCGCCCAGCCCGGAGACGACCGCGGTGAACATGGCCAGCAGCAGTCCGGGGAAGGCGACCAGGGCGTTGACCAATCCGGTGATCAGCCGGGCGGGCCGGCCCGGCAGCACGGACGGGAGGGCGCCGAGCACGATCCCGGCCAGACCGCCGATGAGCGTGGCTGCCAGCGCCAGCGCCAGGGAGAACCGGCCGGCCACGAGCACTCTGGCGAGCAGGTCGCGGCCCAGGCTGTCGGTGCCGAGCGGGTGGGCGGCGGACGCGCCCTGGAGGATGGCCGCCGCGTCGATGCGCTCGGCGCTCGCGCCCCAGACGGGCGGCCCGACGACGGCCAGCACGATCATGGCCGCGACGAGCACGGCTCCGGCGACCGCCGCGGGCGTGCGCGGCAGGCGGGGCTTCACGCGGGACTCCCTGGTCGCACGGCCTTCACTCGTGTGCGCGGCGGGCGAGGCTTCACTCACGCCTCCCTGATCTTGGAGGTGGGGTCGAGCGCGGCCAGGGCCAGGTCGACGGCGAGGTTCACGACGAGCACGATCGCGCCGTAGACGAGGATGACGCCCTGGGCGACCGGATAGTCCTTCTGCGTGATCGACTCGACGATCTTCAGGCCGAGCCCCGGCCAGGCGAAGACGTACTCGACCAGCACGCTGCCCGCGATCAGCGCCGAGAGCAGCAGGCCGCCCAGGGTGAGGGTGGCGGTGAGCGTGTTGGGCAGCACGTGCCTGAGGTAGAGGCGGGCGGCGGGCAGGCGTTTGGCGCGCGCCAGCCGTACATAGTCGGTGCCCAGCTCGCGCAGCGTCTCCGCACGGGAGATGCGGGCGATCATCGCGATCGGGCCGATCGCCAGGGCGAGGACGGGCAGCACGTACGAGACGGCGCCCGCCTTTCCAGCGGGCGGGAACGCGCCGAGGCCGACGGCGAAGACGGTCACCAGCGCGATCGAGTACAGGAACTCCGGCACGGCGACGGCGGTGCCTGTCACGGTGGTGAAGGCGTACTCGGTGCCGCGGTTGCGGCCGTTCTCGGTGCGGACGGCCGCCCACATGCCGAGCGGCACCGCCACCAGCAGCGCCACCACGGTCGCCAGCAGGGCCAGGGCCAGCGTGTTGGGGAGCCGGGCGGCGACGATCTCGACGACCGGCTCGCCCGACAGGAACGAGGTCCCGAAATTTCCGGACAACACGTGGCCCGTGTACGTGAGGAACTGCTCGGGGATCGACCGGTCGAGCCCTAGCGCCGCCGTACGCGCCCGGACGAGCTCGATCGGCGCGGCCGGCCCGAGCGACGCCCGTACCGGATCACCCGGAATGAGATGGATCATCGCGAAGGACGCGACGAGCAGCGCGGCGAGCGAGACGACGAACCGTACGACCTGCCGCACCACCCACCGCGACCCGCGCGACCGCTCCCGGCTCGGCGAGCCGGGTCCGGCCTTCTGGAGCTCGCGCACTCAGCCTCCTTGCGTGAGGCGGATCGAGGTCGGCACGACGCCCCCGGCCATCATGCGGAACGTGCCGCCCTTGCCGGCGGCCAGGACGGTGTTCTCCACGACCGGGACCAGGTCGGCGTTCTCGAACAGCGCCGACTCGGCCTCCAGCCACAGCTTGCAGCCTTCGGCCGCCGGCATTCCCGAGGCTTTCGTGATGAGCGAGGTGTAGCGGGTGTTGGTCAGGTGGGCGAAGTTGGCGCCCTTGGGCGCGGCCGGTCCCGACAGGAAGCCGACGAGCTGGCTCGGCAGGGTGACGGCGATCGGCAGCCAGATGGCGTCCCAGTCCTGGGTGACGTTGAGCGACTCCGCCAGCTTGGCGTCGATGATGCCGTTCAGCTTCACCTCGACGCCGGCCTTCTTCCAGGCGGCGCCCAGGTACTCGGCCGCCGCCTGTACTCCGGATCCCCTGGTGGTGGGGTAGACGAAGCGCAGCGTCAGCCGCTTGCCGTCCTTGACCCTGACGCCGTCGGCGCCGGCTCGCCACCCCGCCGCGTCCAGGGCGGCGGCGGCCGCGGCCGGGTCGTTGGCGGGCACGTGCCCGGTGACCGTGTCGCCCTGGCAGGGGCGCGGGTCGAGGACGAGCCCGGTGGCGGGCCGGCCGGTGCCGCTGGCGGCGATCCCGGACAGCTCCTTGAGGTTGACGGCCTGGGTGAGCGCCTTGCGTACGGCCGGGTCGTGGGCGGGCCGGTCGTCACCCTGGTGGTAGAAGAACTGGCCGTTCCCGTAGGGCAGGACGTTCTTGACGACTCCCGGGGTGGCCGCCACGCGGGCGCGGTCGGGGCCGTAGAAGGTGGCGCCGTTGAGCGTGCCGGCGACGAGCAGGTTGGCGGCGGTCTGCTCGTTGGGCACGACCTTCAGCGTGACCGTCTCGGGCAGCTCCTTGGCCGTGGCCCCGCCGGGGCCCCAGACGTACTCCCTGCGGACCTTGAAGGTGTAGTGGTCGCCCGAGACCGACTCGGTGAGCCGGTAGGGGCCGGAGCCGGAGGTGGCGTGGGCGAGCAGCGAACGGTCCTTGACGCCCTTGCCGCACACGATGTACATCTGCTCGGCACTCTCCAGGATGAAGCTGAAGGGCTCGGGCGCGGACAGGGTCACGGTGCCCGCCGCGTCGTCCGCCTTGGCCTTCATCCCGGCAGGCACGAGAACGCCGTAGATGGGCGACTTGGTGGCGGGGTCGGCGATGTGGTTGACGTTCTCGGCCACGTCGGAGGGGGTGAGCTTGGCGCCGTCGGAACAGGTCGCGTCCTTGCGCAGGGTGAAGGTCACCGAGTCGGGCTTGACCTGCCACTTCTCGGCGAGTGCCGGGACGATCCGGCCGTCGGCGCCGACACCGACGAGGGTGTCGTACGCGAACGCGAGCACCTGGTTGGTGACCGACAGCACGCCCATGGCGGGGTCGAGCACGCCGGGGTCGGCGCTGATGGCGAAGGAGAACGTGCCGCCGGTGACCGGCGCGCCCGTCCCCGAGCCGGTGCCTGTTTCTGTGCCCGCAGTGCCGCCGCAGGCCGCGGCGAGCAGGGCCAGCGCGACGAGCGCGGCTGGTTTTCTCATGTGGGGCGCTCCAGGGGAGTGGGATCTGAGGCACCACCCTGGTCGCTGACCGTAGATCGTTCTTCGTGCGCTGTAACGAAAAGCGCGGCGGGCGTGGTGCTATCGCCCGAAGATGCGCATCTGGAGCATGACGGTGAGCCGCGCGTCGGCGTCGGACAGGTCCAGCCCGCTGATCTCGGTGAGCCGCTTGAGCCGGTACCGGAAGGTGTTGGCGTGTACGTGGACCCTGGCCGAGGCGGCGTTGACGTCGCCGAACGCGTCCAGGTAGGCCCGCAGCGTGGCGACCAGGTCGCTGCCGTGCTCGGCGTCGTGGTCGAGCAGCCGCTGGTAGGGGCCGGTCGGCGCCTGGTCCTCCGCCGCCGCCACGTCGGCGACCTGGAGCAGCAGCGACTCGAAGTGCACGGCGGTGTAGCCGGCGACCTGGCCCGTCGCGCTGCGGGCGAGCAGCACGCGCAGCGCCCGGTCGGCGTCCGCGCGGGACCTGGCGACGTGGGCGAGGCTGGCGGCCAGGCGGCCGACGCCGACGCTGGCCGAGTGCCGCGGCCCCACCCTGGCCAGGAAGCTCTCCGCGACGCGTACGGCCCGCGCCTCCTCCTCACCGCCCGCCTGCAGCGGCAGCACGGCGTAGGTCACCGAGCCGACGAGCGCGGCGGCCGCCTTGGGGTGGATGGCGCCGACGTGCAGCGCGAGCGCGTCGGCGAAGCGCTGCCGGTCGCTCTCGGCGCGCGCCGGGTCGTCGTCGGCGGGGTGCGCGAGCTGCGCGGCGAGCACGCACAGCCGGGCGGTGGCGATGCCGAGCCGCGCGGCGGCCTCGGGCGCGTCGGCGCCGCCCGCGAGCACGGTGGACAGCAGGTCGCTGCGGAGCCGCCGCTGGGTGTCGGCGCCGGCACGCTCGCGCAGCAGCTGCAGGGCGACGATCTTGGCCGCGTCGGCGAGCGCGCGCTGCCGCTGGGGCGTGAGCGGCTCGCGGACGGCGGCCCAGATGGAGCCGAGGATCTCGTCACCCGTCCGCACGGCGACGGCCGCCCGGTTGATGCTGTCGCCGTCGAGTTCGAGGTAGACGGGCTCGTGGCTCTGGTAGAGCAGCTTGAAGAAGCCGTTCTCGTCGAGCATCCGCTGGTAGTGCTCGGGCACCTGGCGGCCGAGCACGGTGGCGATCCGGCCCTGGTCGGCCTCGTCCTGCCGTTCGGAGTAGGCCAGCACCCGCGCGGACCTGTCCTCGATCGTGACAGGCGCGTCGAGCAGCGCGCAGACCGCGTTGGCCAGCGAGAACAGGTCGCCCTGCGGCTCCTCCCCCGGCCCGGCCAGGTCGCCCTCCGCCAGCAGGGAGCGCAGCAGGGCGGCGACCTGGGCCCAGGAGGCGGCCCTGGTGAGTCCGAGCACGGCCACCCCGGTCTCCAGCACGGTCGCGCGCACCTGCTCGTCAGCGTCCACGGGCAGCTTGACCACCACGCCGGCCGCCGCCGGGGCCCGCGTGAGCAGCGAGCAGATCTCCGCCGTGCCCTGCACGCCGACCGCCAGCAGGATGCCGCCCGGCGGGACGAACAGCTCGTCGAGCGGATCGAAGATGTGCACCCCGGTCACCTCGGCGTCGAGGTCGCCCGGCGAGGCGGCCACGTCGATCACGGTGCTGCCGAGGTCGTTCAGGATCCGTCCTAGGCTGGCGCGCGGGCGGTCGTTCATCCACTCACCGTAGTCCGGCCCGAAGCCGTTGTTCGGTCCGGAGCCGTTGTTCGGTCCGGAGCGAGTGAGCGGGCGGCCGTCCGCCCGCTCACCGTGGTCCGTCATGTTCAGCTGATCTTCGGAGTGGCGCGCGCTCCCAGGTGGATGTACGGCGAGCCGTCCTCGAGCCGGTAGAACACGGCGGACATCCAGTCCGGGTCCTCCTCCCGGCGGCAGACGAAGGTGACCTCGTCCACGGGGACGAGCTTCATCTCCATCGGCGGCTGGAGCGCGGCCAGAGCGCCGGTGGCCTCGCCGAGGATCCACAGCTCGCCGTCGCGGACGCTCAGCGTGGCGCGGAACCCGGCCCGCTCATAGACGCCCACGTAGCCGTCGACGTCGACCTGGACGGGCGTCTCTGGCGGCCCGAGCCTGGGCGGCACGGACAGGCCGTCCAGCTCGGCGAACAGGTCGGTGGCCACGGCGTGCGTGAACGCGCCGCTGTGCCCGCCGTTGGCGGTGACGCACACGATCGTGCCGGTGTCCGGTACGGCCCAGAGCATGGCGTGCTGGCCGATGGTGTTGCCGCCGTGGGAGATGACCTGGTGACCGTCCCATTCGTCGAGGATCCAGCCGATGCCCCACTGCCTGCCCAGCGCGTACGGGTTGGGGATGTCGACCTGCGGCTCCCACATGGCGCGCGGGTCGTCCAGAAGGCCGCCTTCGAGGTGGGCGCGGGCGAACGCGACCACGTCGGCGGGCCGGGCGCAGATGAGCCCGGCGGGCCCGGCCGAGCGCATGAGGCCCCAGACGGGGGCGGTCGCGCCGTCGACGTGGCCCATGGCGGCGCGGAAGCGCAGCACGTCCTCCGGAAGGGTCCAGGTGTGGGTGAGGCCGAGCGGTTCGACGATCTGCTCGCGCAGCACGTCGTCCCAGCGCTTGCCCTCGAGCTTCTCCAGGATCCGGCCGGCGATGGTGAAGCCGGAGTTGCAGTAGGACTGGGTGGCGCCGAGCGGGTGGTTCTGGGCCAGGTCGGCGCAGGCCGCGACGTATTTCTCCACGCAGTCGTCGCCGCGCCCGGTGTCGAGGAAGAGGTCGCCGTCGATGCCGCTGGTGTGGGAGAGCAGGTGCCTGACCGTGACGGTCTTGGAGACCTCCGGATCCGCCACCCTGAACTCGGGCAGCACCTCGGCCACCGGCGTGTCGAGCGTCAGCCGGCCGCGCTCGATCTGCCGCATGAGCAGGGTCGCGGTCCACACCTTGGTGACGGAGCCGATCTGGAACAGCGAGTCGGGTGTCGCCTCGACACCGGTGTCCTTGTTGAGCGTCCCCGCCGCGAACTCGTGCACCTCACCCCGGTGCAGGTAGGCCAGCGCGGCCCCCGGAACCTCGTGCTCGGCGATCAGCTCGGCGAGCCGGTGACCCATTGCTCCAGCCACGTGATGATCCTCTCGTTGAAGTCGTACCGGTGTGAGGGGCGCCCGTTGAGAATGAACAGGTGCGAGGCGTCCGGATAGCGGACCAGCCGGACCGGCACCCCCTGCTCGCGCAGCGCGGCGAACCACTGCTCGGCCTGGCCGACCGGACAGCGGTCGTCGCTGTCGCCGTGCAGGAGCAGGGTGGGGGTGGTGACGCGGGCCACCTGGGCGATCGGTGACTGGGCCTGGAGGTCGCCCCGGCATTCGTACGCCTTGATGAGGGATCCGAGGTCGGACGTGCCCGCCATGCTGGCGAGGTCGCTGACGCAGCCGCCGGGGATGGCCGCCTTGAACCTGCCGGTCCTGGTCGACAGCCAGCACGCCATGTAGCCACCGTAGCTGTAACCGGCGACGGCCAGCCGATCAGGATCGGCGACGCCCTCCGCCACCAGGTCGTCCACGGCCGCGAGGAAGTCCTGCTCGTCGGCCAGCCCCCAGGCGCCGATGGTGGCGGTGAAGAAGTCCTCGCCGTACCCGTCGCTGGCGCGCGGGTTGACCAGCAGGATGGTCCAGCCGTCGGCGGCGAGCCGCTGGTGGTAGAGGTGGGCGCCGTCGAAGGCGGGCGACCACGCGTTGTGCGGGCCGCCGTGCACGTCGAGCAGCAGCGGGCCGGGGGTGGTACGGGTCTCGTCGCGCAGCACGAAGCCCTCGATGGTGGTGCCGTCGGGGGCGGTGAAGGTACGGGGGCGCGGGATGAAGAGGTCGACGTCCGGGAGGGCGTGGTGGGTGAGGGGCTCGCCGTCGAGATAGACGTCGCCGGCGCTGAGCGGGGAGGAGGCGACCCAGGCGACCCGGCCGGCAGCCACGGACACGCCGGACACCGTGAAGTCGTTGCCGACGATCTTCACGGCCTTCCCGGCCTCACCTGTCTCCTCTGACTTCCCGGCTTCCCCAGCCTCCCCGACCAGCGGCTCGCCCGGCAGGCGGTACAGGTGCGTGCGGCCTTGGTCGCGGGCGCAGAACAGCAGGTCGTCGCCCAGCAGCGCGGGGACAGCACCGGGATAACCGGGGGCGCCGGTCATGACGTTACGGTCGAGCCCGGTCTCCACCTCGTCGAGGGTGTCAGGGCCGAGCGTGTACAGGCGGGTGTGGCCGATGGCCTCGCGCAGCCCGGCCACCACCAGCCGGGCGCACTGGCCCTGGCCGTCGCGGTCGGAGCCGGGGTCGGGAGTGCCGTCGCCGTCGGGGGCGGTGAGCCACCAGGCGCCGGTGCAGATGACGTCCGGCCCGGTGAGGCGCTCCGGTTTGCCCGGCGTCGGCCCGGTGGCGTCCACCTCGTACACCGCGCTCTCCACCACCAGGTCACGGTCGGGCGCCATGCTCGCCGCGAACGCCAGCCGCCGCCCGTCCGGCGACCACGACGGCTCGCCCGCGTGGAACCCGCCCTCGGTCACCTGAACGGTGTCGCCCGTCGCCACCTCCACCACGAACAGCTGCGTGGTCAGGCCGCGCAGCAGCCCGGTGCCGTCGGCCTTGTACTCCAGGATGTCGGCCACGACCGGCGCGTGGGGGTCGAGGTCTCCGTACGGTCCGCTGTAGGCGATCCGGCTGCCGTCCGGCGACCACACGGGCGCACCGGCACCGAGCGGCGCCGAGGTGAGCGGGCGCGGCTCGCCGCCGTCCATCGGCAGCAGGTGGATCTGCGCGCGCCCGTCGACCGGACGCAGGAAGGCGAGCTGCCGGCCGTCGGGCGACCAGCGCGCCGCGCTCCCGGAGGCGAGCCGGCGCGGCTCGGATCCGGGGGCGGCGAGCCAGATCTCGGCCTGGTTCTGGTCGGAGTCGCGGTCGGCGGTGGTGAGCGTGTAGGCGACGGCGCCGCCATCGGGGCGCAGCCTCGGGTCGGATGGGACCGCGATGCGGTAGAGGTCGTCGAGGACGAGGCGTGGCATGACCGTACGGTAGGTCCGGCCGGGTCACGGCATCTTCGGCACATCCGACGAAGGCCACCGCTCCCGTTGTGCGAAACACCAACGACCGCGTGACGCGAACCACCGGCCCGGGGACTCTCGCCTAGGACAACCGCTCGCACACCGTGAACGACACGCTCTGCCTGTCCTTCGAGGGTGTCAGCAAGTGGAAGACGATCGTGTGCCGACCTGGCTCGAAGGCGCCGAAGGGGTTGCGCCGGTTCTTGGTCGTACCGGTCACCCAGTCCGTCTTCCATCCCTCGTCCTGGCCGTCCACGACCCAGCGGTAGCCGTACTCGATCTGCTTGCCCGACGGGCCCTTGAGCAAGGCGACGGGGAAGAGGCTGGGCGAGTAGCAGTTCGGTCCGGTCTGCTGCCCGTCCAGGGTCAGCGACGCCAGGCGTACAGTCCCCGCGGCCGCGGTCTTGGTCGGAGTTGTGGTTCTCCGCGGGGAGGTCGTGGGTTTGGGCGTCGGCTGCCTCGAGACGGAGCTGGTGGGCTTCGAGTCGCCGGTCCGGGTGGGGCGCGACTTCTTGACCGGCGGGCTGGGTGTCTTGTCGGTGCCCTGTTTCTTGGCCGACGGACTGGGAAGCGTGGTGGCCTGCTGTTCCGTGGCTGACGGGAGGGGGGCGGCCGTCGGCGTCGTCGTGCCGGGCAGCAACATGATCGCCCCGGCCACCAGCGCGCCGGACACCGCCAGTGCCCCGGCGCCCGCCAGCAGCGCCTTCCAGCGCGGGCTGCTCACGGGAGGACCCGCCGTACCGGCTCGACGGCCCGTCAGGTCGCCCGCCGTACCGCCTCGATGGCCCGTCAGGTGGCCCGCCGTACCGGTGGGCGGGGCGCCGATGAGCCGGAGCAGGACGTCCTGCATGGCGGGCCGGGCGGCGGGGTCCTTGGCCAGGCAGGACAGTACGATCGGGCGCAGCGGACCCGGCAGGTCCCCCAGATACGGCTCGTCGTGGAGGATGCGGCGGAACACCGCGGGCAGCGAGTCGTTGCCGAACGGCGGGCTTCCTGTCGCGGCGAACACGATCACCGACGCCCACGCGAAGACGTCCACCGCGGGACCGAGCGGGGCGCCCGCGAGCTGCTCGGGCGCCATGTACGCGGGCGTGCCGACGATGCTGCTCGTCACCGTCAGCGAATGGCCGGCCGCGCGGGCGATCCCGAAGTCGATGACCCGCGGCCCGTCCCTGCCGAGCAGCACGTTGGCGGGCTTGAAATCGCGATGCACCACCCCGGCCCGGTGGATCGCCGCCAGCGCGGTCGCGGTCGCCACCGCGAGCCGCTGCAGGTCGGCGCCGACATGGCGGCCGGCCTCCTGCAGCGAAGGGCCCTCGACATACTCGGTCACGATGTACGGCCGGCCGCCCAGCGAGGCATCGAGCACCTGAGCGACGCAGAACGGCTCCACCCGGCGCGCCGCGTCGATCTCCTTGGCGAAGCGGTGATCACCGGCCAGGCCGTCCGCCAGCAGCTTGACCGCGACCGGCCGCCCGTCGGGACCCTGGCCGAGGTAGACCACCCCCTGACCGCCCGCGCCCAGACGCCCGGACAGCCGGTACGGCCCCACGACCTGGGGATCTTCTGGCAGCAGCGGGGTCATCAGTCGTCGCTCGGGCAGATGGTGAAGGAGAAGGCCTTCGACACCGCCTGGGGGGAGGTGAGGCGGAGGGTGACCCGGTGGGTGCCGTCCGTCTGCACGAGCGGGCCGATGACCGTCTGGGTGTGGGATTCGGCGATGACGCTCTCAGAGCGCGACACCACCCGCCCGTCCAGGACCCATTCGTAGCGGAAGTCGGTGGCCAGTTTGGTCCCCTCGACCAGGCCGGAGATGTTGCCATGGTTGTACACGCAGTCCGGGGAGTCGGCGTGACTGGGACCGATGACTCGCACCCACACGATCCGGAAGGAACCGCTGCCCGATGACGATTTCGACGACGAGGTCGTGGGTTTGGGGGCGGTCTTTGTTGGTTTCACGGTCTGTGTCGGTTTCACGGTCCGCGTCGGCTTCGGGGTCTGTTTCACGGTCGGCTTCGTCGTGTTCGCCGGGCTCTTGGTCTTCGGGTGCTGGCGCGTTTTCGTCTTCGCCGGGGTGGGCGTCCCGGTGGCGGTGAACGCCAGTGACCGCGTACTCGGCCCCGATTCCCGGAGATCCCAGACGCTCGTGGCGCCCCAGGCGACGGCGCCCGCGACTGCCAGCGCCCCCACGCCCGAGACGCCCGCGACGAGCGCCGTCCTGGTCCCGTGCCGCCGCCCGGGCACCGTGGCCGGACCGCGGCCGTCGGGACCGTCCAGACGCCCAGGACCGTCCGGGGGCCTGGGGGCGGCTCCGCCCAGGAGCTGCAGCAACACGTCCCGCATGGCCGGCCGGCGCGCCGGATCCTTGGCCAGGCACCCCAGCACGATCGCGCGCAACGGTTGCGGAAGATCGCCGAGCTGCGGCTCGTTGTGCAGGATCCGGTTGATCACCGCGGGCAGTGAATCCTCACCGAACGGAGGCGCCCCGGTGGCGGCGAACACGATCACCGACGCCCACGCGAACACGTCGACCGCCGGCCCGATCCCCTCGCCGGCGAGCTGCTCGGGCGCCATGTACGCGGGCGTCCCCACGATGCTGCTGGTAGCCGTCAGCCCCGACTCGACGGACCGGGCGATCCCGAAGTCGATCACCCGGGGGCCACCCTGCCCGAGCAGCACGTTGGCGGGCTTGAAATCGCGATGAACGATGCCCGCCTGATGAATGGCCGCCAGCGCGGTCGCGGTCGCCACGGCGAGCCGCTGCAGGTCGGCGCCGACGTGGCGGCCCGCCTGCTGGAGTGAAGGGCCCTCGACATACTCGGTCACGATGTACGGCCGGGCGCCCAGCGAGGCATCGAGCACCTGGGCGATGCAGAACGGCTCCACCCGGCGCGCCGCGTCGATCTCCTTGGCGAAGCGCTCGTTGGCGAGTCCCTCGCGCAGCACTTTGACCGCGACCGGCCGGCCATCGGGCCCCTGGCCCAGATAGACCACACCTTGACCGCCCGCGCCCAGACGCCCGAACAGCTGGTAGGGACCCATGGCAGTGGGGTCGCCCTCCCGGAGGGGTTCGACGTGCGCCATGGAGCTCCTGTGACAAGGGTAGGGATCTTCGGCACCATAGCGGGAAATGTCAGATCAAGTGAGCCAGTCGGGTAAACCGGATCTTCCGGGATGCGCCCTTTACAGGCGGACGACGAGCAGGGCGATGTCGTCGCGGGCGCCGCTGCTGACGTCCATGCCCGCCAGGAGGGCGTCGGCGAGGAGTCCTGGGTCGAGCCCACCGGATCGGGCGAGTACGTCGGTCAGCCGGGCCAAGCCGACGTCGATGTCCCGGTCGCGGCGTTCGATGAGACCGTCGGTGTACAGGACGAGGGTGTCGCCGGGTGCGTAGGACAGCTCGGCCTGGGGGCGGGTGACGTGTTCGGGGCGAGCGCCCAGCGGCGGGTCGGTGGCCTGGTCCAGCAGCGTACAGGCGTTGCCCAGATGGCACAGGACGGGTGGCGGATGGCCGGCGCTGCTGTAGGTGATGCGGCGCCTCCTGGTGTCGATCACGGCCTTGACCGCCGTGGTGGCCAGCGCCCCTTCGAGCGAACGGGCGTACAAGCCGAGCACTTCCAGCGCCGGGGCCGGCTCCTTCACGGCGCGGATCGAGGCGCTGAGCGCGCTGCGCAGCATCCCCATGGAGGTGGCCGCTTCCAGGCCGTGCCCGACGACGTCACCGACCGCGACGGCGAAGCAGCCGTCCGGCAGGTCGACGACGTCGTACCAGTCGCCGCAGACGTTCAGCGTCTCCACCGCGGGCAGGTAGCGCACCTCGATCTCGGGGTGCAGGTCGAGGTCGGGGCAGCGCAGCATGGCCTCCTGCAAGGCGAGCGCGACGTGGTGTTCACGGGTGTGGGCCAGGCGGAGTTCCTCGTTCAGCCGCTGGAGTTCCTGTGCCCTGCCGTACAGTTCGGCCTCCATCTCGGCACGCCCCGGTGAGCGGCGGGTGGTGGGCCGCCGCGGGCCGAAGGAGCGGACGAACTCCGTCACGTCCTCGACCCGGTGGATGATCCACGACAGCGTCCCGTCCGGTGCCAGGACGGGGGTGTTGATCGGAGACCACCAGCGCTCCTCGAACGCTCCAGGACAGCCGGCGAGGGGAATGTCGTACTTCTGCAGCGCCATCGTGTCCGGCACCCGGTAGGCCAGCACCCGGTGCAGCGAGGCGCTCAGGTTCTTCACGCCGCTGGCGTGGGGATCCTCGGGGTTGTCGGGGAAAGCGGTGAAGATGTGCTTCCCGATCAGGTCCTCGGCGGTGCGGCCGGTCGCGCGCAGGTAGGCGCCGTTCACATCGACGATCATCAGATCCGGGTCCAGCACCAGGCATGGGGCCGGCGTCACGGCGAACAGCGCCGCGTAGTCGACCCGCGGTGTGGCCGGCCTTCGCGTGCCCGGCCGGCGAGAGCTGGTCAGCCTGCTCACGCCACCCACTCTATGAGGTGTTTTACCTGGTCACCACAGGTGAGGCCGCCTTACGGCATACCGCCCTGCCGCCTCCCGGGAATATTGCGTTGCGTGGCGGTGCTGAGCGCCTCACTATGGTCCTCATGTTCAGGCACGATCACCTCGCGACGCCCGCCAACGCGGGCGCGTTCGAGCGTGCCTGCGACGGCCTGGAGCGCTGACCTCTTCCCGTAAGTCCTGAAGTGACCCGGCGGGGGGAGGTAGTCGGCCCGTGCGGGTCACAGCACATCCAGGACTCAAGAGGAAAGAATCATGGCCAAGCAGGCCTATATCCGTAACAAGCCGCATCTCAACATCGGCACGATGGGCCACGTCGACCACGGCAAGACCACGCTGACCGCCGCGATCACCAAGGTGCTCGCGCAGCGGGGCCAGGCGACGTACACGCCGTTCGAGCGGATCGACCGCACGCCCGAGGAGGCCGTGCGCGGCATCACGATCAACATCTCGCACGTCGAGTACGAGACCGACACCAGGCACTACGCCCACGTGGACATGCCGGGCCACGCCGACTACGTGAAGAACATGATCACGGGGGCGGCGCAGCTCGACGGCGCGATCCTCGTCGTGTCCGCGCAGGACGGCATCATGCCGCAGACCAGGGAGCACGTGCTGCTCGCCCGGCGGGTCGGCGTCGAGCACCTGGTCGTCGCGGTCAACAAGGCCGACGGCGCCGACCCGGAGCTGACCGACCTGGTCGAACTGGAGCTGCACGACCTGCTCGCCGAGCACGGCTACCGGGACGTCCCGATGGTCCGGGTCTCCGGTTTGCGGGCGCTGGAGGGCGACCCCGAGTGGACGGCGTCCATCGGCGCGCTGCTCCAGGCGGTCGACGACCACATCCCGGTGCCGGTCCGGTACGTGGACGCGCCGTTCCTGATGCCGGTGGAGAACGTGCTCACGGTCACCGGCCGGGGCACGGTCGTCACGGGCGCCATCGAGCGTGGCGCGGTCCGGGTGGGCGACTCGGTGGGCGTCGTCGGGTTCGAGTCCGCTGCCGACGCCGGCTTCACCGCCGTAGTGACCGGGGTGGAGACGTTCGGGAAGACGATGGAGCGGGGTGAGGCGGGTGACAACGCCGCCGTGCTGCTGCGCGGTGTCCGCCGCGACCAGGTGCGGCGGGGCATGGTCCTGGCCGCGCCCGGCAGCCAGCGGGCCCGCCGGTCGTTCACCGCCCGGATCTACCTCCTCACGCCGGAGGAGGGCGGACGGCGCCGGCCGATCGCGTCCGGCTACCGGCCGCAGTTCTACCTGCGCACCACCGACGTACCCGGCCGGCTCCTCCTGGACGACCCCGCCCAGCCGGGCGACACGGTCGAGGTACGGGTCGAGCTGGGCAAGGCCGTCGCTCTGGAGCCGGGCCTCGGCTTCGCGATCCGCGAGGGCGGCCTGACGGTCGGCGCGGGCACGGTACTCGACGTACCTGCTTGACGACGGTCGCGAGCACGGTCCACGCAGTCGGGGCGGGCACGGTCACCGTGCCCCGCCCCGACGACTGTGCTGATCTCGACGAAGGTCCGCACTCGGGGGCAGACGGCGGCAGCAACTCGGCGTTCGCCTTCGGGGTGTCCTCCCGGGCACACACAGAAGGGGGTGAACAATTCCGGGTGCCCCACAACTGCGTCCCGCCCAGCCTGGACCGCGGCCTCGATGATCATCTGCTCGTACCGCCGCCGAGTGGTGCCGGAACCCGGTGCGGCCACGTCGACGGGATCGCCGGCGGCCGGCTTCGCCATCGGCACCACCACGGCCTGTTGACGTACTGACCAAAAGAACCGATATGGTCAGTACGTCGGCTAACATGATCTGGAAGCCTACAAAGGGAGTCGTCATGACCAACCACGGCAAAGCCGGCCGGGCGCTGGTGGTCGGGCTGGGGATCGCCGGCATCGCGACCGCATTGCGGCTGCACCAGATCGGCTGGGAGCCGGTAGTAGTGGAACGGGCGCCCGCCCGCCGCGCCGGCGGATACTTCATCGCGCTGTTCGGGTCCGGCATCGCCTCGGCCCGGCGGCTGGGCGTGCTGGAGGCCATCGGCGACCGCAGCGGTCCCCATGTCACCAGCTACGAGGTGGACCGCGCGGGGCACCGCCGTCCCGGCATGAACCCCTTCGCCATGGCCGCTGGCCCCCGGCCGCTGCTGCGCGGCGATGTGGAGCGAGGTTTGTTCACAGCGCTGCCGGACGATGTGGAGATCCGCTACTCCACCGTACCCACCCGCATCACCCAGGACGACGCCGCAGCCGAGGTGACGCTGCACGACATCGCCTCCGACACCACCGTGACCGAGCGCTTCGACCTGGTGATCGGCACCGATGGCATGCGCTCGACGGTGCGCAGGCTCGTCTTCGGCCCCGAGGAGGAGTACCTGCACCCGCTGAACTACATGGTCGGCGCCACCGTGCTGGACGGCCCGGTCGACGGCTTCGGCCTGCACGAGGGCCTGGTCCTGGCCGAGCCGGGCCGCTCGGTGTGGGCCTTCCCGTTCGCCGATCACGCCCCAAGCCTGCTGTTCTCCTACCGTACCGGCGACATCGACGCCGAATTCCGCCGCCCGCCGATCGAGTCCATCCGCGCCGCCTATGGCCCCGAACCCACCGGCCCCCTGCTGGAAGGGCTGCTGACGCGTTACGAGCAGGCAGCCGACGCGCTATTCGACTCGGTACAGCAGGTCAAGATGCCCCTCTGGCACCGTGGCCGTGTCGTCCTGATCGGCGACTCCGCCTGGTGCGTCACTCTGTACGCGGGCATGGGCGCCTCCAGCGGCATGGCCGGCGGCGAACTGCTGGGCACCATGCTCCAACGCCACCCCGGAGACCTGCCCGCGGCGTTGCGAGCCTGGGAGGAACGGATGAGGCCGTTCATCCACCTGCAGCAGGAAAGCGCCTTGCCCGGACGGCGTATCTTCACCCCGCATGATCGTAAGGAGCAGCTCCTGAGAGCTGGGATGATGCGCCTGATGCGGATGCCGGGCGTCGGCAAGGCCATGGGCAGGAGAATGTTCAACAACAAGGACATGCGGGCCAAGAACCTCGACGTCGCCGCCCTCTGATCGGTCCCGCACATACTGCAGCGGAAACTCGACAGCACGAAACGGAGGACAGCACGGTGAGCCAGCTGATCGAACACCACTCGCACAAAGCCGCCCGCATTCTGGACAGCGCCCGCGAGCTGGTGACCGATCACGGCGTGCGCAAGGTCACCGTCAGCGAGATCGCCGCGGCGGCAGGGGTCGGCAAGGGCACCGTCTACCTGTACTGGCCCACCAAAGAAGACCTCATCCTTGGCCTGTTCGCCCGCGAACTGCTGGCCTTCCTGGAGGCGATCATCGCCCGCATCACCGCCGACCCCACCGCCGTACAACCGCGCCACCTGGCCCCGCTACTGATCCGCACCGGGCTTCGCTCCCCACTGGCACGCCGCCTCACCACCAAGGACGCCGACCTGCTGCGGCTGCTCATCGAGCAGGCCGGCGACCGCGATCTGTTCGAGCGCACTCAGCCCAGCGCGATGTGCCAGGCGGTCATGCCGATCCTGCGCCGGCATGGACTGCTCCGCCAGGACCGCCCACTGGCCGACCAGTCCTACGCCATGCACGCCGTGCTCATCGGCTTCAACACCACCATGTCCGACTCCGGGTCCGCCCCGCCCAGCGCCGGCGACCCCGGCGAAGTCCTCGCCGACACCGTGGCCCTGCTCCTCGAACCCGCGGTCGCACCCGCCGACCAAGCCGTCACCGCTGCTGCCGACGACACCACCGCCGCCTTCCGCCAGATCAGGAACGCCGTCCTGGACATCATCGGCCGCAGCCAGACCCTCCAGCGATAAACCCGGCAGGCAAGGCCGACCACATTAGGGAAACCACGACGTCATCAGCCGCGGCGGCAACGAGGCGCTGTATCGGGGGCGACCGCGACAGCGTCGCCCGCATCCTCGTCGACCTGCAGGACTACCTGAAGATCTGCTGCTGACCGACACTGCACAGTCCCGCCGCAGGTCCCGCGCACGCCGCGGTGAGTCCCACTGCGGATCTCGCAGAACGGCCTGTAGGAGCTGGGTGTTAATGAACACCAGCGAGGACTGCAGCAGGTGCAAGGTGGGCATGGACACCTCGGCGTGCTCACGGTCGGGCCCCGGTCAGAACGCCCTCGCGGCCGTAGAAGATCTTGTCGTTGGCGCTGTTCCAATTCTCCACGACCGGCAACCCGCTGTTGATCTCCGGCGCAGCTGCTCATCGGCGAGATAGTCGCAGGCGAAGATCGTGCGCACGACCCGGCCGAGCTCTTCCAGCGCCAGGCAGACCGGATGCTTGGGACCGTTGCCCTTCGTGAAACAGCGCAGCACCTGCTCGGTTTCCGCCGTGCGCAGTTGCAGCGCCGTCCCGTACTTGATCATCTGGTCATCATCGCGGGCGATGAGGTCCCAGTCGATCGGCCGTTTCTTGAGGATCTTGTCCATCTTTGGCCACGCGGCCGGAGCGGCTTCGGGCCTGTACAACTCGATCGCGCCGATGTTCTTCATCCGGGGCAGCAGCTTGCAGCCCAGCAGTTCGGTGAAGGCGAACCCGACGGTGGTGGCGCCGTGGGTGTCGGTGTGGTTCGCCTCGATCTCGGCGTTGGTGCGGTGCGCAGCAGGCCCTCGATCATCGCCGCGACCTCGGAGGAGGAACACGACTTCAGTTGCGAGTAGCTGCACAACCGGCCCTTGTCGACGTGCCAGTAGATCATGACGCCGTGACCGCCGTACCGGGCGTGGAACTCGGTCATCAGATTGGAGTCCCAGGAGGCGAACCGCTTGGAGTCCGAGGCGGTGCTGGTCGCCTCGCCCCACCAGCTCGGCTCGCGGGCCTCCAGGGTGGCGTTGACCACCGCGACGATCGCCGCCCGCAGGTTCTGACGGGTGAGGTAGGTCGCGCGCACGTGCCGCAGCGCGGCCTCGTCCTGGCCGTGGTCGCCGGTCGCGGCCATCTGCCGGATTCCCATGTTCGTGCGAGCGCGAAGCGTACGAGCAGCAGTCGGCGGTTCAGCGTCTGCTTGTCCAGCACCTCCCGGGTTGCCACCGATGTGAAGGCGTCGATGAGGAAGGCGGTGTCCTTGAGGACGTCGAGCAGGTCGATGGTGCCCCACCGGCGCTGGACTTCGGCCTTCAGTTTGCCGAGGTTCTTCGGCTCGGGCAGCTTGTCGAGCTTGGACCCACGGTTTACCGCCCCGGGTGATGATCCGCACTCCGCCGGCGCTGCCCTGGGTCAGGCCGGTGTTCAGCTTGCCCAGGGCTACATACTGAAACTGATAGCTAACTCTTCGCATATCGCCCGATTGGTTTGCAGGACTGGTCAGGGTGGCGGCTCACCGAAGCCATAGGAGGTCCAGGCCGGGTAGATCGGCTGGCGCGGGTCTCCAACATGGGATGATCTACCTTGCTCCATCCACGCTTCGGGTGACATTTCCGGACAGGCCCCAGTCTGGCCGGAATGGGGAGAGGATGGGGTCACGGAACTCGGTGAGGATCTCCGTGGCGAGCAGTCGGCCCAGGAGCGGGGCGAGGGTGATCCCGCTGTGCGCGGAGAGTTCGTAGTAGCCGGGGAGAATCGCGCTTTCGCCTACGGCGGGCTTGCCGTCGGCTGGTGTCGGTCGTGGGCCTCGGGTGATTCGTCGTGGTGTGATGTGACCGGCGTCCGGGAACATGCGTCGGGCTCGGTCGAGGAGGGTTTCGGCGGCGAGTTCGGCCGTGGTCCGGTCGTGGTCGAAGAGGCGATCAATCTCGTGGCTGTGCAGAAGGGCACGACGGGGCCCATCAGGGCGGATGCCGAGCTGCGGGGTGCGGACGACGGTGGTCACAAGATCTCTGTCGGTGTCCGTTGCCACGACGAACCCGGACGTGACGTGAAGGGGCGGACGCGATACGGGGAGTTCGATGTCGGCGGCTCCGGCGCCCGTGGCGTCGACGACGCGGTCGGTGTCGGTTCGGTCTCCGTCAGCGAAGGTGATCTGAAGGCGGCCTGATCCGCTTGGGCTGATCGCGATGGCTTTGCGGTGCTGCATGGTGAGGCCGGTGAGGAAGTGCGCGCGGAGGGCTTCCGGGTCAGCCCATCCGTCGGCGGGGAACCACGCGACCGCGAGTGGTGGCGTGTCCAGGCGCAGGTGGGGTTCGCGTTCGCGGAACGCGCCGACGGGGAGGATCTCTCCGCCGTATCCGCGGGAGCAGGCGGCGTTGACTCGCCGCTCGGCGATGCGCAGGGAGTCTGGGCCGGTGGCGACGAAGTGCTGGCCGGTGAATCGGACGGCGGCTGCTCCGAGGGTGTGGGCGATGCGGCGGTACTCTTCGACGGCGCGGTCGTTGAGGGCGCAGAGGTCAGGGTCGCTCTTCGCGCTGCCGTTCACACACGCGAAAGACGCCGTCGTCGACCGAGCATCGCGCGTGTCCGCGTCGATGAGGGTGACGTGCGCGCCCTGGCGAGCCAGATGGTGTGCGGTGGCGGCTCCGAGGATGCCGGCGCCGAGGACGGTGACACGGGCGGGTGCGGTCATGAGAGGTCTGCTCGCTTGCCTTCGTCGTCGGGCAGGAAGATGTGGATGTCGTCTGGTCGCGCGTGGACGGTGGCGCTCTCACCCGCGCGGGGGCCATATCGCTCTCGTACGCGCAGCGGTGCGGAGAGCCCGCCGATGTGGACCATGTGATCGTGGCCGAGCATCTCGCTGAGCGCCACGCGGCCTGTCACGGTGAGGGCGTCCGGTCCTCCGTCGCCACGCGTGAGCGACTCGGGGCGGATGCCGAGCGTGATGCGCTGCCCTTCGAACGATCGCAGCCGCTGTGGCAAGGCCACGGTGTTGTCACCGGAGCGGAACCGGCCTTCCTCGACGTGTCCGTCGATGAGGTTCATTCCGCCGAGGAATGATGCGACGAACGCGTTCTCGGGCCGGTTGTAGACCTGGTCGGGGGTTCCGTTCTGGGCGATCCTTCCGCCGTTCATGACGACGACTCTGCAGCCGAGGGTGAGTGCTTCGACTTGATCGTGGGTGACATAGACCATGGTGGTGCCCAGATCCCGCTGCAGGGCGAGGAGCTCCGCTCGCATGTCGACGCGTAGTTGCGCGTCCAGGTTGCTCAGCGGTTCGTCCATGAGGAGGACCCGCGGGCCGCGCACCAGGGCCCGGCCGATGCCGACTCGTTGGCGCTGTCCCCCGGAGAGCTCGGCCGGTTTCCGCTCGAGGAGCGCCTCGAGGCGCAGCAGCCGCGCGACCGCCTCGACCCGGCCGCGGCGTTCTTGTTTCGGCACGCGTGCCATCTTCAGCGGGAAGGCGATGTTGTCATGGGCGGTCTTGTCCGGGTAGAGCGCGTAGTTCTGAAAGACCATCGCCACGCCCCGACGTTGCGGTTCCATCGTGGTGACGTCTCGTCCGGCGACGTGGATGGAACCGCCTGTGGGTTGTTCGAGCCCGGCGATGCCACGCAGCAGGGTGGTCTTTCCGCAACCGGAGGGGCCGACGAGGACGGTGATCTCCCCGGGCAGGCAGTCGAGGTCGATCCGGTGGAGCGCGAGCGTACCGGATCCGTAGCGTTTGCTGACCTGGCGGATGGTGACACCGGCCGGCTCGGCCACAGCCGGCTCCTCCCGCATGGCGTCGGCCGCGGGCGGGTAATCGCCGAGGGTGGTCATGACAGGAGTCCCTTCGCGGCGTCGGCGGCCTCGTTCAGCGCGTCCTGGGGAGACTTTTCACCGGTGACCGCCCGGTAGATGCCGTTCTGGAGCTCCTTGGCGATCTCCGGACCGCGCTTCCCGGGCCAGCTGAACCAGCGGACCAGGTCCGTGCTCTGCTTGAGCGCCGCGGTGCGGGTGGGGCTGCTCTTCAAGAATTTCGCGAGGTACTCGTCGCTTTCGGCGGCGTAGTGGTTGACGGGCAGGTAACCGGTCGCTTTCGTGGTGGTCGTGGATCCCGCCGGGCCGACGAAGGCCTTGAGCGCCTTCCACGCCAGCTTCTGACGTTCGGGGGCGGTCGCGGTGATCACTAGAGCGTTCCCGCCGCCGGGCGCCTGCCGGTCCCCGCTGGTCGGAATGGGCAGTTCGGCGGTGCGCAGGTCGAACCCGGAGGTGCGTTCGTAGTTCGCGACCTGCGCGCTCGAATCGATCGCCATCGCGACGTCACCCCGGAAGAACGCCTCCCGCCCGTCGTCGGTGCCGTACGCGGGCATGAGGCCCGCTTCGACCATCCCCCGCCAGAACTCGAGCACCTTGACGCCCGGGTCCTTGTTGAAGGTGACGGCCGTCTCGGCGTCGTTCATCATGGAGCCGCCGTTGGAGCGGAGGAAGTTCTCGAACGACCACACGCTCTCGAAGTCCGACCAGTGACCGTATTTGGCGGTATGGGAGTCGACGATCGCGCGAGCGGCGGTCTTGACCTCGTCCCATGTCCGCGGCGGCTTGCCGGGGTCGAGGCCGGCCGCGGTGAACAGATCGGCGTTGTAGTACATCACCAGCATCGAGACCGCGTTCGGCATGCCGTAGAGCTTGCCGCCGACGGTGGTGAGGTCGAGCATCTCGTCGCTGTACTGCCGCAGGTCGAACTCCCTGTCACCGCTGGTGAACTGACCGAGAGGGACGGCGGCACCGGCTTCGACGAGCATGCGGACCTGATTGAGCCCGATCATGGTGATGTCCGGCGGGGTTCCCGCCGTCCGGTCGTTCTGCAAGCGGGCGAGGCTGTCTTCGTAGGAGTTTCCAGCCAGTTGAAGATCGACGGTGAGGCCGGTGCGTTCTTTCACGCTGCCGGCGATCTCGCCGAACGGCTTGGTGAACAGGCCGTCGAAGGCGTAGACGAGCGTGACCTTGTCCCCTGCCGCGTCGGGAGCCGAAGCGGTGGTGTCCGCGGAGCAGGAGGCAAGGAGGGAGATGGAAGCCGCCGCGGCGGCCACGGTCGCGCCGATCCGGCGGAGGGAGGTTCTCATGGGTCTTCTTTCTGTGCTGGTTGGAGTCAGTCGGAGGTGAGGCTGAAGCCGGCGATGAACTGTCGCTGGGCGATGAGGAAGCCGATCAGCAGGGGCACGATCGCCAGGAGCGAGACAGCCATCTGCGCGCCGTAACTGGTTCCGGATTCGAAGCTGACGAACCGCACGATCCCGAAGGGAACGGTCGCGTTGTCGGTGCTTCGCAGGACCACGGAGGGCCAGAAGTAGTCATTCCAGTGCGAGACGAAGCTGAAGACACCGAAGGACACCAGTGCGGGTTTGACGAGAGGGAACACCACTCGGGTGAGGGTCGCCCAGCCTCGTGCCCCGTCGAGGCGGGCGGCGTCGAACACCGACTGCGGGATGGTGAGGATGAACTGGCGGAGCAGGAAGATCCCGAACGCGGAGCTGACGAACGGCAGCACCAGACTCGGCATCGTGTCAAGGATCCCTAGCCTGCTGAACAGCAGGTAGATCGGGACGGCGACGATCTGTGTGGGGATCATCAGGCAGGTCAGCACGATCCACAAGCTCAGACTCCGGCCCCGGAACCGCAGCCGAGCCAGCGCGTACGCCGCCGGCAGGCACACCGTCACCTGGAGGCCGAAGATCATCGTGGCGGTGATGAAGCTGTTGATGTAGTAGCGGAGCATCGGGACTTCGCGGAACACCTCCGCGAAGTTCGCGAGGGTGAGTTCGGTCGGCAGAAACCCGTCGCGGAAGACTTGATTCTGTGGGGTGAAGGCGGTCAGCACCATCCACACGAACGGGGCGAGGATCGCGACCGCGCCGACCGCGAGGGCCAGATGGATGCCCGCCTGCGCTAGGGGGCGCGCTTTCATCGCGATCCCGCTTTCTCCAGGCGGGTGCCGAATCCGCGCATCTGCCAGGCCGTGACCAGCAGGCACAGCAGGAACAGGACGACAGTGGTGACGGCGGCCGAGCCGAAGTCGACGTTGCGGATGCCCTGTTGCCAGAGCAGGTGCGCGAGTGTGGTGGTGTTCTCGCCTGGGCCGCCGCGGGTCATCACCTGGGCTGTCTCGAACATCCGCAAGGCCGACGTTGTGGAGATGACGATGGTGAACACCGTCGCGGGGGCGATCGCCGGCCAGGAGACGTGCCAGAACCGGTGCCAAGCTCCAGCACCGTCGAGCAGGGCGGCTTCCTGGAGGTCTTTGCGGACGCCGGTGAGGCCGGCGAGGAAGATGACGGCATTGTAGCCGATGTTCTGCCAGTTGCCGACGATGGCCAGACCGGCGAGGGCGAGGTCGCTGGAACTGAGCCAACCGGTGCGTCCGATGAGCCCACCGAAGACGTGGTCGAACAGGCCCGACTCGGGGTAGAAGATCCACCGCCACGCCGCGGCCATCGCCACCAGCACCGCCGCGGTCGGGAGGAAATAGATGGCCCGCCAGATCGCCTGACCACGGGTGAGCGCGTTGATCCCGACGGCGACGAGCAGGCCCCCCGCCACCGAGGTCGGCACGGTCATCAGCGTGTACAGCAGCGTGTTGCCGAGCGCGTTGAGCAGTGCTGGGCTGGTGAGGACGCGGGCGTAGTTGTCGATGCCGACGAAGGTGATCTGCCCGCTGAGCGGGCTCCAGTCGAACAACGCGATCGCGAAGGCCAGAACAGCCGGCAGGGCGACGAACAGCAGCAGCAGGCCGGTAGCCGGGCTCAGCAGCGCGGCCGGTTCGAGCCGGTTCGGCAGCCGTACCCGGGGAGCCGGGAAATCGACGGGTCGCAGCCGCGCACGTGCCTGTTCGATGTCGGCGGTTCTGGCGGGAAGGGTCATGGTCATCGGCCGGCTCCGAGGGCGGCGGCAAGCCGTCGCACCCCGTCCGTGACGGTCTCGGGTGCCCCCGCATAGCTCACGCGTACGTGTCCCGGCGCCCCGAACGCGGCGCCGGGGACGACCGCGACGCCCGAGTCCTCGAGTAGCCGGCCGGCCAGCTCCGTGTCATCGAGCCCCCCGTGCGCGGATGTGGGCGGGAACAGGTAGAACGCTCCCTCGGGGGCCGGAAAGGAGATTCCCGCGGCAGAGAAGACGCCCATCAGCTCGTCGCGCAGGCAACGCAGTTCGCGGCGGGTCTCGGTCGCGACATCGGGCCCGGTGAGCGCGGCCAGAGCGGCGGCTTGTGCGACCCGGCTGACGTTCGAGCTGGTGTGTGACTGGATCGCGATCGCCGTCGCGGTGATCTCCGGCGGGGCGATGAGCCAACCGGTCCGCCAACCGGTCATCGCGTGGCTCTTACTGGTGCTGCCGATCGACACCACGTCGCACCCGGCGTCCAGAGCGGCCCGTGGGGTGGGGCGGATATCGGCGAAGCGCAGGTCGCGATAGGTGTCGTCGGAGATCACCCAGATGCGGTGGCCGGCCGCCCACCGCACGATCTGTTCGAGTTCGGTGTCGTCGTGGACGGCCCCAGTGGGGTTGTGGGGCGAGCATATGATCACCGCACGCGTCGCCGGAGTGCGCACGGCGTCCAGGTCCGCCGCACCGGGAAGGACATGCCCCTCGCGCGGGTACGCGAACACCGGCGTGGCGCCGGCGAGACGGATCGCCTCGGGGAAGGTGACCCAGTACGGCGCCGGAACGATCACCTCGTCACCAGGGCCCGCCAGGCTGCGAAGCGCGTTGTGGAGAGCCTGCTTCGCCCCGTTGGTCACGGCGACCTGGGCACGATCAGCGCGGATGCCGAGGCTCCGCGCCGCCCACCCGCTGATCGCGTCGCGGAGCTCGGGGTCGCCCGCCGTGTTGCCGTACCCGTGGCGAGAAGGGTCCTGAGCTGCGGCGATCGCCGCGTCGACGATGTGCCGCGGCGTGGGCATGGACAGCTCTCCCGCAGTGAGGTTCACGACGTCGCGTCCCTGCGCTTGCAACGTGCGGGCGAGCTCGCGCAACGATCCTGTAGGGGAAACGCTCACCTGGTGAGCAGTCATCGATAGGGCCTTTCAGCGAGAGTCGGAAGGCCGGCGAGGGCCTCAAGGATGGGGGTGCCGTCCACCTCATGCATGAGCGGGACGCCGAGGATCTCCAGCACGGTCGGGAGAACGTCGGGCAAGCCGACGGGCCGGCTGACAGTGAGCGCCCGCGCGATATGAGGGCCGTGGAGGATGAGCGGGATGCCGACATCGTCAGGCAGGAGGGTTCCGTGGGTGGCTGCGACCGTGCCGTGCGGATCGACCGGTAGCGCGTACGGGTCCACGGTGACCAGGACCGCGGGGCCGAGAAGCGGATGATCGCACCCGGCCTCGGCCATCGGCCGCACTCCGGGAACCCCGTACTCCGCGTCGGCGTACACGCAATCGGCCCACGCCTGCTCACGACACCACCGCACGAGATCACGACGCAGCGATGGACGCGCGTCCGCTGCGAGGTGGAGAGCGAAGGCCGCACCGCTGACACAGATCGTCACCAGTTCGGCCAGCGCCGCGGGCAGGTGGTCGAACAGCTCCTGCCCGAGCAGCGCACCTGGTGGAAGAGCGACCATGCCGTGGTCAGCGGTCACGATGGCGTCGACCGATCGGTTCCTGAGGCGCACAGAGGCGAGCAGCCGGTCCAGCTCCGCGTCGATATGACCAAGCATCGTGGCGGCCGCGCCCAGTCCCGCGGCGTGCCGGGTCTCGTCCGGTTCGCCGCACCAGAACACCAGCACGTCCGGATCGATCCGGTCGAGCAACGGCCCGGACGCGGCGTCCACCGCCCAGGAGAGCATCACATCCGCATCCGACGGCGGAGCGCCATGATCGCGCTCGAGAAGGGGACGGAGCGACGCCGGCAACACAGGCCCGACGACCGGATCGGCGGAGGCCATCACCACCGCTCCCCCGGCCGAGTCCACTTCGGGGTGGAGCAGATACGCGCACCCGGCACTGCCGGTGCCGACGACCATCACCCGCAGGCCCACCGCGGCGAGAATCTCCCCGAGCGTGGGCACCTCCACCGCCCGCCCGCGCACGGACCGCATCGTGAGGACCTCTCGGACCGCACCGGTGTTCAGGACACCCTCAGGGGTCCAGATCCGGTTCCCGATCACCCCGGTTCGACGCGGTAGACAGCCCGTCACCAGCGAAGCCGCCGCGGCACGGGTCACGGACGGCAGCACGGTACGCGCGGCCGTGCACCGCACACCGTCTTGGGCGAGACCCGACAGCGCGGGCATCACCCGCCCGGTGATGTCATCCGCACGCAGCCCGTCAACGACGAACAGCACGACCCTGGGTCGCTTCGCGGAACGTTCACGCGCCTGGCCTTCAACGTTCATCGTCCGCAGCCCCTCCCATCCGTATGGCACCGAACCCTTGCGAGTAGACTTTCTAACGTAGGGCTCTGAACGGAAAGTAAACTCCAAGCAAGCGGTCAGGTAGTTCTGGAAAGGACACAGCGCAGCGATGCCGTCACACTCCCCCGAGCCACGCCCCGCACAAGATCCGATGAGAGAGGTCCTCGCTCGCAGCAGGAGCAGCTACCCGTCACTGTCCAGCGCCGAGCGCCGCGTCGCCGACGCGCTCGAAGCAGCACCCCAGGAGCTGCTCCGGCTCCCGCTCAAGGCGTTCGCGGAACGGGTCGGCGTCGGCGAGGCGACCGTCGTCCGCTTCTGCCAGTCCATCGGCTACGACGGTTTCCGCGGACTGCGGATCGAATTGGCCACCCGCGCGCTCGTCACGACCAGCGACCCCCTGTCCCCGGTATCCCCGAGCGACGACGTCGCGACCATCACCGACAAGGTCCTGCGCTCCGGCATCGACGTGCTCACCGACACCCTCGCCACCATCGACAAGAGCGCCGTGTCCGCCGCCGTCGACGCGATCGCCGAAGCCTCGCGCGTGGAATGCTTCGCTGTCGGCAGCTCCGTCCCGATCGCTCTCGACCTCTACTACCGGCTGCTGCGACTCGGCGTGCCGACCAGCGTCGCGACCGACCCGCACATGCAAGCCACCTCCGCCGCCCATCTGACGGACACGGCCGTCGCGCTCGGGATCTCGCATACCGGGCGCTCGTTCGAGACGCACGCGACCTTCCGATACGCGAAAGCCGCCGGCGCCAAGCGGATCCTCATCACCAGCTACCGCGGCACACCGATCGGGGAGCTCGCCGACATCGAAATCGTCGTCGCCTCCCCCGAACCCACCCTCCGCCCGGACGCCGTCTCCAGCCGGCTGGCGCACCTCGCCGTCGTCGACGCCATCAGCGTCGCGCTCGCCATGAAAGACCCGGAACGCGCGGACGAAGCACTTCTGAGAGACGACGCCATCATCGCCGAGCGAGAGGTCACCAAATGACCCCCATCACCCTCGCCGTCCTCGACCTGGCAGGCACGACAGCCCAGGACAACGGCATCGTCGAAAAGGCCGTGCGCACCGCCGTACACACCATTACCGACGGAAACACCCCGCCCCACCTCGCCGAACGCTTCCACGCCATGCGCGGCGGCTCCAAGATCGACATGTTCCGGCACATCCTTGACGGCGACGCGCACCTCGCCGACCGAGCACACGACCTCTTCGAACAAGACCTCCTCGAACGCATCCGCGCCGGGCAGGTGCGGCCCATCCCCGGCGCCGCCGACACGCTCGCGCACCTCCGCGACCGCGGCATCCGTACCGCGCTGACCACCGGCTTCTCCCCGGCAGTGCGCGACGAGCTGCTCGACGTCCTCGGGTGGCGACCCCTGATCGACCTCGCGCTCTCGCCGCGGGACGCCGGACGCGGCCGCCCGCACCCCGACCTGATCTGGACCGCGGCGCTCCGGCTCCACGCCGGCAGTTGTACGAGCATCGCCGTGGCCGGCGACACCAGCAACGACCTCCACGCGGGAACACGAGCCGGCGCTGGAATCGTCGCAGGCGTCCTCACCGGCGCGCACGGGCGCGAACGGCTCGAACTCGCCCCTCACACCCACATCCTCGACACCGTCAACGGCCTGCTCCCCCTCATCGACGGCGCCCGCGGCGAGTAGCCGATCGCGGCGCCCGGACCGCTCAGCTTCCGACATCCTCGCCATTGCGAGAACCAGGCAGACCAAGCTAGAGTGACTGGTATAACTGGTCCACTGAGGAGTTGAGTCCGTGCGCGTGCCGCCAACCGTGTTCCCCGATCCCGAGGCTCTGGGACGCGCCCTCGCCGCGGAGATCGCGACGGAGCTCGAAGACGCCGCCCGCCGCGGCCGGCCGTACGTTCTCGGCTGTCCCGGCGGGCGCAGCGCGCACAGCACCTACTCGGCGCTGGCGGACGAGGTCGCGGCCCGGAGGCTGGACCTGGGCCACGTGGTGATCGCCATGATGGACGAGTACGTCGTCCGCGCCGAGGACTCCGGCCTGTTCCGCCGGATCGCCCCGGGCCTGCCGCACAGCTGCGTGCGTTTCGGCCACGCCGAGATCGTCGAGCCGCTCAACGCGGCGGCCGGCGCCGGGCGCGGCATCACCCACGACAGGCTCTGGGTGCCCGATCCCGCCGACCCCGACGAGTACGACCGCCGGATCGCCGGCATCGGCGGCGTCGACCTGTTCATCCTGGCCTCCGGCGCGAGCGACGGCCACATCGCCTTCAACCCCGCCGGCACCGGCGCGAACACCCGCACCCGCGTGGTGGAACTGGCCGAGCGGACCCGCCGCGACAACCTCGTCACCTTCCCGACGTTCGGCGGGCTGGAGGAGGTCCCCGCGTACGGCGTGACCGTGGGCGTCGGGACCATCCGGGACCTGTCGAAGCGCGTCGTGATGGTGGTGCACGGCGCGGACAAGGCCGAGGCGGCGCGCCGGCTCGCCGCGGCCGAGGGCTACGACCCCGGCTGGCCCGCCACCGTTCTGAGCGACTGCGCCCGGCCCCGCCTGCTCGCCGACGCGGCGACCGGCCTGGTGGCCGCGCAGCCCGCGTTCGACCGTCCCTGACCTGCACCTAGCCTCTATTGACACCCTTGAGGAGACAGTTATGGCCCGCATCAAGCTCGCGTATCTCGGCGGAGGTTCGTCGCGCGCTCCCGGGACGATGGCGTCGTTCATGCATCACGGCGCGGAGTTCGACGGCTCGGAGTTCGTGCTGATCGATCTCGACCCCGCACATCTGGAGAACGTCAAGACGATCACCGAGAAGATGGCCCGCAACGCCGGTCTCGACATCACGGTGACCGCGACCACCGACCAGCGGGAGGGACTTCGCGACGTCGACGCGGTGTTGTCCAGCTTCCGGCCGGGCGGATTCGCGGCGCGGGCGATCGACGAGCGGATCCCGCTGAAGTACGGCGTCATCGGCCAGGAGACGCAAGGACCCGGTGGCATGATGATGGCGCTGCGCTCCGTGCACGTCATCAAGGAACTGTGCGCGAACCTCGCCGAGGTCGCGCCGGGGGCGCGGATCTTCAACTACACCAACCCGGTCAACATCGTCTCTCAGGCCGTGGCCGACAACACCGACATTCCGATCGTGTCGTTCTGTGAGGGGCCGATCGTCTTCCCGCCGGTCGTGGCCAAGGCGGCGGGGCTCGACCCGGACAAGCTGGCCGCCAACATGACCGGGGTCAACCACAACTGCTGGTCGAACGAGGCCACCTACGACGGCCAGGACGCTTTCCCGATCCTGCGCGAGCGCTGGGAGGCGCTACGGGACCGGCCGACCGACGACGTCAACGGCATGCGCGCGCTGCACCTCGCCGTGGCCATGGAGTCGATTCCGTCGGATTACTTCAACTACTACTACTTCAAGGACGAGATCCTCCGCGAGCGGCAGCTGGCGCCGCTGACCCGGTCGGAGGTCATCATGGCCTCGCTCGACGGCTACTGGGCGCACTACCGCGAGCAGGCCGAGTCTGACGCGCCGCACCTCGACCCGGCGCGTTCGCGCGGCGGCATCCATGAGCTGGAGCTGGCGATCGACGCGATCAGCGCGTTCTACAACGACACCGGCGCGCGACTGCCGTTCAACATCCCCAACGCCGGCGGCGCGCTTCCCGGGTTCGACGAGCGCACGGTGGTCGAACTGTGGGGCACCGTCGACGCGAAGGGCTTCCACCCCGAGCCGCAGAAGCCGCTGCCCCGCTCCGTACTCGGCATCACCCGCCAGCTCGCCGATTACCAGATCCTCACGGCCAAGGCGGCCTGGGACGGCACGGTCGCCGATGCGGTACGCGCCCTGACGGCCAACCCGCTGGTCCCCTCGCTCACGGTCGCCGAGGCGCTGTACGGCGAGCTCGCCACCGCCCAGGCCGCTTGGCTGCCCGAGCGGCTGATCCCCTGATCATGAGCACGCTCTACCTCGGCGTCGACGCCGGCAACAGCAAGACCGCCGCGCTGGTCTGCGACGCGACCGGGATGATCGCCGGGGCGGGCCGGTCGGGCTGCGGCGACATCTACGGCGCGGCCGGTCCGGAGGCGGCGGTGAGCGAGGTGCTGGCGGCGATCGGCACCGCCCTCGCCCAGGCGGGGGCGCGCCGTGCCGACGTCGCCGGCGCGGCCTTCCGGCTGGCCGGGGTCGACTGGCCCGAGGACCGGACCTACTGGGAGCACGCCCTCGGCGAGAGGTACCCCTCCAGGTCGATACTCAACGACGGGTACGCCGCGATCCGGTGCGGCGAGCCGTCCGGTGTCGGCGTCGCGGTCGCGGCCGGCACCGCCGCGGCTATCGCGGCGCGCGGCCCCGACGGAACCCTGTGGGACATGGGCTGGCGGGGCCAGCACGCGATGGGCGCGCTCGGCCTGGCGATCGAGGCGTTCCGCGCCGTGAACCTGGCCGAACTCGGTCTCGGCCCGCGAACGGAGCTGACGGCGGCGCTGCTGGCGCACTACGACCGGCCCTCGGTGGATGAGCTGAACCACTGGTTCACCCGTCGTGAGGGAGCCGCCACCCACCCGCAGAAGGCCGGGTGCGCGCGGGCGGTCACCGCCGCGGCGGTCGCCGGCGATCCGGTCGCGGTGGAGATCGTCCAGGCGCAGGGCCGTCACCTCGCCATGTACGCCGGCGTGGCCGCGCGGCGTACCGGCCTGATCGCCGCCGGCGGGCCGGTGAGCGTGGTGCTGTCCGGGTCGGTGCTCATGGCGGACGCCTCCCCGGTCACCCGGGCGATGCTGGCGGAGTTGCCCGCGCACGTCCCCGGCGCGGTGCCGCACCGCGGCGCGCTCCCCCCTGTCGCCGGGGCGACGCTGGACGCTCTGGGCGAGGGTGGCGTGCCCCTGAGGGAAGCGGTTCTGGACCGACTGGCGGGCACGCTCCCGCCGAAGGCGTTCCTCGAAACCTGACAGGACTCCACCTCCTGAGAGGAGCGCCATGAGCGCGCCCATCGAGCCGGACGAACCGCCCGTCGGCCGTCATGTCCGACGGGCCGGCCGGCGTACGCGGCCTGACGCCGTCAGATGGGGCGGAACAGGTCGGCCTGGAAGCGGTAGGCGTCGCTGCGGTAGATCATGCGGCCGGCGAGAATGGGAGTGCCGTCGTCGGCGTAGGTGACCTCCTCGCCGACCAGCACCGGGGCGCCGCGATCGACCTGGAGCAGCCGCGCGATCTCCGCGTCGGCGGCGTCCGCGCGCACGGTGTAGGAACTACGTGCGATGCGGATGCCGCACTCGCGCTCAAGCGTCTCGTACAGGGAGCGGTCGGTGAGGTCGACGTCGGCCAGTGCCGCCGCCTGGGACAACACCACCACGCTCGAGTCGAGACAGACGGGCACCCCGTCGAGACTGCGCAGCCGGCGCAGCTCCAGGACGCGCGCGGCCGGGGCGATGCCGAGCTGCTCGGCCTCCTCGAAGCTCGCCGGTCGCTCACTCCGCAGCAGGATCTCCGCGGTCGCGGTGAGGCCGCGGGCTCTGGCCATCTCCGAGAAGCTCTGCAGGGTGCTCGGCGGCTCGCCGACGACGTTGCGGGCGACGAACCAGCCGCGCTGCGCGGAGCGCTCCAGCTTGCCCTCGTCAGCGAGGCGAGCCAGGGCATGACGTAGAGTCGAACGGCTGACGCCGAGGCTTTCGGCCAGGTCACGCTCCCCGGGAAGCCGGCTGCCCGCCGCGAACACTCCCCGCCGGAGGGCGTCACCGAGCCTCCGGTAGGTCTCCATAACGGCGCTGCCCGCCTCCGTGTCCACACCGGTGCTCATGGCGGTCACGGTAGCACGCGGGAGCGGACCAGACATACCGAATTCTCGCACGGGATCGCCGGACGGCAATGGCGGACACTCCCCTTACCGCTGGAACGCCAAGCAAACCATTTGATGACATCTGGACTAACTGGTCTGGTCACCCTATGCTCGTCGATACCCGGGAGCCCGTCGGCTCGCCGATGAGGCGGCTGCCGACGTCACCGTCCGGCGGAGCCCGTTCCTCCCCTCGAAGACAGGAGACACCGTGGTCACGCTCGGAAGAACCACGCTCGGAAGAACAAGGCGACTCGCCGCCGTGGCGACATCACTCGCGGCGGCGGGGCTGCTCACGGCTTGCGTGCCCGGCGCCTCCGGCGGGGCCGTGACCGAGACCTCGACGGCCGGACCGGTCATCACCGACCCGGCGAAGATGGGCAAGGCCAGCCTCCGGGTGCTCGACTACTTCACCGGCGGCACCGACCTCGCCTGGATCAACGACGTCGTCTCGGCATTCGAGAAGAGGTACCCCAACATCAAGGTCGAGCGGACCTCCATGCCGTGGGACGACGTGATGAAGGCGCTGCCGCTGAGGCTGCGGTCCGGGAACCCACCCGACATCGTGCCCGCCAACAACGGCTGGCAGTCGCTCGGCACCCTGGTCCAGGGCGGGCTCGTCCGCAACCTCGACGACTACGCCGACGCGTACGGCTGGCGCACGAAGTTCCCGGCGTCGATCCTGCGCCAGCACCAGTTCTCCACCGACGGCAAGCAGATGGGCACCGGGTCGGTGTTCGGCGCCCCGGTGGCACGGGCGTCGGTCGTCGAGGTGTACTACAACCGCTCGCTGCTCAGCCGGATCGGCGCGACCGTGCCGAAAACCTTCGCCGACTTCGACAGCGCCCTGGCCAAGGCCAAGTCAGCCGGACTCACGCCGATCTCCCTGGGCAATCTGGAGCAGGTGGGCATCACCGGCCCGCTGTTCGCCACGATGGACGCCCTCGGGCAGCAGAACCGGATCTCCGACTTCATCTACTCCCAGAACGCCGTCCAGATGGCCGACACGGGCTTCCCCGAGGCCGCCGCCAAAGTGAAGCAGTGGGCGGACAAGGGCTATCTCACCAAGGACTTCGCCGCCGTCCCGAGCCAGGACGCGGCACAGGCGTTCGTCGACGGCAAGGCGCTCTTCCGGTTCGACTACTCCGGCTCTCTGCCGCTGAAGAAGGGCCAGAGCAAGGACTTCGGATCGTTCCTGATGCCCCGCGCGGACGGCGGCCACGCGGTCGCGACCGCGTCGTCGGCCAGCAACCTCTCCGTATCCGCCAAGAGCGCGCACCCGGACGCCGCCGCGGCGTTCCTGAACTTCGCGGCCAGCCCCGAGGCCGCGCGGATCGCCGTGGAGCACACCACGATGCCGCTGCTCGCCACCGTCGAACCGGCCGGTGACGACCCGCTGTTCGCCGACGACGTCGCCGCGGCGGCCCAGCTCTCGGCCGACGATGCCTCCGTCCCGTACCTCGACTGGGCCACGCCGACCCTGCTCACCACGATCCAGACGCAGATGCAGGACCTGCTCGCCGGCAAGGTCCAGCCGGAGGCGGTCGTCCGATCGGCGCAGGCCGACTACGACAAGTTCCAGCGGACGCTGGGGAAGTAGCCGCGCCATGGTGACCGTGAAGCAACTCCCGGCGCGCAGCGCGTCCGCGCGGACCACGCAGCATGCGCAGGCACCCTCCAGCCACCGCCGCAGGCGCCGGTGGCTGGGGCTGGCCTACCTGGCGCCCGCCCTGCTCGTGTACGGGATCGTCGTGCTCGTTCCCGCGGTCCAGGGCGTGTGGCTGTCGTTCTACCACTGGAACGGCATCACCGCGGCGACGTGGGCGGGCCTGGCCAACTACCTCGGCTTCCTCCAGGACCCGGCGCTGCGGCAGGCGATCGAGCACACCCTGTTCTTCATCGTGTTCTTCTCGGTCCTGCCCATCACGCTCGGCCTGACCAGCGCCGCGCTCACCGCCCGCAAGGACGTCAGGGGCGCGGCGGTCTACCGCTGGATCATCTTCCTGCCACAGGTCCTCACCCCGGCGGTCACCGCGGTCATGTGGAAGCGCGTTTACGCACCCGACGGGCCGATCAACTCGGTGCTGCGCGCCTTCGGCCTCGACTCCCTGGCCCACGGCTGGCTGGGCGACTACGACTGGGCGCTGCCCGCGATCGGCCTCGCCGGCACGTGGGCGGCCTTCGGCCTGTGCATGGTGCTGTTCATCGCCGGCACGCAGTCCATCCCGTCAGAGCTGTACGACGCGGCGCGGGTGGACGGCGCGGGCCCCCTGCGCGAGTTCCGAACGGTGACCCTCCCCGGGCTGCGCGGGCAGCTCGCGATCGCCGTGACCCTCACGGTGCTGGGCGCGATCCGGGTGTTCGACATCGTGTGGCTCACCACCCGCGGCGGCCCCGGCACCTCGACCATCACCCCCACCATCGTCATGTACCAGCGCGCCTTCGCCAATCCCGATGTCGGGTCGGCCTCCGCCATCGGTGTCGTCCTGGCGCTGGTCTCCCTTCTCATCGCGCTCGTCGTGGTACGGCTCACCGAGGACGGAACCCGATGATCTCCACCCGGGAAAAGCTCTTCAACTACGCGTTCCTGACGCTCCTGGCCGCCAGCGTGCTGTTCCCGATCGTGTACATCCTCGGCGTGGCCCTCAGCCCCAGCACCAGCGGCACGCTCGACCTCGCCCATCCGCAGTGGTCCAACTTCGCCGCCGCGTGGCAGCAGGCCGGCTTCGCGCACTACCTGCGCTCCAGTGTGATCATCACCGGGATCGTCGTGCTCGTCTCCACCGTGCTGGCGGTGATGAGCGGGTACGCGTTCGGCGTGCTCGGCGTGGTCGGGGAGAAGGCCATCTTCCCGCTCATGCTCCTCGGCATCATGATCCCGATGGAGTCGATCATCGTGCCGCTGTACTACGACTTCCTGTCCTTCGGCCTCACCGACGGCTACCAGGGCATCATCCTCGCGCACGTCGGCATGGGCGTGAGCTTCGGCGCATTCTGGATGCGCGCGGCGTTCCGTACGGTGCCGGCCGGCATCGCCGAGTCCGCCGAACTCGACGGAGCCGGCTCCTGGACGCGCCTGTGGCGGATCTACCTGCCGATCTCCCGGCCGGCCATCCTGACGTTCGTCGTGCTCAGCTTCATGTGGACCTGGAACGACTACTTCCTGTCCCTGATCCTCGTGGCCGACTCCGGCCACCAGCCCCTGACGCTGGGGCTCGGCACGTTCTCGGGCCGCTACCTCGTGCAGGTCAACCTGCTGGCCGCCGCGGCGGTGCTCATGTCGCTGCCCATCGTCGGCCTCTACCTGTTCTTCCAGCGGCAGTTCATCCGCGGCATGCTCTCCGGCGCCCTCAAGGGCTGATCCCCGTTCTCAGAAAGGTCGCTCATGAAGATCGTCGACGCCACTGTGGTCCTGACCAGCCCGGGCCGCAACTTCGTCACTCTGAAGGTGGAGACCGACGAGGGCGTCACCGGCCTCGGCGACGCGACTCTCAACGGACGTGAGCTCGCCGCGGCCGCCTACCTGCGTGACCACGTCGTCCCCCTGCTCCTGGGGACCGACCCCCACCGCATCGAGGACACCTGGCAGTCCCTCTACCGGGGCGCGTACTGGCGGCGCGGGCCGGTGACGATGGCCGCCATCGCCGCCGTCGACACGGCGCTGTGGGACATCAAGGCGAAGGTCGCGGGCCTGCCGCTCTACCAGCTGCTGGGCGGCGCGAGCCGAGAGCGGGTCGGCACCTACGGCCACGCCGGCGGGCGCGACATTCCGGAACTGCTCGACTCCGTCCGCGCCCGGCTCGCCGACGGCTATCCGGCGATCCGGGTGCAGGCGGGCGTCCCGGGCCTCAAACGGGTGTACGGCGTCACCTCCGCCACCGGGCGCCGCCCCGTCGTGGAGGACTGGGACACCGCCGCCTACCTGCGCACCATCCCCAAGGTGTTCGACGCGGTACGCCAGGAGTTCGGCCCCGACCTGCCGCTGCTCCACGACGCCCACCACCGCCTCACCCCGAATCAGGCGGCCCGGCTGGGGAAAGATCTTGAGCCGTACGACCTGTTCTGGCTGGAGGACTGCACCCCCGCCGAGAACCAGGAAGGGCTGCGCCTCGTCCGCCGGCACACCACCACACCCCTGGCCATCGGCGAGGTCTTCAACACCGTCTTCGACTACCAGACACTGGTGACCGAGCAGCTCATCGACTACGTGCGCTCCGCCGTCACCCACTTCGGCGGGGTGTCCCCGCTGAAGAAACTGTTCGACTTCGCCGCCCAGTACCAGATCAAGAGCGCCGTCCACGGACCCGAGGACATCTCCCCCGTCGGCATGGCCGCCGCCATCCACCTCGGCCTGGCGATCCACAACTTCGGCATCCAGGAGTACGCCGGACACACCGACCTGACCCACTCCGTCTTCCCCCACGCCTACACCTTCACCGACGGCCACCTGCATCCGGGACAAGCGCCGGGGCTCGGCGTCGACCTCGATGAGGAACTGGCGGCCGCGCACCCGTACGAGCCGTCCTACCTGCCGGTCAACCGGCTCCAGGACGGCACCGTCCACGACTGGTAATGCCTCTTCGAGAAGCCCAGCTCGCCTGGGGAGCGGGTACGAACTCAGCGGCGAGCACGTCCACGCGCGTACCACCGGTCCCGCCGACGCGCAGCCGTCCCGTGCGGATGAGGCCGCCGGATGACCGGCACCCCGTTCCCCCTGTGGAATTTCCTGCGCGGGCTGCGTCGCCCACGATGAGGACACGGTGAGGACCGGCGACCGCCTGGTGACCCTCGCGAGGACGGTCTGAGGCGGACACCGGTCGTCGTACCCGCCCCGGCTCTCACGGCCGGGTCCCCGTCAGGCGCGGGTCCCGGTGGCGAATCGCACCGTGCGGGGGAGCACGAACGTCTCGTACGCCAGGGCGTCTTCCAGGGCCGCCCTGGCCTCCGGGTGCAGGTATTCGGGGATGGTCTCCAGGGAGGCGCGGCGGGCGGCCGACCACAGCCAGTCCCATACCTGTCCGGCCTCGACGACCACCTCGAACACCACGTCCTCGCAGCGAACCCCCTCCAGTCCGCCCGCCACGAGCAGCTCGGTCAGCTCCTCGGCCGTGTTGAGGGTGCGGTGGAAGGGGGCGGTGCCCGCGTCGGCGGTGTACGGGGCCAGGGCCCGCGCCACGAGGCCGAGCAGGTCGGCCTCGGCCGGGCTCGCCTGGGCCAGCAGGCTGGCGGCCAGCCGTCCGCCGGGCCGGAGGAGGCCGGTCATGGAGCGTACGGCGGCCAGCGGGTCGGGCAGGAAGTACAGCATCATCCCGGCCAGCACGACGTCGAACCGCTCGCCGGGCAGCAACTCCTCGGCCCGTTCCGCGTCACCCTGGAGGACCGTCGCGTGCGTCAGGCCGTGCCGCTCGATCTCGGCCGTGGTGGCGGCGACCATCCCCGGCGCGAGGTCCAGCCCGACCACCCGGCCCGTCGGCCCCACCGCCCCTGCCGCTGGGACCAGTGAGGCGCCGGTCCCGCATCCGACGTCCAGCACCCGGTCGCCCGGCTCCGGCGCGGCCTGCCGTACCAGCTCGGCGGCCACCGGGCCGAAGAACGGCACGCCGACCTGTTCGTAGGTGCCGGACGCGCGGTCGAACACACCGGCCATGTACTGCTTGGCATCCATGACGACTCCTTTGCGACAGAGGGGGGGAGGAGAGGGTGGAGTTGCGGTGGGAAAGGCAATCACAGCGGGCACTGGGCACTGGGCATCAGGCCGTCAGACCCGAGGCCGTGAGGCCCCGGGCCGTCAGAACAGCAGGGCGTCAGGCGCCTTCCGTCGGGGTGAAGCGGAGACGGAAGGTGGCAGGCCGGGCGTGGAGTTCGTACTGCGGCAGCGTGGCCGGACCGCACGACGCGGTGCCGACGCCGTGCTGAGCGAAGTCCAGGTTGACGTGCACCCGGTCGCCCGGCGTCAGGTCCGGCCGGTGGCGGGCCGCCTCCAGCTCCGCCGTGGTCCAGCGGCGGGCGGTGAGGCCGAACACCGGAGCGCCCGTCACCCGGAGGCCGCCGGACTGGCCGGTCAGCTCGGCCCAGCGGACATCCGCTCGGTGCCCGTTCTCCTGCGGGTAGACGTACGGCGTCTGCAGGTCCTCGACGGTGGCGGACCATCGGCCTACCCTGGCGGCCATGCCGGTGTCGGGGTACGCCTCCCCCGGACCCCTGCCGAACCAGGTGACGTCGCCGAACGCCGCGGGCAGCGCCATCACGACGCCGAGCCTCGGAAGGGGCAGGCTCCACTCCCCGTCCGGCTCGACGTCCACGGTCAGTTCCAGCCCGCCGTCCGTGGCGGTCCACCGGTAGACCACGTGCAGGCCCAGGTCGGTGGCCGCCGGTGCGACCCTGGCGCGTACGGTCAGCCCGTCGCCGGTCTCCACGGCGTCCACTCGGTGGGTGAGCCGATGCAGGCCGAGCTGCCGCCAGCGATCCGCCAGCCCGCCGTAGGTGTCGTTGTCGATCGGCGCCCGCCAGAGCTCCAGCCGTGGCCCCTCGACCTCGATCCCGAACAGGCGGGTGAGCCGCCCGGTGCCGGGGTCGAACTCCAGGTCCGCCTCAGAACCGACGCCCCGGCCACCAGACGCCGCCCGGGCTGCGGAGGTCAGGCCGCCCTGGGCGCCAGATGACAGTCCGGCTTCGGTGGACAGGCGGGTCTGGCCCCACGCCACCTCGTGACCGGCGGCGGCCCACGGCTGGTCGGTGGCGAGCACCGCCCGTACCGTCAGCCAGCGCTCCCCCTCCCCACCGGGCAGGTCGGGCAGCTTGACCTCGCCACCCGTCGCGGGCACGTCGAGCGGGAACTCGGCGACCGCCACCCCCTCCTCCTCGACCACCGCGACGAACCCCAGGTGCGACAGGTCGCGATAGCCGTGGTGGTTGGCCACCCGCACGACCTGGGCCTGGTCGTCGAAGGCGAACCGGACCGGCTCGAACACCTTCTTCAGGTCCAGCAGTCCCGGCGAGGGCGTCCGGTCGGGGAAGACCAGCCCGTCGATCACGAAGTTCCCGTCGTGCACCGGCTCGTCGTAGTCACCGCCATAGGCGTACTCGAACTCCGGGTGTGCCAGACCGTGATCGATCCACTCCCAGATGAACCCGCCGGCCAGCCGTGGATAGCGCTCGAACAGCTCCTGGTAGTCGGCCAGGCCGCCGGGCCCGTTGCCCATCGCGTGGGCGTACTCGCACTGCACGAACGGCATCGCCCGCCGCCTGGCGTCGAGCTCGGGGTCGGCCAGCGGGTCCTCCACCCCCTGCCCGATGGCCTCGACCTCGGCGTGCGAGGCGTACATCCGCGAGTACACGTCGGTGTCGGCGCACGAGCGGTCGCCCTCGTAGTGGATCGGCCGTGACGGGTCGCGCTGCCGGGTCCAGTCGGCCATGAGGCTCAGGTTCTGGCCGACTCCGGCCTCGTTGCCGAGGGACCACATGATCACGCTCGGGTGGTTCTTGTCCCGTTCGACCGTGCGGCGCATCCGGTCCACGCACGCCTCGGCCCAGCGCGGGTCGTCCGTGGGGTTGCCGCGCCAGCCGACGTGGCCGAAGCCGTGCGTCTCCAGGTCGCACTCGTCGATCACCCAGAGGCCCAGCTCGTCGCAGAGGTCGAGGAAGCCGGGGTGCGGCGGGTAGTGGCTGGTCCTGACGGCGTTGACGTTGTGGCGCTTCATCAGCAGCACGTCGGCGCGCATGGTCTCGTACGGTACGGCGCGGCCGTGCTCCGGGTGGAACTCGTGCCGGTTCACGCCCTTGAGCAGCAGCGGACGGCCGTTGGCCAGGAGCACCCCGTCCTCGATGGAGATCGTGCGGAACCCGACACGCACCCGTACGGTCTCCTCGGGCAGCGTGACCACGGCCTCGTACAGACGGGGCGTCTCGGCGGTCCACGGCTCGGCGTCGACGACGATCTCGGTGCCGGGCGCCAGGTCGGCGACGCCGAGCTCGGCGATGGCCAGCCGTCCGGGGCCGTCGAAGCTCAGCGTGCCGCGACCGTCGGCATAGGCGGCGTGGACGAAGACGTCGGCGGCCGAGCGGGTCAGTGACACGTCCCGGAAGATGCCGGGCAGCCACCACATGTCCTGGTCTTCCAGGTAGCTGGCGGCCGACCACTGGTGGACGCGGACGGCGAGCACGTTGCGGCCCGGCACCAGCCACGGTCCGGCGTCGAACTCGACGGGCAGGCGGCTGCCGGTCGAGTGGCCCAGCTCGTGGCCGTTCAGCCAGACCCGGGCGAAGGACTCCACGCCCTCGAACCGCAGCCGCCCGCCGGTCCAGCCCTCGGGCAGGTCGAACACGCGGCGGTGGTCACCGGTCGGGTTCTCGTTCGGCACGTGCGGCGGGTCGACGGGGAAGGGGTACAGGTCGTTGGTGTACGCGGGCGAGCCGTGCCCGTGCAGCTGCCAGTGCGACGGCACCGGCAGGGTGTCCCAGGCGGAGTCGTCGTAGCCGGGATCGGCGAAGTCGTCCGGCAGGACAGCGGACGGAGAGAGGCGGAAGCGCCAGTCGCCGTTCAGGTCGAGGGAAGGGGCGTCAGAACGTAGTGCGGCCCTGGGTTCGAGGCGGCCCGAACCGGGTGCGAAGTTTTCGAGATCCATCGCCGCCGAGCCTAAAGGTTCTGGGCGGTTTCGTCATTGATGAGTATTGGTGAGTATTGGTGAGTTTCTTGTCCGTCCTGGTGCAACCGGCCGGCGTCTTGTCCGTCCCGGTGCAGTCGGACAGCGGCGTCATCTCGCGCGGGCCGGACGGCCCCCCGCCGTGAGATATCCGGCCAGCAGCGCCTCCGCCGTGGCCGCCACCCCGTCGTCTCCCGGCAGGAAGTCCGGGCTGTGCAGCCCGGCGGCCGTGTCGACGCCGACGAACATCATCAGCGACGGCATCACCGACGCGTAGGCCGCGAAGTCGTCCGCGCCGCACGAGCGCAGCTCCTCGGTGACCGTCCATCCCTGGTGCCGCAGCAGTTCCCCGGTCTGTACGGCCAGCGCCGGGTCGTTGGCCAGCACCGGCTCCCCCGGCAGGACCCGCACCTCGCCGTGGCAGCCGTGCGCCCTGGCCACGTCCTCGACCAGCTGGGTGAACCGGTCGTGCAGGCCGCGGCGCCACGACTCGGACATGGTCCGCAGCGTCCCCCTGGCCACGGCCTCGCCGGGGATGGCGTTCGGCGCGGTGCCCGCGTTGACCATGCCGAACGTGACCACGGTGGGCACCATGGGGTCGGCGGCGCGGCTGACCATCTGCTGGGCGGCCACGATGATCTGGGACATGGCCACGACGGGGTCGCGGGCCAGGTGGGGGTAGGCGGCGTGACCCTCGGCGCCCCTGACGGTCAGCTCGAACTCGTCGGCCGAGGCGTTGACCGCCCCTGGCGTGCAGGAGACCACGCCGGCGGTGAGTACGGGCTGGACGTGCGCGCCGATCATGGCGCGTACCTGGTGCCGATCGAGCACGCCGGACTCGACCACGTCGAAGGCGCCGGAGGGGTAGGTCTCCTCGCGCGGCTGCAGCACCACGACCAGCGGCGCGATCTCGTCCCAGCTCCAGGCGGACAGTCCCGTCGATCCCGGATCCCCTGCCTCCTCCACCCCGGCGTCCACGACGGCGCGGACCTTCGCCACCGCGCGGGCCAGGGCGACGACGGCGGCCAGGTGCACGTCATGACCGCAGGCGTGCATGGCGCCGTTGGTGGCGGCCCACGGGACGCGGGTGCGCTCGGCGATGGGCAGTGCGTCGAGCTCGCCGCGCACGCCGACCGCGGGGCCGGGAGAGCCGATCCTGATCACGGCGCCGGTGCCCGCCACGTACTCCACGAGGCCGCCCGACAGCGCGTCGAGCACGCGTTTGAGTGTCGGCCCCTCCTCCCCGGACACGCACGGCTGCGCGTGCAGCTCCCGCCTGAGCTTCACGGCGGCGGGCAGTTCGTCAAGTAGCGCCTCGCGCAGCAGTTCCCCCGGGCTCACCCAGATGCTCCTTTCGTCACTCCTTCCCCCGGTGCCCATTTCGCCGCCGTCCTCACCCGTCCGGGCCCAGGTCGTACACGCGGCGGGCGTTCTCAGCCCCCACCATGGCCGCCACGCGCACCGCCTGGGCGGCCGACCACTCGCCGTCGGCCACGAGGCCGCCGAGCACCCGCGCCATCGCCCGTCGCCACAGCTCGGCCCCGAGATGGTGCAGCTCAGCGGGCCCCCAGGCGTCCGACGAGAAGAGGATCTTGGCGAACGGCGCCAGCTCCAGGCTCTCCGCGACCACCTCGGCGCCGCGCGCACCCGTGTAGGTGACGCCCAGGCCCACGTCGAAGTAGACGTTCGGATAGGCGTGGGCGAGGAACCCGGCGTGACGCTGGTACGGGTAGCAGTGCAGCAACAGCAGCGGCACCCCCGTCGGCTCGGCCAGTTCGATCAGCCCGCGCAGCAGCAGCGGGTCGGATCGGCGCAGGTCGAGGTCGGGATCGCCGAACCCGGTGTGGAACTGCAGGGGCAGCCCGCGCTCGATACCGGCCCAGATGACGTGGCGCAGCAGCACCGGGTCACGGAGTCGCCCGCCCTCCTCCTGCCACCGGCCCGCCGCCTCGGCGACCTCGGCCGGGCCGGGCCGGGCGGGGTCGAAGTCGAGGCCGTGGCGGTAGGCGGCGATGGTCTTCAGGCCGCGGGCCGTACGGGTGCGCTCGTGGAGCGCCTCGCCGAACCGGTCGGCGAACCCGGCCGCGTCACCCTCGGCGACCTGCTCGGCCACCGACTCCAGGCGGACGATCTCGTCGGCGGGCCGGCCGCTGACCTCGGCCATGCCCGCCGGGCTGAGGATCTCCTCGCCCCGGTAGCCGGTCTCGACGAGGAAGTGACCCACCCCGGAGGCCGCCAGCAGCCGCCCGTTGACCTCGGCCGCGCCCAGCCTGGCCCTTCTGGCCAGGTATTCCTCGGGCGTGGGGTGCGGGTCGAGGCCGAGCACGGGCGCGCAGTGGCGCAGGATCGCGTGGCCGACCTGGGAGTCGAACTGGGTCATCCAGTGCGGCACCGGCCGGTCCGACTCGGTGATCAGCTCCTCGAACGCGGTACGCGTCAGGTCGTGCGCGGTGGCTCCGTGGACATGGTGGTCGACCAGCTCGAGCCGTTCGATGGTCTCGACGAGGTCCGTCATGACGTCCATTGTGTCCGGCGGTGGGGGCCGGGTGTGGTGACCCCCACCGCCGTGTGTCAGGCGCCTGTTACGTCAGGCGGCCGCTTTTGTCAGGCGGCCGCGTTGGCCGTCAGCGCGATCGTCGCCTGGCGGGTGACGCCGCTGACCGTCAGCGCGACGGTCACCTGGCCCTTACGCAGCGCCGTGAGCGTCCCCGTCGCGGGGTCGAGCACGGCGACGTCCCAGGGCTTGGCGCTCTGCCGCGACCCGATGTGCAGGTTCGGCGAGCCCGACCACGCCACGGACACCGGGTAGGCGGCGGGCACCACCCGGGTGCCCTGCTTGACCGTCGCCGACACGGCCGCGGTCTTGCCGACCTGCACGGTCGCGGGGGCCGCGAGAGCGAGGTCGTCCACGTGCGGCCGTACCTGGGCGCCGAGCCAGCTGGGCGCGTCGGCGAACCAGTTGCGCTTGACGTGCTCCGCCTCCTGCGCGGTGACCGGGTCCACGCCCCACAGCGACCAGCCGGTGAAGCCGCCGTCGTCGGCCGCGGTGGCCGGGTTCTTGCCGGAGTTGCCGTTGATGAAGTACGGCACCGCGTCGACGTGCGAGGCGTTGAACGTGCCGACGTGGGCCCCGATGTAGGCGGCGCCCTTGCCGGTGGTCCGCTGGAAGTCCGCCAGCCAGCCCTCGACCAGCGCGGCCTCCTTGCGGTCGCCGAGCTGACTGCCCTTGCCGGGCGTGGGGTCGCGCGGCGGCACGTGGAACAGCACCGCCACCGAGCCGACGGACGCGTCCCGAGCCGCCGCGTCGAGCTGGGCCCGGAGCAGGGCGACCTGGTCGAAGCCGCCGCCCCGCAGGTTCAGCCGCGAGGTGTCCAGCGTGACGAACCGGGTGCCCTTGTGGTCGAAGGTCTGGTACGTGTCGCCGAAGACGGCCTTGAAGTTGTCGATCTTGCCGCCCATCACCTCGTGGTTGCCCGGGATGTAGTGGTACGGCAGCGTCCCGCCGAGCTCCTCGTCGAGGATCTTCTTGGCCAGCGCGAAGTCCTCGGGCGACGCCTCGTCCACCAGGTCACCGTTGATCAGCAGGAAGTCGGGCTTGGCGGCCTTGATCTCCTGAAGCGTACGGCGGGCGTTCTTGACGATGTCGCTGTCCGGGTCGCGGGCCACGAACTGGGCGTCCGACATGACGGCGAACCGCCACGGCATCTTGGCCACCTCGGGCTTGACGACCGGGTCGGCGACCTTCTGGGCGGGCGGCGCCGTCACCGACGGCGGCACCTTGGCCACCAGTCCGTCGATGAGGATGTCGTTGGTGTACTTCGCGTCGGTCTTGGTCTCAGCCACGTAGAAGCGCCGCAGCTTGAGCGGGTAGGTGACGCCGGACGGCACGGCGAACTCGACGTACTTCCAGCCGGTCCAGGTCATGTACGGGCCGCGCAGGATCTGCGACTGCCCCTGGCCGTCGTAGAACTCCAGGCTGGGCCACTCGCCCTTGCCGGTGGAGTTGATCCACAGGCCGAACGCCTGCGGCTGCCCCGCCACCTCGATCTGCTGCGGCGGGCTGGCGTAGGCGGCGCGGGTCGCGGTGGACTGGGTGAAGTCGTACGACAGCTTGAGGCCGCCCCCGCTCTGGCCGGGCGCGGCCGACAGCGAGCCGGTGGCCCGGGCGGCGGCGAAGCTCCACTGGGCCGCGTTCTCGAAGTCGGCGACCGGCTTGTCCTCGAAGCCCACGGTGACGGGCACGGCGGTGCTGATCTTGCCCACCTTGGCGGTGATCAGGCCGGACGTGGTCGCCTTCTTGGACTTGACGGTGAAGTAGCCCTGGTCGGCGGGCGTCACCTCGAAGGCGTCGTGGTCGTAGTCGAGCGTGAGGTCGTCCGGTTCGATGGGCGCGGTGTTGCCGTTGTGGTCGTAGCCGACGACGCCGAAGGTGGCCGTGGCGTCCGCGCCGGCCAGGCCGACCCGGTCCACGGTGGCGCCGAGCCGCTGGAGCGGCTGGAGCACGGTCAGCTGCAGCGTGCCCTTGGCGGCGCCACGGGAGGCGGTGACCGTCGTCTGGCCGGGGACCAGGGCGTGGAACTTGCCGTCACGGATGACGCCGTGCACCATCGGCTCGGCGCGCCAGGACGGGGTGCCGGCCGCCGGGCCGTACGTCTCGTCGTATCCGGCGGCGGTCAGCCGCCGCGTGAGGCCGGGGAAGACCCGGTCGGGGCGGCCACCGGCGACGGGAGAAGCACCGGGCGCCTTGGCGGGGTCGCCGGCCGTCTCCAGCCAGAAGCCCTTGAGTTTGCCGCTGCCCTCGGGGGCGAACAGGGCCAGGCCGTTCGGCACGTGACGCTCGCCGCCGTCGGACGGGCTGTTCTCGACCTGGACGTCGGCGGAGCCCGGCTCGCGGGCGAGCATCGTGGAGGAGCCGCCGCCGTCGAGGTTGAGCGCGTTGGCGGCGCCGAGCTCGACCATCATCGCGGCCAGCTCGTTGAGCGTGACGCCACGGCTGTCGGCCTGGCGGCCGTCGACGGTCAGCAGGTACATCTTCCTGCCGTCGGCCGAGAAGCCGACCGCGGTGCGCGGGTGCGCGGCCGGGTCGGTGGAGCTCTGCACGGCGCCGTCCTTGACCAGGACGTAGTTGCCGCCGACCGCCGCCTTGACGGCGTCGCCGTCCGACGACTTCGGCTGGTACTTCACGTCGATCTTGTCGCCTTGCTTGAGCCCGGCCAGCGTGGCGGCCGCGGCGTCACGGCCGAGCAGGATCGTGGTGCCCGCCGGGATCGGGCCGGTTCCCGGCGCCTGGCGTACCGCCGAGACCACGCCGTCGACCAGCTCGACCTCGGTCACGGCGGTGGCGCCCTCGACGGCGCGGGCCCGATTGTAGGAGCCCCACAGCGGCGTGAACAGGCCGACCCCGCCCGCCTGGACGATCTGGTTGAACTGGGTCAGGGTGATCGGCGCGCCGCCTGCGGGGGTGGCGGTGCCCTCGAAGTACATCCTCAGCACCCGCCCGATGCCGTCGCCGGTGATCGCGACGGCCTTGTCGTGGCCGGAGGCGGGCGACTGGATGAGCGTGCCGTTCTGGACGCCGATGCCCAGGGCGGCGCCCGAGCTGTTGATGTCGAAGAAGTCGCCGTTGACGGCCGCGACGGCGTGGGCGCGCTTGGCGGGCCCGGACAGCGGCTCGGTCTTGGACACCTCGCCGGAGTAGACGTAGTCGGCCTTCGCGGCGCCCAGGTCGGCGGTGACGGCGTCGGCCCGCAGCCAGCCGAGCTCGTCGTAGCGGTCGAACGAGGTCAGCGAGATGCCGGGGGCCACCGGCCGGGTCTTCTTGGCCGTCTCCAGCTGCTTGCCGGTGACGGCCTGGGTCAGCAGCGTGGAGGGCGGCGGATAGGACGACGCCTTCAGCGCGTCTTCGGCGGGGGGTTGGGGATCGGCCTGCGCGGGGGCGGCGATCCCTAAGACGAGCGCGGCCGCGACGGCCGCGTAGCGGAGGGTCTGCACGACCGAACTCAATCGTTCGCGGTTATAACTTTCAAGGCTTGACGATGAACTAAAGAATAATTTCAGCGGCTTCCGGCGACCGAACTGATCCACAAAGGTGGCATCCCTCTTACCCCAGGTGTGCGTGCGCGCCCACCGGGCAGGCTGCAGGGGAGGCAAAATCCCCCATCACTGGCGTTGTTGCTGTTATCAGCGCAGACTGGAAAGACGGCGATCCCGTAGAGCAGCATCCCGTGGAGCAGTGGAGCACCCCGTGGACAATCAGCTTGATCACATGCCGGTTCTGTCACGCGGCAGGCATCGCAACCCGAAGCGCGGCGCCTGCTTCATGGAGCTGGCGTCCTACCTAGCCGGAGAGCGGTGGAGCGACCACCCGGCCTGCACGCACCCGCTGCTGGCCGCACTCGCCCGCTTGGTCAACGACAACACCAGCGACGCGAACCGGGCCCGCCTCGTGGGCCTCGTTCCATCGATCATCGACCTGAACGCCGACGACCTCCGGGTGGACGCCCGGATCGCGCTGCGGTGCGCGACGACCGCGCTCCCGGTCTCGGCGGCCGAGCGTCAACTGGCACTCGCGGTGTCGGTGCTGGCGGCCGAGGAGATGCTGGCCAGACTCGACGGCGTCCCGTCCGGCCAGCCGGCCTCGGGCCGGTTCAGCACGGTCCCGCTGAGCGAGGAGAGCCAGCGGGCGATGGCGCTGGTCCCGCACGCGGCGGAGCAGGCCAGGCGCTTCAGCCGCGCGGCCCGGATCACGGAGAAGGGCTTCCGCCGGTACGCGGCGCCGAACGCGGTGCAGCTCTCGGTGGTGGGCATCGTCCAGGCCTGCATCCCGGACCCGGACACCCTGCTGCGCGACCTGCTGACCGGCGCCATAGCGGACTGCGAGGCCCTGATCCGCGGCACCAACACCCAGACCGCCCCGGAGCCGGTCACCCCTGCTCGCATCTGACCCGGCCCGGGCCTCTGTCCGACCCGGCTCCTGGGGGAGGCGCCGCGCCTCCCTCCGGGTCTCGCGCGCCCACCCGACCCCCGAGCCACACCCGCACACACGTTCGCGACCCGCGCCTTGTCGCAGGTCAGGGAAGCCTCCCCTTCGTTGCGGATCATCATGACATCTGCCTAAATTTCGTCTTAAGGCGTTATTGAGGCGGAGGATGTTCATGACCATCGAGCTCGACCGGCCGTACTCTCCCGAGAGGCACCACAGCCACCGCGACGTGACCGGTGGCTGGTTGCGGCCGGCGGTGTTCGGGGCGATGGATGGACTGGTGTCCAATTTCGCATTGATCGCCGGAGTCGTCGGGGCGGCGGGTGCGGGCCGTGGGGCGGTGCTCGCCGGGTTCGCCGGATTGATCGCGGGCGCGTGCTCGATGGCGGCGGGCGAGTACACCTCCGTGAAGTCGCAGACGGAGCTGATGCGGGCCGAGATCGCCGTGGAGCGCCGTGAGCTGGCCCGCGACCCCGAAGGCGAGCTGGCCGAGCTGACCGCGATCTACCGTGCCCGCGGCCTGGACGCCGACCTGGCGGCGCGGGTGGCGGCCGGGCTGTCGGCGGATCCCGAGCAGGCGTTGCGGGTGCATGTACGTGAGGAGCTGGGCGTCGATCCCGACGATCTGCCGTCGCCGTACGTCGCGGCCGGGTCGTCGTTCTGCGCGTTCGCGGCCGGGGCGGTGGTGCCGCTGGCGCCGTTCCTGTTCGGGGCCTCGGGGCTGGCGGTGGCGCTGGTGCTGAGCCTGGTGGCGCTGTTCGTGTTCGGCGCGGCGGTGGCGCGGATGACGGCCCGCCCGTGGTGGCTGGGCGGCCTGCGCCAGCTCGCGCTGGGCGCCGGGGCCGCCGCCGTGACGTTCGGCCTGGGCCACCTGCTGGGCGTCACCGTCTCATAGACCAACTGCCCCGGACAGAGAGCTATGGGCGGCTGGCGGCGGCCAGGTTGACGCCGAGGGCGATGAGGGCCGCGCCCGTCAGCCCGTCGACCGCCTTCCGTACCGCCGGCCTGGCGAAGACCTTGCGCAGCGCTCCCACGATGTTGGCCACCAGGAGGAACCACAGCACCGTCAGTGCCAGCGCGATGACCGACAGCGTGAGCGTGTCGCCCGGGGACGCGCCCTCGCTGACGAACTGCGGCACGAGCGCCACGAAGAACAGCGCCGCCTTGGGGTTGAGCGCGTTCGTCAGCAGTCCCTCGACGAAGGCCGCCCACGCGCTCCGCTTCCCCGGGTCCGGCGCCTCCAGTTCCAGCGCGCCGCCCTTGCGCAGGGCGGCGCGCCACGCCTTGACGCCCAGGAACAGCAGGTAGGCGGCCCCGACGACCTTGACCACGGTGAACGCCATCGCCGAGGCCGCCAGCAGCGCGGCGACGCCAGTCGCCGCGGCCACCACCCAGGCGAACACGCCGATCGAGATGCCCAGCGCCGCCGCCATGCCGTACAGGCGACCGGAGATCGCCGAGCGCCGTACCACGACGGCGAAATCGGGCCCTGGGGACATGGCCCCGAGCATCACCACACCGCCGAAAGCCAGCACTTGCGTCACAGAGGTCATGACGCTCACGGTACTAAAAACAGGCAAAAATCAGCGCTTGCGGCTTTTCTTGAGGATCGATCGGATGGTCAGCAGCAGCACGATGGCCACGATCTGGCCGCCGATGACGATGCGGTTGACGTCGACCGCCGGCTGCCAGCGGACGTCGCCGTCCTTCACCACGAACACCCCGGCGGGAGTGGCGCTGAGGCCGAATCCGCCGCCGCTGCCTTCGCCGCCGGGCGCGGCGTCCGGATCCACGGAGGCTTCCTGCCTGCCCATGCCCCCGCCGCCGCCCTGGACGACCCGGGCGACGGGGATGACCGTGACGCCGTCCTGCTGGATCGGGTCGCCGAAGACCCGCTTGACGGTGGCGGAGTCCTTCGCGCGTTCGACTAATTCCATGATGTCCATCCCCACATGCTGGCCCTAGACCCGGCGCAGCACCACCATCTCGCTGCGGTAGTCGGCGCCGGAGTGGAACCAGGTGGGCAGGGTGAGGCCGTGGTGCATCAGCGTGGCCCCGTACCAGGAGCCGCCGGGCCCCTCGTAGACGGCCGACGGGTCGAGCCCGGCCAGGCGGAGCCGCCGGGGCGGCTGCTTGTCCAGCGCGAAGGGGTTGTAGGCGAGCACGACCACCTGGTCGCCGAGCGTGTACTGGACGGCGGAGGCGCTCTCACCGGGCCGGCCGGCCAGCCGGTGCAGCGCGCCGTGCTGGATCACCGGGCGGACGGCCTTGTAGTCGGCGATGAGCTGCCTGGCCTCCTCGAGCTCCGCGGCGCTCCACCGGGTGAGGTCGCCGCCGATGCCGAGCGTGCCCGCCATGGCCACGTGGAAGCGGTAGCGCAGCGGCACCTCCCGGTGGGTGATCGGGTTGGGGCTGTCGGTCACCCAGCACGACATGGCGCCGGCGGGATAGAGGTAGGAGAAGCCCCGCTGGATCACCTGCCGGTCGCGGGCGTCGGTGTTGTCGGAGGTCCACACCTGGTCCGTACGGCGGAGCATGCCGAAGTCGGCCCGGCCGCCACCGCCCGAGCACGACTCGATGCGGAGCCCCGGATGGCGCCCGCGCAGCTCGTCCATGATCGTGTAGACGCCCCTGGTGTGCTCGATCCAGAGCAGGTCGCCGCCCTCGGCCCAGCCTGCCTGGCTGAAGCTGCGGTTCATGTCCCATTTGAGGTAGGCCAGGCCGTACTCGCGGACGAGCTGGTCGAGCCAGCCGAGCGCCCACTCGCGCACGTCGTCGCGGGCGTAGTTGAGCACGAGCTGGTTGCGCATGGTGTCGCGGCGGCGTTCCGGGTAGTGCAGCACCCAGTCGGGGTTCTTCCGGTACAGGTCGCTGTCGGGGTTGACCATCTCGGGCTCGACCCAGAGCCCGGCGAGCAGGCCGAGGTCGCGTACGCCCTGGAAGAGCGGGCGCAGGCCGTGCGGGAAGCGCTCGGGGTTGGGCCACCAGTCGCCGAGCCCGCGCGTGTCGTCGGTGCGGGCGCCGAACCAGCCGTCGTCCACCACGAACAGCTCCACGCCGAGGTCGGCGGCCCGGCGGGCCAGGTCCAGCTGGCCGGCCTCGGTGACGTCGAACCCGGTGGCCTCCCACGAGTTGTACAGGACGGGCCGTTCCTCGCCGGGTCTGGGCAGGACGTGCTTGCGGGCGTAGTCGTGCCAGGCCCGGCTGGCCGCGCCGTAACCGCCGGCGGTGTGCAGGCCGAGCGCGGAGGGGGTGCGCAGCGACTGGCCGGAACCGAGGGGCCAGGTCAGGCCCTCGTGGCCGAATCCGGCGCTGACCGCGACGTCGCCCTCGGGGCGGCGCTGCGTGGTGAGCCGCCAGGAGCCGCTCCAGGCGAGCGCGACTGTCCAGAGGTCGCCGGTGTCCTCGGTGGCGTCGCCGAGCATGATCCACGGGTTGGCCTTGTGCGAGGTGGTGCCGGTCCTGCTGCCGAATGTGGTCTCCCCCGCCGGCAGTTCGCCGCTCTGGAGCTGAGTCTCGCGGCCCCAGCCCCCGGCGGCGCTGGTGTAGCGGAAGCCCGCCTGTTCGGGGATCACCCAGCTGCCCGAGTCGAGCCGCCGCAGCCGCAGGGGCGCGGCCGACTCGTTGGTGACGTTCACCCAGCGCTCGATGACGTCGCAGTCGTCGAAGACCCGTACGTGCAGGCCCACCCGGAGGCCGTAGGCGTGGTCGCGCAGGACCACCTCCACCTCGTTCTCACCGAGGACGGCGTCCTCGAAGCCGAGCTCGACGGAGCGGACCCCGCCCTCGTAGACGGCCTGGAGCGAGGGCACGCCCCAGCGGCGGCCGCCGTCGACGGGCAGCATCTCCGTCGCGTCGTCGGGGTCGAGGAAGCCGGTGACGATCCAGCCGGGGGCGTGCTCGGCGACCTGGCCGAGGGCCCCGGCGGGTAACCGGGGCCCCCAGTACCACTGCACGACCCGAGTATCGCCGTCGGCTTCCTCGAACCCGAAGACATAGGAGGTATCGCGGGTGAGTGCAGCCCATGTGTGCGCGTGGGCGGGAACAGGGATGAGGGGCATGCCTGCGATCGTCGGACCTATCGGCCCCGCCGTCAATGCCACTCATCGCTGCCCGCCCGCGCGGGATCAGTCGAAGGTGGTCGAGATCTCGTGCCACCCGCCGGGCGCGATCTTCTCGGCCGCCTTGGGCCCCCAGGTGCCCTTCGCGTACGGCAGCGGCGGGTCCGGCAGGTCGAGGATCGGCTGGACGATCCGCCACGACTCGTCCACCAGGTCGAACCTGGCGAACCGCAGCGGATCGCCGCTCACCGCGTCGGCCAGGATCCGTTCGTAGGCGGCCTCCATCGGCCCGAGCACCTTGGTGAAGTCGACGCTCACCGGCACCTGCCGGGTGCGCTGCTTACCGGGCTCCTTGGCCAGCACGTCGAAGGTCACCCCGGCGTCGGGCTGCAGCCGGAACCTGATCAGGTTGGGGTTCAGGTGCGGGTCGTGCGGGAACAGCGAGATCGGCGGCTTGCGCAGCTCCGCGACGATCTCCAGGTCGGTCATCGGCAGCGCCTTGCCGGCGCGGATGCAGAACGGCACCCCGGCCCATCGCCAGTTCTCGATGTAGGCGCGCAGCGCGACGAACGTCTCGGTGGTCGAACCCTTCTTGACGCCTTCGGTGTCGAGGTAGCCCTCGTACTGGCCGCGGACCACGTCGACGGGCTTGATGGCCTCGACGGCGCGCAGCACCCGCCACTTCTCGTCCAGCTGGGCGCGGGCGTCCTTGGACGGCGGCGGGTCCATGGCCAAGATGGCGAGGAGTTGCAGCAGGTGGTTCTGGACGACGTCGCGGATGGCGCCGTTGGCGTCGTAGAAGGCGCCCCGGTCGGCCACGTCGAAGTCCTCGGCCATGGTGATCTGCACGCTGCGGACGTAGTTGCGGTTCCAGAGGGGCTCGACCAGCATGTTGGCGAACCGGAACACCATGAGGTCCTCGACCGGCTCCTTGCCCAGGAAGTGGTCGACCCGGCGCAGGTGATCCTCGTCGAAATACTTCAGCAGCTCAGCGTTGAGCCCCCGGGCCGAGTCCAGGTCGCTGCCGAACGGCTTCTCCACGACGAGCCTGGCGTCCCTGTTGAGGCCCTCCGCGGCCAGCCCCTCGGCCACGACCGAGAACAGCGCGGGCGGCACGGCCAGGTAGTGGACCAGGAAACCCTTGCCCTCCAGCTCCTCGCGGAGCCGGGTGTAGGTGCCGGAGTCGCGGTAGTCGCCCGCCACCAGCCGCAGGTTGCCCGCCAGCTTCTCGAACGCCGCGTCGCGCACGCCGCCGCAGGCCGCGCGGGCGTGCTCGCGCAGCCCGTCGAGGTCCAGGTCGGTCTTGGCCACGCCGATGATCGGCAGATCGAGCTCGCCCTTGGCGGTGAGCTGGTAGAGGGCGGGCAGGACCATCTTGCGCGCGAGGTCGCCGGTGATGCCGAACAGAACGAGCGCGCCCGCGGCCTTGGTCGCCCCCACCTCAGACCCGCCTTCCGCGCAGCTCGCGGTAGCGCCGGACGAGCCCTTCGGTGGAGGCGTCCGGGAAGTCTGTCGGTGGCTCCTCCGAGGTGAGCGCGGGCGCCAGGTCGAGCGCCATCTTCTTGCCCAGCTCGACGCCCCACTGGTCGAAGGAGTCGATGCCCCAGATGGTGCCCTCGACGAACGTCGCGTGCTCGTACAGGGCCACGAGCTGGCCGAGCGTGGACGGGGTGAGCTTGGTGGCCAGGATCGTGGAGGTGGGCCGGTTGCCGGGCATCACCTTGTGCGGCACGATGTCGGGCGGCGTGCCCTCGCCGGCGATCTCCTCGGCCGTCTTGCCGAACGCCAGCGCGGACGTCTGCGCGAACAGGTTCGCGTTGAGCAGGTCGTGCATGCCCTCGCGGTCCTCGAACGGCTCGGCGAACCCGATGAAGTCGGCGGGCACCAGCCGGGTGCCCTGGTGCAGCAGCTGGTAGAAGGCATGCTGGCCGTTGGTGCCCGGCTCGCCCCAGAAGATCTCGCCCGTGTCGGTCGTGACGGGTGTGCCGTCGGCGCGTACGGACTTGCCGTTGGACTCCATGGTGAGCTGCTGCAGGTAGGCGGGGAAGCGGTGCAGCCGCTGGCTGTAGGGCAGCACGGCCCGGGTCTGGGCGCCGAAGAAGTCGTTGTACCAGATGCCGAGCAGGCCGAGCAGCACCGGCATGTTGGCCTTGAACGGCGCGGTGCGGAAGTGCTGGTCCATGGCACGGAACCCGGCCAGCATCTCGCGGAACCGCTCGGGCCCGATCGCGATCATCAGGGACAGGCCGATGGCGCCGTCGTAGGAGTAGCGGCCGCCGACCCAGTCCCAGAAGCCGAACATGTTCGCGGTGTCGATGCCGAACGCGGCGACCTTCTCGGCGTTGGTCGAGACGGCCACGAAGTGCTGCGACACGGCGTCCTCGCCGAGCGCGTCAACCAGCCATTGGCGGGCGACCTTGGCGTTGGTCAGCGTCTCCATCGTGGTGAACGTCTTGGAGCTGACCACGACCAGCGTGCTCGCCGGGTCCAGACCGGCCAGGTTGCCGGTGATGTCGGCCGGGTCGATGTTGGAGACGAACCTGGCCGCGATGCCGGCGTCGGCGTAGTCGCGCAGCGCCTCGTACGCCATGGCCGGGCCGAGGTCGGAGCCGCCGATGCCGATGTTGACCACGGTGGTGATCGGCTGCCCGGTGGCGCCCGTCCACTCGCGCGAGCGGACCCGGTCGGCGAAGGCGCTCATCTTGTCGAGCACGGCGTGCACGTCGGCGATGACGTCCTGGCCGTCGACCTCCAGCTTGGCCTCCCGGCTCATGCGCAGCGCGACGTGCAGGACGGCCCGGTCCTCGCTGACGTTGATGTGCTCGCCCCGGAACATCGCGGCGATCCGGTCGCGCAGCCCGGCCCGCTCGGCCAGCTGGACGAGCAGGTCGATCGTCTCGTCCGTGGCACGGTGCTTGGCGTAGTCGAGGTAAAGATCACCGGCGGTCAGCGTCATCCGCTCGGCGCGGCCCGGATCCTCCGCGAACAGCTCGCGCAGCTGCTTGCCCGCCAGCTCCCCGTGGTGCTTGTCCAGTGCCGCCCACTCCTGGCTCTGGGTGATGTCGCCGCCCACTCGTCCTCCTCGTGCCGTCAAACGATCACACTAATCCCGTACCGGGCAAGATATCGCGCGGGACTCCAGGTCAGTGGGATTCCCTGCCCACGGCATCGCCGCTCGAACCTGTGAGGAAGTCGAGGTCCGCCCCCTTGTCGGCCTGCATGACGTGGTCGACGTACAGGCGCTCCCAGCCGCGGGGCGGGGCGGCGTGCCCGTTGACGACCGGCTCCCTGGCGGCCAGCTCGGCGTCGGGGATGTCGACGTAGAGCCGCCTGGCCGCGACGTCCAGCACGATGGGGTCGCCGGTCCGCACCCGCGCGAGCGGCCCGCCGGCCGCCGCCTCGGGCGCGGTGTGCAGCACGACCGTGCCGTACGCGGTGCCGCTCATCCGGGCGTCGCTGATGCGGACCATGTCGCGTACGCCCTTGGCCAGCAGTTTCGCGGGCAGCGGCAGGTTGCCCAGCTCGGGCATGCCGGGGTAGCCCTTGGGCCCGCAGCCGCGCAGCACCAGGACCGAGGTCTCGTCGACGTCCAGGTCCGGCGAGTCGAGCCGGGCGTTGAGGTCCTCGACGCTGTCGAACACGACGGCCCGGCCCCGGTGGCTCAGCAGCTCGGGCGAGGCGGCGGCGGGCTTGATCACCGCGCCGTCCGGCGCGAGGTTGCCGCGCAGCACCGCGATCCCGGCCTCGGGCAGCAGCGGGTCGGCGCGGCGGCGGATGACGCTCTCGTCCCAGATCTCCGCGTCGGCGAGGTGTTCCACGAGCGGCCGGCCGCTGACGGTGACCGCCGCCGGGTCGAGCAGGTCCTCGACCTCCTTCAGTACGGCCGTCAGCCCGCCCGCCCTGAACAGGTCGTCCATCAGGTGCCGGCCAGCGGGCTGGAGGTCGACCAGCAGCGGCACTCCCCTGCCGGTCCGGTCGAAGTCGTCCAGCTCCAGCTCGACGCCGAGGCGCCCGGCGATGGCCAGCAGGTGGACGACGGCGTTGGTGGAGCCGCCGATCGCGGCCAGCGTCACGATCGCGTTGAGGAACGATCCCCTGGTCATCACCCGACTCGGCCGCAGTTCGCGCCGTACCAGCTCGACGGCGAGCCGGCCGCTCTCGTGGGAGCGTTCGAGCAGCCTGCTGTCGGGTGCGGGGGTACCCGCCGTGCCGGGCAGGGTCATGCCGAGGGCCTCGGCCATGCAGGCCATGGTCGAGGCGGTGCCCATCGTGTTGCAGTGGCCGCGGCTGCGGATCATGGACGACTCGGAGCGGAGGAACGCCTCGCGGGAGAGCGTCCCCGCGCGTACCTCCTCGCTCAGCCGCCACACGTCGGTGCCGCAGCCGAGCGGGACGCCGCGGAAGTGGCCGGTCAGCATCGGGCCGCCGGGCACCACCAGGGCGGGCAGGTCCACCGAGGCGGCGGCCATCAGCAGCGACGGGATGGTCTTGTCGCAGCCGCCGAGCAGCACCACGCCGTCGATCGGGTTGGCGCGCAGCATCTCCTCGGTGGCCATGGCGGCCAGGTTGCGCCAGAGCATCGCGGTCGGCCGGACGTTCGTCTCGCCGAGGGACACGACGGGCAGGTTGAGCGGGACGCCGCCGGCCGCCCACACGCCCTGCTTGACGCTGTCGGCCACCTCGTCGAGGTGGGAGTTGCACGGGGTGAGGTCGGAGGCGGTGTTGGCGATCGCGATGTGCGGCCGGTCCCCGTCGAACGCGGCCTCCGGCAGGCCGCGGCGCATCCAGGCGCGATGGATGTAGGAGTTGCGGTCTTGACCTGAGTACCAGCGGGAGCTGCGGAGCGGCATGCCCTCATCCTGACATCCCGCCATTTTGGGGATGAAACCGGCGGCCCGCACAGGGACACGGGCCGCCGGGGGGCGTGATCTCACTGGCCGCCTAAGCGTGAGATCACGGTCCAGGGTGGATACACCTGTTAGGCGTTCCATCCCGTTCCACGCCGTTCCACGTCACACCGGGTGATAGCTGCATCGCACCCCCATCTGTACGGCTGACCGCAGCCGCTCCGCGATGACCGGGTCCGCCTCGCCGATGCGCACCAGGGCCCGCCTGATGGCCTTGCCCACGGCGATCCTGGCCCGCTCCTCGCTGCCGGCGAACTGGCGCGCCCGCCCGGCCAGCCCGGTGGCGGCGGCCAGCTCGTCGATCAGCCAGTCGCGCTCGGCCCGCAGCGTGGCGGCCCGCTGCAGGTCGTGCATCGCCTCCAGCTCCTCGATCTCGGCCTGCAGCCCGGACAGCCGCCGCTTGTAGGTCTGCCTGGCCTGCTCGTCCAGCACCGGCTGGGCCGACTCGGCGGCCTCGCCGGCCGCCGCCCCCGCGGCCAGGTCCACGGCCGGGATCTCGCGACCGGGGTTGGCCAGCAGGGTCGCCAGGTGGGCCATGCCCACGATGTGGTCGACGAGCACGGTCCGGCCGGCCAGCTCGATCCGCCACTTGCGGCCCTGGCGCACGCAGACGACCTCGGCCGGGGCCGCCGGACCGTCGTCGGGCAGCGCCATACCCATCGACGCGGCCTCCTGCCGGGCCAGCGCCAGGACCCTGCGCGACTCCTCGGTCCCGTGCAGGGCCTGGCCGAGCCGCAGGCGGGAGAGCGCGACGGCGGGCCAGTGCCCCAAGGCGAGGTTGTCGTGCACGGCGGCCCGCAGGTAGGCGATCGCCTTGTCCGTCTCGCCGCAGGTCAGCATGGCCACGCCGAGAGAATGGCGGACCGAGCCGAGGCAGGTGACACCCAGGCTGACGACGACGGGCAGCCGCTCGAACGGGCGGAGCACGGCATGAACCTCGGCCGCCGTGTCCGCGTCGCCGAGCAGGTACGCCGCCTCCGCCGCGCCGTACATCGAGATGAGCCAGGTGCTGGAGTGGGGCAACGCCCCCAGGTCCCGGACGCGCAGCCGGGCCAGCGCCCCCTCCGCCAGCCGCCGGTCCCCCGCGGTGGCCGCCGACACCGCGAGCACCGCCCACAACGAGCTGTCCACCGCGCTGAGATCCGGCGAGTTGACCAGGTCCGCCAGCATGGGGACGAGCTCGGCGGTGCGTCCCTGGTACCAGCGGATGGCCGCGAGCTGGCCGGCGTACCAGCCCGCGCTGTCGATGTCACCCGCCGCCGCGCCCCGGTCGGCGCAGGCTCCGGCCATCGCCTCAGCCTCCGCCAGCCGGCCGCTCCTGATGCCGAGCATGACCTCCATCGCGTCCACGACGAACCCGACCGCCAGGTGGTCCTCCCTGGACAGCAGGCCGCGCAGCTCCACCAGCGCCCGCTCGGCGTGGGGGTCGGCGTCCAGCACCAGGTCGACGGTCCGCCAGAGCAGCCCCATCAGCAGGTCGCCGCGGCGCCCGGTCCGCGGCGCCTGCTCGATCAGCTCCTCGGCCAGCGCCAGGCGCAGGGCGCCGTGCTCGGGTCCCAGAACGCAGTGGTGGGCCAGGCTCAGCGCCTCGGCCAGCGCGACGGGGTCACCGGCCTGCCTGGCCTCTTCGACCATGGCCAGGATCGCCTCGTGCCCTCCACCGCGGTAGTCGTCCTCCCCGGCCAGGCGTACCCGCAGCCGTAACCCCAGCGAGGAGCGCGGTTCGACCAGCGCCAGAGCCTGGCGCTGGCGCGCGCGCACCGCGGCCGCCTCGGCGGCCGTGCGGTGCTCGTGCACCCACAACCCACCCAGCCCGAGCGCCGCCCGCGCCATCCCGTCCGCGTCGCCGTGCCGTTCTGCCTCCCGATGTGCGGTCTCGAACCAGCGCCGCGCCGCCCGCAGGCTGCCTTCCCCATACAGTGCGTGCTCTCCCGACAGCAACGACATCTCTATGTCGTCGTGTACGGCCAATCCCCGCGATCCACCCACCGGCGTCCTCCGCACCCCGTTTTTGGCAGTGCGCGTTCGCGCGTACTGCCAGTGACTGCGGCCCCCCACCGATATGACGGATGTTAACCGAATGCGGTTCAGCTAGGTCGGATCAAAGTGCATCAAATTGGATCAGGATGACCGCTGCCTAAGGTTGAGCTGCGTTTCTGGAGGAATCAGCAGAGACATGGAGCGAATCGATGCGTACTGGCGCGCGGCGAACTATCTGTCGGTGGGCCAGATCTATCTACTGGACAATCCACTACTAAAGACTCCATTGACCCCAGAGCACATCAAACCTCGCCTGCTAGGTCATTGGGGCACCACACCGGGACTGAACTTCTGCTTCGCCCACCTCAACCGGGTGATCCGCGAACGCGACCAGGACATGATCTACATCGCCGGGCCCGGCCACGGCGGTCCCGGGACGGTGGCGCACGCCTGGCTGGAGGGCACCTACTCCGAGCGCTATCCGGACGTCTCCCAGGACGCGGCCGGGATGCAGCGGCTGTTCCGGCAGTTCTCCTTCCCCGGCGGCATCCCGAGCCACGCCGCGCCGGAGACGCCCGGCTCCATCCACGAGGGCGGCGAGCTGGGCTACTCGCTCGCGCACGCCTACGGCGCCGCCTTCGACAACCCCGAACTGGTCGTGGCCTGCGTCATCGGCGACGGCGAGGCCGAGACCGGGCCGCTGGCCGGGAGCTGGCATTCCAACAAGTTCCTCGACCCGGCCCATGACGGCGTGGTGCTGCCGATCCTCCACCTGAACGGCTACAAGATCGCCAACCCGACCGTGCTGGCCCGCATCCCCACGGAGACGCTGGTCGCGCTCATGGAGGGCTATGGCTACCGGCCGCATATCGTCGGCCCCGACCACCAGGAGATGGCCGACACCCTCGACACCGTCTTCGACCAGATCGCCGAGTACAAACAGCGCCGTTCCGACCGGCTCCCCATGATCATCCTGCGCACGCCGAAGGGCTGGACCGGGCCCCGCGTCGTGGACGGGCTGCCGGTGGAGGGCACCTGGCGGGCCCATCAGGTGCCGCTGGCCAAGGTACGGGAGAACCCCGAGCACCTGGCGATGCTGGAGGAGTGGATGCGCTCCTATCGGCCCGAGGAGCTGTTCGACGACGACGGCCGGCCGGTGGCCTCGATCCGGGAGACGGTGCCGCCGGGCGACCGCAGGATGAGCGCCAACCCGCACACCAACGGCGGCGAACTGCTCCAGCCCCTGCGACTGCCCGACTTCCGCGAGCACGCCGTCGAGGTCAAGACGCCCGCCACCCAGTCCAGCGAGCCGACCCGGGTGCTCGGCGCCCTGCTGCGCGACGTGATCGCCGCCAACCCGCGCGCCTTCCGGCTGATGGGCCCCGACGAGACCGACTCCAACCGGCTCTCGGCCGTGTTCGAGGTCACCGGCCGGGCCTGGAACGCCCGCCTCGAATCCACCGACGTGAACCTGGCCCCCGGCGGCCGGGTGATGGAGGTGCTGAGCGAGCACCTGTGCCAGGGCTGGCTGGAGGGCTACCTGCTGACCGGGCGGCACGGGCTGTTCAACTGCTACGAGGCGTTCATCCACATCATCGACGCCATGTTCAACCAGCACGCCAAGTGGCTGGAGTCCTCCCAGAAGATCCCCTGGCGGCGGCCGGTCGCCTCGCTCACGTACCTGCTGTCCTCGCACGTCTGGCGGCAGGACCACAACGGCTTCTCCCACCAGGATCCGGGCTTCCTGGACGTCGTGGTCAACAAGAAGGCCAGCGTCGTACGGGTCTACCTGCCGCCCGACGCCAACACCCTGCTGTCGGTCGGCGACCACTGCCTGCGCTCGCGCGACTACGTCAACGTCATCGTGGCCGGCAAGCAGCCGATCCTCGACCTGTTCACCATGGACCAGGCCATCGCCCACTGCACCCGCGGCCTGGGCATCCTGCCGTGGGCCTCCACCGACGAGGGAGGCGACCCCGACGTGGTGCTGGCCTGCGCCGGCGACATCCCCACCCTGGAAACCCTGGCCGCCACCGCCCTGCTCCGCGAGCACCTGCCCGAGCTACGCGTACGCGTGATCAACGTGGTCGACCTGATGCGCCTGCAACCGCCCTCGGAACACCCGCACGGCCTGCCGGACAACGAGTACGACGCCCTGTTCACCACCGACAAGCCGGTCATCTTCAACTTCCACGGCTACCCCGCCCTCATCCACCGCCTCACCTACCGCCGCCACGGCCACGCTCACATGCACGTACGCGGCTACAAGGAGGAAGGCACCACCACCACACCCTTCGATATGGTCATGCTCAACGACATCGACCGCTATCACCTGGTCATGGATGTCATCGACCGCACCCCGGGCCTCGGTTCCTCCCAGGCTCACCTGCGCCAGCGGATGACCGACGCCCGCCTGCGCGCCCGCGCCCACACCCGTGAGCACGGCGAGGACGCGCCCGAGATCCGGGAGTGGACATGGCCGGACAGATTCTCGTCCTGAACACCGGCTCCTCCTCCATCAAGTACGAGCTGGTGGACGTGGAGTCGCGCGAGCGGCCGGCCAGGGGGCTGGTGGAGCGGATCGGCGACAAGGAGGGGCGGTTGACCCACCACGCCGGCGACGACCCGCCGTACGAGCGGAAGGAGCGGTTCGGCGACCACGCGGCGGGGCTGGCCGCCATGCTGGCCGCCTTCGACGAGGCGGGGCCCGCGCTGAAACCGGTGGCGGTGGGGCATCGGGTGGTGCACGGCGGGACCCGCTTCCAGGAGGCGGTGCTGGTGGACGACGACGTGATCAGCGCCATCGGGAACCTCTCGGCGCTCGCACCCCTGCACAACCCGGTGAACCTCACCGGCATCCGGGTGGCCCGCGAAGCCTTTCCCGGCGTGCCGCAGGTGGCCGTGTTCGACACCGCCTTCCATCGGACGCTGCCGCCCGAGGCGTACACCTACGCCGTGCCCCGCGACTGGCACGACCGGCTGGGCGTGCGGCGCTACGGCTTCCACGGCACGTCCTGCGCGTACGTGTCGGCGCGGGCGGCCGAGCTGCTGGACCGCGATCCGGCGCGGACGAACCTGATCGTGCTGCACCTCGGCAACGGCGCGAGCGCGACCGCGATCGAGGGCGGCCGCAGCGTCGACACCTCCATGGGGCTCACGCCGCTGGAGGGGCTGGTCATGGGCACCCGTTCAGGGGACGTGGACCCGGCGCTGACCGGCTACCTGGCCCGCGCGGGCGGCATGGACATCGTGCGGACGGAGAAGGAGCTGTCGTACCGCAGCGGCCTGCTCGCGCTCGCCGGCACCGGCGACATGCGGGAGGTACGGCGACGGGCCCGTGAAGGCGACGAGCGGGCGCGGCTGGCGCTGGACATCTACGGCCGCCGGATCAAGAAGTACGTCGGGGCCTACTACGCGCTGCTCGGCCGGGTGGACGCGATCGTCTTCACGGGCGGCGTCGGCGAGCACGACCCGGCCACCCGGGCCGCCGCGCTGACCGGGCTGGACCGCCTCGGCATCGCCCTCGACCCCACGCGCAACGAGGCCGACGAGACGGGCGAGCGGCGGGTGTCCACGCCGGAGTCGGAGGTGGCCGTGCTGGTCGTGCCCACCGACGAGGAATGGGAGATCGCCCGTCAGACACTCGCGCTGATCCGCGTGTGACCGGCTGCGCGGAGCGTATCCTCTGACCTCGACCGGTCCCAGAGGTAGGGCCAGCCCTACCCCGAAGACGGGTGACAGCAGGACTTCGCGATCACGGTTATCCCGAAATGCTGATGGTGAACGATCGGGAATCGAGTCTGGAGCATCGGAGAATCTGTGACTGACGTGAGCACTACTCGCGCCGCCACGGCCTCGGCATCGGCACCGGCATCGGAAGAGAGGGGGAGCGACTTCGCCCGCCTGTCACGCCGGGTGGCCCAGGCAGGCCTCATGGAACGGCGACCCGTCTACTACGCCACGCGGATCAGCGTGGTGACGGGCCTCTTCGCGGCGGGCTGGCTGGCGTTCGCCCTGGTCGGCGACTCGTGGTGGCAGATTCTGGTCGCGGTGTTCCAGGCGGCGACGTTCGGCCAGGTGGCCCTGCTCGCCCACGACCTGGCCCACGGGCAGGTGTTCCCGTCCCGGCGCACCAGCGCGATCGCGGGCCTGCTCGTCGGCAACCTCGGCATCGGGCTCAGCTACGGGTGGTGGCAGGACAAGCACACGCGCCACCACGCCAACCCCAACCACGAGGACCACGACCCCGACGTCGCGCCCGACGTCCTGCTCTGGTCGGTCAAGCAGGCCGAGGCCAGCCGGGGACTGCCCAGACTCATCGGCCGCTATCAGGCGTTCCTGTTCTTCCCGCTGCTGACGCTGGAGGGCCTCAACCTGCACATCTCCAGCGTCCGGGCGCTGCGCCGCGACTCTCTCAAGAACCGGATGGCCGAAGGGCTGCTGCTGCTCGCGCACTTCGTCATCTACCTGGGTGGCGTGTTCGCGGTCCTGCCGGTGGGCAAGGCCGTGGTCTTCCTGCTGGTGCACCAGGCGTTCTTCGGCGTCTACCTGGGGTGCACGTTCGCCCCCAACCACAAGGGCATGCCGGTCCTCACCGCCGAGGACGAGCTGGACTTCCTGCGCCGCCAGGTGCTCACCTCCCGGAACGTACGCGGCGGACACGTGATCAACACGGCGCTGGGCGGCCTCAACTACCAGATCGAGCACCACCTGTTCCCCGGCATGCCGACCCCCAACCTGCGCAAGGTGCAACCGCTGGTGCGGGAGCACTGTGAGTCGCTGGGAGTGGCTTACGTGGAGTGCGGGCTGCTGGCCTCCTGGGGCCAGGCGATGAAGCACCTCCACGAGGTGGGCGCGCCGCTGCGCGCCCGCCGGTAGGACTCGACGCGAGCGGTGTGCCGGGTGACGCGGTGACGCGGGTCCTGGAGGCCAGGGAGATCGCGCGGCGGTGGGTGGCCGAGGTGGGCTCCGGGCTGCCCGGGTTCGGCGGGGCGTTCCTGACCGGCTCGGCGTTGTGGTCGCCGGCGGACGCGGTCCTGGCCACCAGCTCCGATGTGGACGTGATGGTGGTGCTGGACGTCCCGGAGCCGCCCATCAAGCCCGGCAAGCTGCGCTACGACGGCGTTTTGCTGGAAATTTCGTATATGTCGGGCGAGCGGTTGGCGTCGGCGGAGGACGTCCTGGGCGACTACCACCTGGCGGGCAGCTTCCACCTGCCCGGGGTGCTGGCCGATCCGGGCGGGCGGCTGACCGCGCTGCACGAGGTGGTGGCCCGCGAGTTCGCCGACCGGCGGCGGGTGCTGCGGCGGTGCGGCGCGGCGATGGACGTGGTGCGCCGCGGGATCGCCGGTATGGACGAGGCGGCGGCGCCGGTCGACCAGGTGATGTCGTGGCTGTTCGGCACCGGGGTCACGACTCATGTGCTGCTCGTCGCCGGGCTGCGCAACCCCACCGTCCGCCGCCGTTATGAGGCCGTACGGGAGCTGCTGGCCGGACACGGGATGCTGGACCGGCACGAGGCGCTGCTGGAGCTGCTCGGCTGCGATGGGCTGGGGGCGGCGCGGGTGGCCGGGCATCTGGAGGTGCTGGAGCGGGTGTTCGACGCGGCCAAGGACGTCCAGGCGGCGTCATACCCGTTCTCGTCGGACATCAGCGAGGCGGCCCGGCCGCTGTCGATCGACGGCAGCCGGGAGCTCATCGCGGGCGGCCTGCACCGGGAGGCGGTGTTCTGGCTGGTGGCGACATACGCGCGGTGCCTGAAGAAGCTGTCACTGGCCGGGGCGCCCACCGGGCCCTACGAGGAGGGGTTCCGCGCTTTGCTGGCGGACCTCGACGCCGAGACGTTCGCGGACCGGCGGCGGCGCGGGCAGCGCGTACTGGACGCGCTACCCGACCTGTGGCACACCGCCGAAACCCTCGCCCCCGTCTGACGCTTTGCCCGGCTGACGTTTTTGTCCGGCTGAGCCCTCAGCGGCGCACTCGCGGCCGGCCGGGCGGCGGCGCCTGGGTCCTCGCTCACCGCTCGCTCGTGTCCGGCCGCGCCGCACCTGACCCCGTACCGGCCCGCTCGCGTCAGAGGCCGTACTCCTCCAGGAGGCGCAGCCAGATCTCGCTGACCGTGGGGAAGGACGGGACGGCGTGCCAGAGCCGGTCGAGCGGCACCTCGCCGGTGACCGCGATGGTCGCCGCGTGCAGCAGCTCGGCCACCCCGGACCCGGCGAACGTGACGCCCAGCAGCACCCGCCGCTCCTCGTCCACGACCGCCTTGGCCCGGCCGCGATAGCCGTCGCCGAGGAGGTAGGCCCCCGTGACGTTGCCCAGATCGTATTCGACCACCCGCACCGCGAATCCGGCCTTGCGGGCGGCCGCCTCGGTGCGGCCGGCCGCGCAGATCTGCGGGTCGGTGAACACCACCTGCGGCGCCCCGAACTCGTCCGCGATGTCGCGCATCGCGGGGAGCGTGTCGTTGCCCCCGTTGGCGCGCGCCGCGATGACGTCGCCGCAGACCCGCGCCTGGTACTTGCCCATGTGCGTGAGCAGCGCGCGGCCGTTGACGTCGCCGATCGCGTACAGCCAGCCGCCCTCGACGTCCGTCGCCCGCATGCTGTCGTCCACCTCGACCGAACGGCCCCCGGCCAGGCCGACCGTCTCGAGCCCCAGCCCGGCCGTGGCGGGCACCCGGCCGGTGGCCACCAGCAGCTCGTCGGCCTCCAGCGGCGGACCGTCGGACAGGTGCACGGTCACCTTGCCGCCGGGCTCCGGCCGCTCGACGCGTACGACGTCCGTGTGGGTCCGCACGTCGATCCCGGCGTCGGCGAACGACTCGGCCAGCAACTCGCCGGCGAACGGCTCCATCTTGGCCAGCAGCGACCCGCCGCGTACGAGGACCGTGGTCTGCCGCGCGCCGAGCCCGTGCATGGCCTGTGCCATCTCACAGGCGACCACTCCGCCACCGATCACGGCCAGCCGCTCCGGCACCGCCTGGGCGGCCGTGACCTCGTGACTCGTCCAGGGCTTCGCCTCGGCCAGCCCCGGCACCGGCGGGACCAGCGCGGTGCTCCCGGTGGCCAGCACGACGGCGTGCCGCGCGGTCAGCACGCGTTCGGTGGTCCCCTGTCCGTCTCGCGTGGTCACCAGCACTCGCTTGACCCCATCGAGCCGCCCCCGGCCCCGGACGAACTCGATGGGCACGTTCTTGATCCACTCGACCTGCCCCGAGTCGTTGTAGTGCGACACGGCCTCGTCGCGCCGGGCGAGCACCTTGCTCACCTCGAGCGGACCGAGCGACATACCGGGCACTCGCCCCACCTCGGCCGCCAGGTCTATCGGGCGCAGCAGCGCCTTGCTCGGGATGCAGGCCCAGTAGGAGCATTCGCCACCGGCCAGGCGGTCCTCCACGATGGCGGCGGTCAGACCACCGCGCACGGCTCTGGCCGCGGCGTTCTCGCCGGTGGGGCCGGCGCCGATCACTATGACGTCGAACTCGTCGGTCATGCCTACCTCTCCCGTAACGCTCGCCCCGCGACTGCGGCTCTCACCAGCAGTCTCCCACCGGTCCTTTCGCCCTTCGCCAAGGGGAGGCACTGACGGGCAGGTTTCGCCTGGCTGTTCGGGCCGGGCACGCTTGGAGACGGCCGGTAATTTGGCGGACCGGTAGTTGGGGCCGCCGGTCCTGCGTGGGCGCCGGGCGCGCTGGGTCAGTTCTGTCCCGGCACCGGCTTGCTCGGCCGGTTCCGCTCGGGTACCGGTCCGGGCGGCCAGTGGTCCTCGGGCGTCGTACCGAGAGGGTCGGCGATCACGAGCATCTCGTTGCCGCCGAAGTCGCCGACCACCTGGAATCCGGCCTGCGCCAGGATCGTGCGCAGGGCGAGCTGTACGGCGGTGCGGATGGTCTCGTACTTCACCATGTCGGCCTTGGCGAGATCGGGAGATGCCTCCCACGAGACGACCACACCGCGACCGGGCTCGCGCCGGAGGCTGAGACCGCCTTCACCCGACGACCCGGACGGCCCATTCGACCTGGGCGGCTTCGGGGGCTCCACGGTGAACCCCGCGTTGGTTAACTCTTGGCGGATGAGATGTTCCAGGTCGGCGGGGTCGTACCGTGCGGGGTTCACCTCATCCTGCTGCCCCAAGACCGCCCTCTCATGCGGGTATCCCGTCGTGTGGCGGATCACCTCAGCGCGGACAGGCCCCACAGTTCGGCGATGCGTCCGTCTCGCACCCGGAAGATCTCCAGCATCGTCGGCGGCTGCTCGACGACATCGGCCGGGAGCCCGTGCAGGGTCGTGCGGACGGCGACCTTGTCCCCGTCGATGAGCATGTCCTCGACGATCACCCGAATATCGGGGAACCTCTCGTGAAACCGCGTCCACGAGCGGACGACGCTCTCGGCTCCAGTCGTGCCCAACGGGTGGCTGACGAAATCCGGAGTGAAGATCGTCTCGGCGGCCCCGAAGTCATGGGCGTTGAACGCCTCGTACATGCGCTGCCCGACAGCTCGCACGTCATCGGTCATCTGTCTGCTCTTTCCTGGGTTATCACGGGTTCCTGGGGATATAACGGGCCATCAGCCGACTGGGTCGATGCGTGCCATATTGGCGCGCAGGCGCTCCAGAGCGCGCAGCACGATCTCCCGCTCTTGCGTGCTGATCCCGTCGAGCAGCCGCACCTGGTATGCCTGGTGAGACCGCTCAAGATCGGCGGCCACTCGTTCGCCGGTGGATGTCAGGCTGGCCAGGGTGTAGCGGTTGTCCGCCGGATCGATGCGACGGCTGACCAGTCCCTCGGCCTCGAACTCCTTGATCAGCCGGGTGACGCTCGCCCCGTCGAGGGACAGGCCCTGACGCAGGTCGCTGTGGCTGGTCTCCCCGTTCCTCCACAGCCGCATCAGCAGCTGCAGTCTGGATGAGCTCATCCCCACATGCCGCGCGAACGCCTGACGCGTCTCACCGCAGGCACCGCCCAACTCGCGGAAGAACCTGTCTTCGGGAGTCTCCACACGCGATCTCTCTGCTGTCGGCGCCCCCATCCCCGCTGGAAGAGCGATCACCTCTACTCTTTCTATCAACAACTCTTGATTCAATCAAGAGTATGCGTCGTCAAGAGGCCACCGAAACGGCGTGGCGCACGGACATGGGATCCGCGGCCAGCGCGAGCAGGCAGTGGGCCGTGTCGGCGCGGGTCGTACTGAGGCCGCCCTTGATGTTGGTGTCCCACGCCGTGCGGTACCGGCCCGTCAGCCCGCGGTCGGTCAGGCGGCTCGGCCGCACGATGGTCCAGTCGAGGTTCGTCGCGCGCAGTCGCCGCTCGGCCTCCCGGAGGTCGGCGTAGGAGTGCTTCAAGAGCCGTTGCACGATGAGCGGCTTGAGCACGTAGCGGGTGAACACGCCGTCGCCCGCGTCGGCCACCAGGCCGCTGGCGCTGGTCATGAGCAGGCGCCGCGTACGGCCGCGGGCCATGGCCGTGGCGATGGCGCTGATGCTGTCGGAGCACACCGTGGTGGGCCCCCGGCCGCCGGGACCCATCGCGGACAGTACGGCGTCGCGGTCCCTGACGGCGGGCGCGATGGCGTCCGGGTCCATCAGGTCGGCCTGGACGATGTCGAGGCCGGACGGCAGGTCGGCGGGCAGCCGCCGGGGATCGCGGACCACCGCGGTCACCTCATGCCCGGCGGCGAGCGCTTGGCGAAGCAGCTCGATTCCAGTGCCTCCGGTAGCTCCGAAGATCGTCAGTTTCATGGGTCCTCCCAACTCCCGTCCATAGTGAGTGAACGCCCACTCACCCGTCAAATCGGAGGGGGGTGTGAGGATGCGTACGGCACTCGCGTCAGCCGATGAAGCTCTTGGGCGAGGTCCGGCCGCGGCGGGCGCCGATCAGGACTACCGTGCTCGACCGCCTGGAATGCGGCGGTCGAGCAGGCCCCGACATCATGGCCAAGACCGGGCGCGCACTCGCCACATGGGCCTATACCAGGAGTACGGGTTCACCAACGCCGACGGCACACAACCGCACTTCGCCGCATACCGGACCGTAGGTTTGGAAGCCGAATACGACACCGACTCGTCGGCGGCCACCGCCCGCTCACGCCGGTGGAAGCGAGGCAGCGCACAGCCAATGCCGGACCGTCCACCACCTCAATGTCGAGAGCGGACATTGTCCGGCTGTCTGCTCGGCCGGCAACCTGGCGAGCAGTCGTGCGACCGCACCGCTCGCGCTGTGCAGAATCCACGCCTCACGATGGCAAACCGCATCTAGGCCACCTGCGCAGGTGGCTTCTACGTTCAGAGCATGCTCCTCAAACGCCTCGCCGCCACAGCCGGCGCCGCCCTGCTGGTCGTGGCCCTGATCGCCGCCCCTGCCCACGCGGACGGATCACACGAGTGCTTTTCCGGCGCCCGGACTTCGAACGGCGACTCCTACAAGTTGAGCGGCTGGACGTGCAGCGGCTCCGGCTACTACCAGGTCACCGTCCTCATCAGGTTCGGTGACGCCAAGGGCACCTACTCCTGCCCCAGCGTCTTCTCGTGGAACGGGGATCTGTCCGGGGACAACTGCCGCTTAACCTAAGCGACATTCCCTGTCAGGCCGGCCCCACCACCCGGTGTCGCACACGGCGAGGGTGGCGTTGATCAGGATGCGGATCCCTCGCGCAGGTCGTCGCGGTTGGTGAACAGCCCGTGGGTGCGGCGCAGCGCCGCGTCGGTGACAGTGCACGAGGCAGTCCCTGAGGCACGGGCGAGAATCCTCAGGATGCATCCCGGGAGCGCGTCAAGCGCGGACGTCGAAGCCCAGCGCGGTGGCCACGACGGTCGCCTGGAAGGAGTCGATGATCGCCTTCTTCAGTGTGACCGTCGACGGGTCCAGGTCGGACAGGTCGCTGCCCCGCAGATCGCAGCCCGTCAGGTCCGCCCCGCTGAGCCAAGCCCCGGAAAGATCGCTCCGTAGCACCTCGGCCTTCTCCAGCCGGGCGCCCGTCAGGTCGGCCTCGCGCAGCCGCACCCCATGAAAGGCACTCCCCCGCAGGTCGGCGCCGGGCAGGCCGGTGAACGACCAGTCGCCGCCCTCGACCTTCAGTAGCCCGTAGGAGCAGCCGTCGAACATGCTGCCCGTCAGCTTGCATCCCTTGAACGTCGTGTCGAAGAACGAGCACCGCGAGAACGTGCAGTTGAGGAACATCGCGTCCTCGTGCACGGACACGTTGAAACGGACGCTGCTGAACGTGCACTCCTCGAAGACGCACCCGGTGTTGGTCAGCTCCGTCATGTCCACGTCGACGAACAGCACCTGATGGTAGGTCTCCTGGGTCAGCTCGCGACCGTCCCAGTCGGCCGAGCGGACCGTCGTGGTGGTCGGCGGCGCTGGCCGGCCGTGCTTGCGGCCGGCCGTCATCCGGCGGCCTCCGTCGGCTCGACGACGACCACGGGCGACTCCACACGTCTCTGGGCCGGCCCGACGAGAAGTCGCCGCCGACCTACCTCGGCCTGCTCGGCCATCCAGCCCATCGGACCGTCTGCGCGGGTGTCCACGTAAGCCCTCCTTCCGCGTCCCCGCGAGCCTCCCACGCGTCACCGACAGAATCCGCCGCACCGGGCCCGCGCAGCAAGACACCGCCGACCCGCGTAGCAAGACACCGCTGGCCCGGGGGTTTCTTCGCGCCCGATCCGCCGTTGGTGTCGGTCGTGATGTGCCAGCATGAGTCGGTGACCGAGCCATTGCCACGGCCTCGCGAGGTCAGCCTTCTGGAAGTCGGCCGGCTCCGCCTGATCGAGGACGCCGCGCCGCGGGTGCCGCCTGCTGAGCGGGTGGCCATGGATCGCCTGTGGGAGGAGGCGGTCCAGGCCAACCCCTGTCTCTTCGATGGGCCGGTGGTAGCGTGCGCGGGCCTGGATCGGGATGGGCCGCACAGCTTGGTTCTCACCTGGGCGAGGACGACCTACCGGCACCGCGCTCTGGGGCGGGTTCCGGGGGCCACCTCGTGGCTGCCGTCTCTTTTCGTCACTGTCGCGCAACCGGCAACTGATGACGGGAGCCTGCTGGTGGGGCGGATGTCGGCGTCGACGGCCACTCCTGGTCGCTGGCAGCTACCTGGTGGAGCGGTCGAACCGCCCGCCGAGGGTGAGAGCCTCGATACGGCCGCCCTCCGCCGGCACGCCGCTCGGGAACTGGCCGAGGAGACCGGCCTCGGCACAGCGCCGAGCGAGCTGTCCCTGTGGCTGGTCACACGCGGCGAGAACGGGAGCGTGGGCGTGGTGTTCCTGGCCCCGCACCGGCCGGCGTCGCTGCTGCGCGAGCGGTTCGCCGCTCTGACGTCCGCCGAGACGGCACAGGGACGCGATCCGGAACTGGAGCAGATCGCCTTCGTCCGCTCCCCGGCCGAGGTGGCCGGACTCAAGGGCGCTTGCGTGGACTACCTAGGGCCGCTCATCCGCCACTACGTCAACTTGGGCTCCTAGAAGCGGACGAACCGGGAGGCCACGGGCCGTTGCCGGCGCATTCCGCCTGAGTCCGGGCCGCGCCCAAGCTCAGGTGAAGTTGACGTCGCTGCAGAAGTAGTACGTCTGATCCATGTGCGAAGCCTTCCAGATCGTGTAGATGACGTGGCGGCCCGTGCGTCCGGCCGAGGTCAGGTTATTGATCATGTACGTCTGGCTGGGCGCGTACTTGGCGGTCTCGCGGACCAGTTCCAGGTGGTTCCAGCCCAGGGCGGTGGTCGTGGCGTTGTAGCCCTGGCGGGTGATGTAGACCCTGATGTAGTCGGCGCCATGGCTGGCCTGATCGTTCAGGCGGATGTTGAAGGTGCTGCCGAGGTTCGTCATGGTCCAGGCGCCTGGTGTGTCCATGGACCGGTAGCGGCCGCCTTGGGTCTGGCCCGCGCTGCACAGTTGGCCGTTGGGGATGACCGCCTGGTGGTTGCCGCCGACGTTGTCGCGGTAGAGCCCGTTCCAGTTCCACATGGCGTTCGTGTTGTCCTGCCATGCCTGCCAGCACATGGGGTCTCGCTGCTGCATGGTGGGGTTCTGGAAGTCGCTGCCCCAGCGCAGCCAGCAACCGTAGTTGCGGGATGCCGGGTCGACCACGGATCCATGCGCTGACGCGGTGCCGGCCAGCGGGAGGGCGTAGAGCGTCGCCGCGAACAGCAGCAGAGCCAGGGCGCGGAGCGCCCAGCGCGGTGTACGGGTGTAGGGCATGGTGCGGTCTCCGTGTTCCGGTGGGGGTCTCGGTTATTGGGAGCGCTCCTGCATGGCGGCGACGGTAGATGACTGCATAAGTGAAGACAATGACAAGCGAAAGTCAACACGCTCGCCGCCGCATGCGGGCCGCCGTCGATTCGGGGGGCGAGCAGCGGAAAGGCGGTTCCGTGGCCGAGCCGGTGATGTTACGGGGTGGGGGAAACTTTCAGCCGCTGACCGACGCCCTCGTCGTGGCCCTGAAACCGCTCGCTGGTGCCCGGGATCGGGCAGGTGAAAGCAACGGGAGTTGTTCGCGCCGTGGCAAAAGGCCTGCGCCGCGCATCGGGCCGCGGGAAATGCCCGGTGAAAGTTTCACCCGGTCTCGGCCGTTTCCGCTGGTGTCGCAGGCGGGCCTGGGTGAGGCTGTGGACGGCCAAGGGAATGGCGGAGCGGTGGCCTAGAGTCGATATTGGGAGCGCTCCCAATATCGATCTCGACGCACTGACCGAGAGACGCACTGACCGAGAGACGCACGGGCCAGACGCACGGGCCAAGCGACGCACCGACCAAGAATGGCGGGCCATGAGAAACGCGAGCATGAAATGGACGGCGCGGGCGGCCGTGACGCTGCTGGTCGCCGCCGTGCTGGGCGTTCCCGGGGGTCCCGGCACCGGCGCCGGGCAGGCCGTTTTCGCGTCGGCCGCGTACCCGTACCAGGATCCGAGCCTGCCCGTGCCCACCCGGGTGGCCGACCTGATGGGCCGGATGTCGCTGGATGAGAAGCTCGGCCAGATGACGCAGGCCGAGCGCGGCTCGGTCAGCGCCGGCGACGTCACGACGTACCGGCTCGGCTCGGTGCTGTCGGGCGGCGGCTCCGGGCCGTCCCCGAACACGGCCGCGTCCTGGGCGGATATGTACGACAATTTCCAGAACGCGGCCTTGGCCACGCCGCTGGGCATCCCCATCCTGTACGGCGTCGACGCCGTACACGGCCACAACAACGTCGTCGGCGCCACGATCTTCCCGCACAACATCGGGCTCGGCGCGACCAGGGACCCCGCGCTGGCGCAGCGGGTCGGCCGGGCCGTGGCCGAAGAGGTCTCCGGCACCGGCGTGGACTGGGATTTCGCGCCCTGCCTGTGCGTGGCCCGCAACGACCGGTGGGGCCGCACGTACGAGTCCTTCGGCGAGACGCCCGAGCTGCCTTCGTCCATGGCCACGATCGTGACCGGCCTGCAGGGCACCGTGCTGAACGGCCCCGCCTCCGTGCTGGCCACGGCCAAGCACTACCTCGGCGACGGCGGCACCACGGGCGGCGTGGACCAGGGCGACACCCAGTTGTCCGAGGCCGACCTGCGGGCGATCCACCTGCCGCCGTTCAAGGCCGCGGTGGAGCGCGGGGTGGGCTCGGTGATGATCTCCTTCAGCAGCTGGAACGGCGCCAAGCTGCACGGGCACCAATACCTGATCACCACCGTGCTCAAGGGCGAGCTGGGCTTCTCCGGCTTCGTGGTCTCCGACTGGGACGGCATCGACCAGATCGACGGCGCCGCCGGCACCTCCGCCCTCGACGTGCGCACGGCCGTGAACGCCGGCATCGACATGGTGATGGTTCCCACGGCCTGGCGGCGGTTCATCGACCTGCTGCGGGCCGAGGTGCAGGCGGGCCGGGTGACCACGGCCCGGGTCGACGACGCGGTCCGGCGCGTTCTGACGAAGAAGTTCGAGCTCGGCCTGTTCGAGAAACCGCTGACCGACCGGTCCTACACCGCGACCGTCGGCAGCTCGGCGCACCGCGCCCTGGCCCGCGAGGCGGTGGCCAAGTCGCAGGTCGTGCTGAAGAACGGCGGGAACATCCTGCCGCTCGCCCGGGGTGGCAAGATCTTCGTGGCGGGCAAGAGCGCGGACGACATCGGCAACCAGAGCGGCGGCTGGACGATCTCCTGGCAGGGCTCGTCCGGCGCCATCACCCCCGGCACCACCATCCTGCAGGGCATCAGGAACAGCGCGGGCTCGGCCACGACCGTCACCTACAGCCGCGACGGCAGCGGTATCGACGGCTCCTATCGCGTGGCGATCGCCGTGGTCGGCGAAACGCCGTACGCCGAGGGCCAGGGTGACCGCCCAGGCGGTCTGGGCCTGGACACCACCGACCTGAACACCATCGCCACGCTGCGCGCGGCCGGGGTGCCCGTCGTGGTCGTGCTGGTCTCGGGGCGCCCCCTCGACATCGCGGCCCAGCTGCCCGGCTGGAACGCCCTGGTGGCCGCCTGGCTGCCGGGCACCGAGGGCCAGGGCGTGGCCGACGTACTGTTCGGCACGGTGCAGCCCACCGGCAAGCTGCCCGTGACCTGGATGAGCAGCGCCTCCCAGGAGCCGATCAACGCGGGCGACGGCAAGACGCCGCTGTTCGCGTACGGCTTCGGCCTGACGTACGGGCAGGCGCAGGACGACACCAGCCCGCCCACCGCGCCCGGCACGCCGGTCGCGTCCGAGATCACCTCCTCTTCCACGCGCCTGTCGTGGTCCGCCTCGTCCGACAACGTGGGCGTGACCGGCTACGACGTGGTCCGAGTGCAGCCGACGGGCGAGACGACGGTGGCCACGGCCGCGACCACCACGGCCACCGTCACCGGCCTGGCCGCGAGCACGGCCCACACCTTCGCCGTCTACGCCAAGGACGCCGCCGGCAACCGCTCGCCGCGCTCGGGGACGGTCACCGTGACCACGCGCGCCGACGGAGGAACGGGCGGCTGCACGGTCACCGCGACGACGCAGAGCCAGTGGAGCACCGGGTACGTCATCCAGGTGGCGGTGACCAACACCGGCACGAGCGCCGCGAACGGCTGGGGCGTCACCTTCACCTTGCCGTCCGGCCATCAGATCACCGGGTCGTGGAACGCCGCCCTGACGGTAAGCGGCCAGGCCGTCACGGTGGGCAACGCCGCGCACAACGGGACGCTGGCGCCCGGCGCGAGCACGTCCTTCGGCTTCCAGGCCAGTCGCCCGGCCGGCGACACCCACCTGCCATCCGGCTACGCCTGCGCGTTGAAAATTACATCGTAGGAGGCGGCCGAACGCGCAGCTCGCGGGGCCGGCGCCGCGACAGGTGACGGATCAGATCATTGTTGACGCGTCGAAAACTGCGTAGCGTACGAGTCCCCCGTCATTGACGATGATCTCGACAGATCGGTCAAGGAGCCCGCCATGCGCGCGCGAACGACCCCGTCCCTGATCATGATTCTCTTGGCCGCCGTGGTGCTCGTGGTCACGAGCCCCACCGCCGCGCAGGCGATCGGCGGCTTCGACTACTCCCGGGCGCAGGTGTCCGCCACCGGCCTGCAGGTGCCGTGGGGGCTGGCCTTCCTGCCCGACGGCAGCGCGCTGGTCTCCGAGCGCGGCACCGCCAGGATTCTCCAGGTACGCCCGGGACAGACCCCGGTTCGGGTGGCGACCGTCAACGGGGTCGCCGCCTCCGGCGAGGGCGGGCTGCTCGGCATCGCCGTGTCGCCGACGTACGCCCAGGACCAGTGGGTCTACGCCTACTTCTCCACGAGCAACGACAACCGGCTGGTACGGTTCCGGCTGAACGCGCCGCAGACCCAGAACGTCCTGTTGTCCGGCGTGCCGCGGGCCTCCATCCACAACGGTGGCCGCATCGCCTTCGGCCCCGACGGACAGCTGTACGTGTCCACCGGCGACGCCGGCAACACCGCCAACGCACAGAACCTGAACACCCCGGCGGGCAAGATCCTGCGTATGACGCCGAGCGGCGGCGTCCCGGCGGACAATCCCTTCGCTGGCTCCCGGGTCTACAGCTACGGCCACCGCAACGTGCAGGGCCTGGCCTGGGACGCGCAGGGCAGGATGTACGCCAGCGAGTTCGGCCAGAACACCCGGGACGAGATCAACCGGATCGTCGCCGGCGGCAACTACGGCTGGCCCACCTGCGAGGGCGTCTGCGGCAACCCGTCCTTCCGCGACCCGATCGTCACGTGGTCGACGGCCGAGGCGTCGCCGAGCGGGCTCGCGTACGCCAACGGCACGCTGTTCGCCGCCGCCTTGGGCGGGACCCGGCTGTGGACCGTCCCTCTGACGAGCGCAGGCGGGGCCGGGACCCCGGTCGCCGAGCTGCGGGGCACCTACGGGCGGCTGCGCGCGGCCGCGGTGGGGCCGGACGGATGGCTGTGGGTGACGACGAGCAACCGTGACGGGCGCGGCGCCCCGGTGGCCCAGGACGACCGCATCATCCGCATTCCCCCCACTGGCACGCCCTGAGCGTCAGTGTCCGGCGTGCTCCTGGGGCTTGGCCACCACCCAGGCCCGCGCGGAGCCCACCTGGCGCTCCAGATCGGAGAGGAGGGCGGCCAGGTTCTCGTGGTCCATGTACGCGGTCTGCTCGATGCTCGATCGGTGTGTCTCCACCTGCCCCGCCAGGCTGTTGATCTTGCTCAGGGTGTCGCTGAGGTCCCGACTTTCCTGCTGACTCAGATCGCACATGCCCTCACAGTAGATACCGCCCCTCCGGCCGTACATATGTCCGGCAAGTAGATTGTCCGTGCCTGAAGGCTGCGAGGATGGGCGTATGCGCTTCGCCCGGGCTCTGGTCTTCGCGGTGGTGTGTGCCGCCGTGACGGCGGCCGGGCATGCCTTCGCGGGCGGCGCGGCGGTCGCGCCCGGCGTCATGGTCCTGGGCGGGCTGGGCGCGCTCGGCCTGGCGTACGGCCTGGGCGGGCACGAGCGCGGCCCCGAGGTGGTGTTCGGCGCCACGGTGGGCACGCAGGCAGTGCTGCATCAGCTGTTCGGGGTGACCGCGCCCAGCAGCGGGCACGCGCATCTGACCGTGGGCATGCCGCTGGCGCACCTGACGATCGCCGTGCTGACGGGCTGGTGGCTGCATCGGGGTGAGAGCGCGTTCTGGCTCATGGTGCGTCTGGCGGGCCGTCCCCGGCTCGCCCTGCCGCGCCCGCTTCGCCCGGTTCCCGCCCTCGCTCCGCTACGCCGGGCGCCGGCGCGGGCGCCGCTGAGGCCGTCGATCACGGTCCAGATCGCGACCGCGGAGCCACGCAGAGGACCTCCCACGAGGGGAGTCACCGAATCGCCAACACTTCCCTCGTTATGGAGTCCACCTTGCCTTTCCTTCTTCGCCTAACGCTCCTTCGCAGAACCCTGGTGGCGGTGATCGGGTGCGGGCTGTTCCTGTCCGCCACCGCGCCCGCCGCCCTCGCCCACGACAGCCTCAAGAGCAGCTCACCGGCCAGGAACGCCACCGTCTCCAGCGTCCAGACGATCGAGCTGGAGTACTCGTCACGCGTCCGCTTCCCGCTGGTGGTGCTGCGCACCGCCGGCGGCAAGACGATCCAGCTCGGCGAGCCGCAGGCCGACGGCCCCAAGGTGCGGACCGCCGTGCCCACCAAGCTGGCGGGCGGGTCATACGTCATCGCCTGGCGGGTGGTCTCGTCCGACGGCCACCCGATCGAGGGCGAGATCCCCTTCACCGTGAAGGGCGCCGCCGCTAGCACGACGGCGTCCGCCACCCAAGCCGCCTCGGCCGCACCCGCCACGTCGGCGGAGAGCACCCGACCTGCCGCTGCGGCGCAGGGCGGGGGCATCCCGGGCTGGCTCTGGGGCGGACTCGCCGCGCTGGTGGTGGCCGGCCTGGCGGTCTGGCTGCTGTCCAGACGAAGCAGCGGCCCCAGCGGCCCTGACAGCCCCGACGGCCCAGCCGATCGGCCGACCGCACCGACGGAGCAACCGGACGTATCAGCGGGGCCGTAGACGTACCAGCCGGACGTACCGGCGGGGCCATAGCCGACCCACCCGGTGTCAGGGCACCATCCAGCCCAGCACCGGCGTCGACTGCAGGAACACCAGCACGCAGAGGATGAGCAGCAGCACGGCGCTCCAGCCGATCACCCGGCGGAACAGGTTGCCCTCCTCCCCCACCAGGCCGACCGCGGCCGTGCCGATGGCCAGGTTCTGGGGCGAGATCATCTTGCCCATGACGCCGCCGGAGCTGTTGGCCGCGCCGAAGAGCTCCGGCGGGATGTTCAGCTGGCCCGCCGCGGTGGTCTGGAGCTTGGCGAACAGGGCGTTGGCGCCCGCGTCCGTACCGGTGATCGCGACGCCGAACCAGCCGACGAGCGGTGACAGGAAGGCGAAGAACGCGCCCGCGCCCGCCAGGAACAGCCCGAGCGTCTGGATCTGCCCCGAGAACTGCATGACGAAGGCCAGGGCGAAGACCGACAGGATGGTGACGATGGCCCAGCCGAACTGCCGGATCGTGGCCCCGTAGGTGGCCAGCGCCGAGGCCGGGCTGATCCGCAGCACGAGGAGCGTGAGCAGCCCGGAGACGAACAGCAGCGTCCCCGGGTGCGCGGCCCACGGCAGCTCGTAGACGACGGGCACGGCCTTGCCCGCCGGGTTCACCATGTCGAACCCGGGCCAGGCGGGCTTGACGGTGAAGCCGGCGAGGTAGGTCTTGATCGCGGGGATCTGCGCGATGGAGAACAGCGCGATGATGATCGCGTACGGGGCGAAGGCCGCGATCTTGTCGCCGGTGGTGTCGCCGCCGGGGCGGCCGTGGGTGCGGACGAACGCCGGATCGTCCACGGACCCGCCCGCGATCGGCGTCGGGCTCGGCGTGAACCCGACCGTCTCGGCCGGCTTCCAGATCTTGCCGAACGCGACCAGCACGATCGCCGAGACCAGGGCCGCCGCGATGTCCGTGAGCAGGTAGTTGACCTGGGACATGAGGATCTGCGTGACGCCGAAGCTGAGCCCGGCGACCAGCGCGGCGGGCCACGCCTGGCGCAGGCCGCGCCGCCCGTCGGCGACGAAGATCAGGATGAACGGCACGAGCAGCGCGATGAACGCGGTCTGCCGGCCCGCCATCGCGCCGAACGGCTCGGGCGGCAGCTCGGTGACGCTGCCCAGGATGGTGATCGGGTTGCCCATGCCGCCGAAGGCGACGGGCGCGGTGTTGGCGATGAGCGCGATGACCGCGGCCCGCATCGGCTCGAAGCCGAGCGCGATGAGCATGACCGCGCAGATGGCGATCGGTGAGCCGCCGCCGGCCAGGGCCTCGATGAGCGCGCCGAAGGAGAACGCGATGACGATGGCGGTGATCCGCTTGTCGTCGCTGATGCCCTGGAAGGCCCGGCGCAGCACCGCGAAGTGGCCGCTGCGCTCGGTCATCTTGTAGATCCAGATGGCGTTGAAGGTGATCCACAGGATCAGCAGCACCGCCCTGGCCGCGCCGTACAGGGCGGAGTCGAGCGCCTGGGTGACCGGCATGCCGTACGCGAAGGGCAGGATCGCGATCAGGAAGCCGACGACCAGGCCGGAGATGCCCGCCCAGTGCGCCTTCCACTTGAAGACGCCCAGCAGCACCAGCACCGCGAGCAGGGGCAGGGCGGCCAGAAGGGCGGACAACCATAGGGAGCCGGTGGGGTTGAAGTTCTGCTGGTACACCGCGCGCCTCCGGGGGTAGGCGTTCCATTGGATAGAACAGTGTTCCGTGTCTAGGATCGTAGGACGCCGAACAACCGGAGGGAAGAGATGGAAATACGGCATGCCACCGCTCCCGACCAGATCCGCCATTTCGGCACCGCGGAACTCCGCGCCCGTTACCTCGTCGAGGGCCTGTTCGGGCCGGAGGTGGACGGTGTCTACACCCACCAGGACCGGATGGTCGTCGCCGGGGTCAGGCCGAGCAGGAAGGCCCGGCTGGGGGCGTTCGACCCGCTGCGGTCGGAGCACTTCCTGGAGCGCCGCGAGCTGGGTGTGATCAACATCGGGGAGCCGGGCACCGTGGAGGTCGACGGCGTGCCGTACGAGCTGGACCCCAAGGACTGCCTGTACGTCGGCAGGGGCGCGCGCGAGGTGACGTTCGAGCGCGGCACGTTCTACCTGGTCTCCGCCCCGGCGCACGAGACGTTCCCGACCACGCACGCGCGGCTGAAGGACGTTGATCCGGTACGGCTCGGCGGCGCCGACGGCTCCAACGACCGGACCATCTACAAGTACATCCACCTCGACGGCATCCGCAGCTGCCAGCTCGTCATGGGCGTGACCGTGCTGGAGCCCGGCAGCATGTGGAACACCATGCCGTGCCACACCCACGACCGCCGCACGGAGGTCTACCTGTACTTCGACCTGCCGCGCGATGAGCGCGTCGTGCACCTGATGGGCCGCCCCGACGAGACCCGCAACCTGATCGTGGCCAACGAGCAGGCGGTGATCTCGCCGAGCTGGTCGGTGCACTGCGGGTTCGGCACGCGCAGCTACGCGTTCGTGTGGGCGATGGCCGGGGAGAACCAGGCGTTCGACGACATGGACCAGGTCGCGATCACGGAGATGCGGTGACGGATGGAGCTGTTCTCGCTCACCGGCCGGACGGCGCTGGTCACCGGGGCGCGGTCGGGGATCGGCCGGGCCATCGCGGTCGGCCTCGCGCGGGCCGGGGCCGACCTCATCCTGCACGGCCATCGCGACGACCTCGACGAGACCGAGCGCCAGGTGAAGCCGCTCGGCGCAGACGTACGCAAGCTCGTGCTCGACCTGGGCGACCCGGCCGCGATCAGGCCCGCGCTGGAGCCGGTGCTGGCCCAGGGCGACGTGGACATCCTGGTCAACAACGCGGGCACGATCAGCCGGGGCTCGACCAGCCTGGACGACTGGCGGCGGGTGATGGCCGTCGACGTGGACGCCGTGTACGTGCTCAGCCAGGCGCTGCTGGAGCACGGCGCCACGAAGGTCATCTCGATCGCGTCGCTGCTGTCGTTCCAGGGCGGGATCAACGTGGCGTCCTACGCGGCGGCCAAGCACGCGGTGGCCGGGCTGACCAAGGCGCTGTCCAACGAGTGGGCGCCACGGGGCGCCCAGGTCAACGCCATCGCCCCCGGCTACATCGCCACCGACGTCACCACGGCCCTGCGGGAGGACTCGGGGCGCGAGCGGGAGATCAGGGCGCGGATCCCGGCCGGGCGCTGGGGCGAGCCCGCGGACCTGGAGGGGGCGGCCGTGTTCCTCGCCTCGCGCGCCTCCGACTACGTCACCGGCCACGTGCTCGTCGTGGACGGCGGCTGGCTGGCCCGCTGAGTATGCTTGATCGGGTGGAACCCAGGCCGAGCACCGCCATCGACAAGGCGCTTTGGGTGTTGGAGGCCCTCGCCGAGCACGAGAGCGTCACCAAGATCGCGACGGCCACGGGTCTGCCCAAGTCGACGACCCACCGCATCCTGCAGTCGCTGGCCGAGCACGGTTTCGCCCGGCCCGACGGCGGCGGCGGCTACCTGCCGGGTCCCAAGATCCTCACGCTGGCCGGCCGGATGCTGGCCCGCTTCGATCCCGTACGCCAGGCCTCGCCGGTGCTGCAGCGCCTGCACGACCAGACCGGCTACACCGTGCACCTGGCCGTGCTCAACGGCGACGAGGCCGTCTACGCCGCCAAGCTGGAGGGCCGCAAACCCTACCAGATGCCCTCGCGCGTCGGCATGTCGCTGTGGCTGCACACCAGCGCGATCGGCAAGGCGATGCTCGCGGCCATGTCCGACGACGAGGTGGCGGGCATCGCCACCCGCACCGGGCTGACCAGGCGCACACCCGCCACGATCACCACGCAGGCCGCGCTCCGCCGCCACCTGGCCCGGATACGGGAGTGCGGCTTCGCGATCGACGACGAGGAGAACGAGGCGGGCATCCGCTGCGTCGCCGCGGCCGTCTTCGACCACATGGGGCACGTGGTGGCCGGGGTGAGCATCTCGACACTGACCCACGAGCTGTCGGTGGCGGACGCCGAGGAGCTCGGGCCGCTGGTCGCGGCCACCGCGCACGAGGTCTCCCGCACCCTGGGCGCCCCGATGGAGCTGCCAACCGGTTAAAGGCTGCCAACCGGTTAAGCGGCCTTGTGGCGCTCGTACAGCTGGCCGAGGCGGTCGATGCGCCAGAGCTGGCCGAGCACGACCAGCGTCGCGCCGAAGACGGCGGGCCACACCTCCAGCGCGACCAGTCCCCACGCCAGCAGCGCGAACCCGGCCAGCCCCACCGCGATGAGCAGGCGCTGTACCTTGCGATGATCGCCGGCCACGAGCGACCGGTTCTGGAACCACATCTTCTCGCCGTAGATGCCCTTGGCCGTCCAGCTCGTCGGCTGCTCGATCGCCGGGAAGGCGTGCGGGTTGACGATCAGCCAGACGACGACCAGGGCCACCGGCACCAGGGACCACCAGCCGATCCATGTCCTGCTCCAGATGGCCAGCATCATCAGCGGGATCGCGGCGAATCTGGTCCAGACGCTCCACGGGTTGGCGTGCCGCTTCCACGCCTCGTCGGTCATGCCCGCGGCCTGCGCGTATCTGTTCAGCAAGCTCATGCGATGAGCCCCCTTGCCAGCGCGTTGATGGTGGCGTCGAGCACCTGCTCGAAGTCGGGTCCGTATCTGTCGCGGTTGATCACCAGCAGGCCCGCGGTGCGCAGCACGCCCATCAGCACCTCCGGCGGGACGTCCGCGACGATGACGCCGGCGCTCTGCCCCTGGGCGAGGTAGTCGATCAGCGGCGTCATCAGATGCGGGGTGACCCGGGCGAGCTCCTCGGGGCCGACCCGGCGGGCCACCGCCTCGAGCTCGTCGGGGCGGGTGAGCAGGCGCCGGTAGAACGGGTCGGTGGTGAGCGCCTCGATCATGCTCCGCATGAGCCCGGCCAGCGCTTCCACGCTGGGCGGCCGGTCGAGCGCGGCGGCCAGCAGCTTGCCCATCAGCGGCGCCCGGCGGACCATGACCTCCTTGTAGAGCTCCTCCTTCGACTCGAAGAACGCGTAGAAACTGCCTTTCGCGATGCCCGAGGGGGCGACCAGCTCGTCGAGCGAGGTCTTCTTCAGCCCCTGGGCGGCGAAGAGCTCTTCGGCGGTGTCGAGCAGCCGCGCGGTGATGCGCGCCCGGTCGTCCGCCGTGAACGCCACGGCCATCTATGCCCCTATGACTACTCTGGATATTCAGTCATAGCTTAGCACCAGGCTGGTGTTCCGCTTGGCGATGACGGCCGCGCCCTCCGGCGCCGGGCCGGGGTAGGCGTCGATGCGCAGGTCGCAGGCTTCCGGGCGGCCCGCCGCGTCCCACGCCTGGACGTGCGCGATCAGCTCCGCCGCCAGCGCCGCCCCGCCGGGCCCGTACCCGCGGGCGCGCAGCTCCTCCTCGGCCGCCAGTACGGCCAGACCGTCCCCGCTGACGATGCCCACCGTCATGCCGTAGCCCTGGGTGGTCACCGGGGCCCACCGCAGCCGCCCGGTCAACGACCCCCAGCGGGGCTCGTGCAGCGCCAGCCACAGGCCCACCCCGCCGCCCATCAGCGACAGGCGGGGCAGCGGCGCCACACCGTCGACGGCCACTTCCGCGAAGGGCTCGTCCAGCATCGCCAGGACGTCGCCCACCTCGCGCGCCTCGGGCAGCGTGAGCACCAGATCGGCATCGCCGTCCAGCATCAGCGTGACCTCGGGCCCGGCGGAGGGGCCGCGCATGCGCATGAAGCCGCAGGGCTCCACCGACCGGCTGGACCAGTGGTCGCCGGCGTGCTCCATGGCCACGGACACCTGCACGCCGCGCAGGTCGAGCGGCACCACGAGCCGGCCGCCGGGCGCCAGTTGCTCCAGCCAGGCCGGGGCCAGGTCCCACACACCGACGGTGGCGATCACCCGGTCGTACGGCGCCTCCGCGGGGAAGCCGGCCGCGCCGTCGGCGCACTCGACGGTCACCTCGGGATAGGCGGCGGCGTCGAGATGCAGCCGCGCCGCCGCGACCACGTCGGCGTCGATGTCGACGCTGACCACCCGCCCCTCCGGCCCGGCCAGGTGCGCGAGCAGGGCGGCGTTGTAGCCGGTGCCCGCGCCGATCTCCAGCACCCGGTGGCCGGGCCGGACGTCGAGCTGGTCGAGCATGATGCCCATGATCGCGGGCTGCGAGGAGGAGCTGATCGGCCTGCCCTCCTCATCGCGTTTGGTGACGATGGGCTCGTCCCGGTAGGCGGCCTCCGGGTCGAAGTCCGGCAGGAACCGATGCCTCGGGACCAGCCGGAACGCCTCCGCGACCCGCTCGCTCACCTCCCCGCGCTCGAGCAGCTGGGCGACCATGGCCTCGCGGTACTCGTCGAACTCCATACCCGACATGATTCCCGCGAGCGGGCAAGAATGCCTGGCAAAGATTTCGAGTCAGAAGGTTTGACCGGCTGAATGGGGGAAGGGCAGGCAGTTCATGTACGTCGATCGTGAGGAGGAGCCGTAGTGCTCACCCTGACAAACAACGCAGCCCAGGCGATTCGCGACTTGACCGCGTCCGCGCCCGAGCCTGCGCAGAGCGGCATCCGCATCTCGTCCCAGGGCGAGGGCTCGAGCTCGCTGACCCTGTCCCTGGCCACCGCGCCGGAGCCGGCCGACGAAGTCGTCGAGGCGGAGGGCGCGCGGGTGTATCTCGACCCGGTGGCCGCGACCGTGCTGGAGGACAAGTCTCTGGACGCGGGAGCGGACGACCAGGGCTCTGTGTCCTTCCTGGTGACCGACCAGCCCGTCTAGATGGGCCTTATCGGCTTGGCGAGCGGCCGGGCCGACTGAAACACGGACCACCGCCGGTCCGGTACGTCCTTTCGTCGGGCCGTACCGGACCAGTGGTTCGTCAGGCTGTATCGGTCAGGCGCCGGCGAGCAGCTTGTGCAGGTAGCGGATCTGCTCCTCGTTCTGGAAGCCGCCGCCGCCCTCGTGGCCGTTCCACGGCCAGACGCTGATCTCCTTCGGCCCACGCCAGTGGTTGTAGGCGGCGAAGACCGTGGACGGCGGGCAGATCTGGTCCATGAGCGCCACCGAGTAGAGCGCGGGCACCTGCCCGCGGGCGGCGAAGTTCACGCCGTCGAAGTACGACAGCGTGCGGAACACCTGGTCGGCGCTCTCCCGCCGGCTGGACAGGAACCGGACGATCTCCTGGTACGGATCCCGGTCGGTGATCTCCACGGCCCGGCGGAAGTGCGTCAGGAACGGCACGTCGATCAGCGCCGCCTTGATCGCCGGATGCAGCGCGGCGGTCGCCTGCGCGATGCCGCCACCCTGGCTGCCACCCGAGGCGACGATCCGCGAGGCGTCCACGGCCGGGTGCGCGGCGGCCACGTCGACCGCGCGGACCGCGTCGGTGAAGACCCGCCGGTAGTAGTACTGGTCGGGGTCGAGGATGCCGCGGGTCATCATGCCGGGGGCCTGGGCGTGGTCGCCACCGTACGGGTCGCCGGTCACACCGGGGCTGCCCGGGTTGGCGCCGCCGTGACCCCGGGTCTCCATCACGAACACCGCGTAACCCGCGGCGGGCCAGGTCAGGTGGTGATGCGGGAAACCGCGGCCGCCGCTGTAGCCGATGTAGTGCATCACACACGGCACCGGCCCCTCCACACCGCGCGGCACGAGGAACCAGCCATTGATCCGATGTCCGCCCCAGCCCGCGAAGGAGACGTCGTACACGTCGACCGAGGCGAGTGGCAAGTCGTAGGGAGTGAACTCGGCAGCCGAGTCGAACTCGCGTGCTTCCGCGAGCGTGCGCGTCCAGAAGTCATCGAAATCGGCGGGCTCATCACGGTCGGGGAGGTAGGAACGGAGCTGCTCAAGCGGCAGGTCGAACAGGGCCACGTAGGTCTCCAGCCTTCGTAGAGGGTGGAGCTATTTCATAGCATCTGTTGGCGTTCACGCTATTTGGGCCCCTCTACGGGGTTGACTGCGCTTTGACGGAGTGGTCCCATCTCCAGTTGTTAGGAAGCCTTCCTAACGAATTCGGCAGAAGGGCCAGCCGTGCACTCTCCAGCTCGGGCTCGCTTACGCTTACGCCCGCTGATCCTGCTCCCCCTCCTCACCCTCCTGGCCGCCACCCTGACCGCTCTGCCCGCGCGGGCGGCCACGGTCCGCTACGAGGCCGAGAACGCCACCGTCGTCCAGGGCGTCGTCGAGGCCAACCACACCGGCTTCTCCGGCACCGGCTTCGTCAACGGCGACAACGTCGTGGGCCCGTACACCGAGTGGACGGTCAACGCCCCCGCGGCCGGCACCGCGACGCTGGCCATCCGCTACTCCAACGGCACCACCTCGGCGCGCACCGCGGACGTCTCGGTGAACGGCACGGTCGTCTCGGCCGGCCGCTCCTTCGGCACCACCGCCAACTGGAACACCTGGGCCACCTCCACGCTCACCGCGACGCTGAACGCGGGCGACAACACGATCCGCGTCACCTCGACGAACGCGGGCGGCAACCCGAACCTCGACTACCTCGAGGCCACGGTCGCCGACGCGCCCGCCAGCGAGTACCAGGCGGAGGCGGCCACCCTGTCGGAGGCCAGCGTGGCGACCAACCACACCGGCTACACCGGCACCGGCTTCGTCGACTACGTCAACGCCGTCGGCGGGTACATCGAGTGGAGCGTCAGCGTGGCCGACGCGGGCACCCACACCCTGACCTTCCGCTACGCCAACGGCACCACGGCCACCCGGCCGATGGACATCGCGGTCAACGGCACCGTGGCCGCCGCCGGAGTGAACTTCGCCGGCACCGGCAACTGGGACACCTGGGCCGACGGCCAGGTCACCGTCACCCTGAACGCCGGCGTCAACACCATCCGCGCGACCGGCACCTCCGCCAACGGCGGCCCGAACGTGGACCGGCTGTCGGTCAGCGGCTCCGGCGGCCCGGACGGCCAGGCGCCGAGCGTGCCCGCCAGCCCCCGCGTGACCGGCACCTCGGCCAGCAGCATCTCGCTGGCCTGGAACGACTCCACGGACAACGTCGGCGTGACCGGCTACAAGGTCTACGAGGGCACCACCGTCGTGGCCACCTCGCCGACGGCCAGCGCCACGATCAGCGGCCTGACCTCCGGCTCCACCCACAGCTACACGGTCACCGCCGTCGACTCGGCGGGCAACGAGTCGGGCCACAGCGCCACGGTCACCGGCACCGCCACCGGCGGCACCACCGGGCCCACGGCCGACCAGCTGCTGGCCAAGGTCACGGCGTGCAGCCAGATCTCCAACGGCAAGTACAAGACCGACTCCGACGTCAGCACGGCGACGGTGGCGGTGTGCGAGAAGACCGGCGCGGTGTTCTGGAAGGGAGACATGGACATCGACTGCGACGGCGTACGCACGACGCAGTGCAACGAGGACACCGACTGCTGCTTCCAGAACGAGACGTTCTGCCAGACCAGCTCCGGCGGGCCGCTCAACGCCGCGCAGCTCGCCTACATGGTGGTGCCCAGCGCCAGCAGCATCTGGGACTACCGGACCAAGGGCATCGGCTGCGGGACGGTGGTGGCGATCGTCTACAACGGCCAAGTGGAGTACGCCGTCATGGGTGATACCGGACCGACGGGCATCATCGGTGAGGCGTCCTACCGTACGGCCGCCGACCTGGGCATCAACCCCGACCCGAGCAACGGCGGCACCGACAGCGGCGTCACGTACATCGTGTTCACCGGCTCGGGCACCAAGGTCTCGACCATCGAGAACCACACCCAGGCCACCAACCTGGGCAGGACGCTCGCCCAGCAGTTCCTCAACAACAACTGAAACCGCGTGGCCGGGGTAGAGGAGTCCGGGTGAACTATCACGTGATCAGGATCCCGGAAACCCACCTCTCCCCCGGCCTCATCCTTGACGCGCCGGCCGATCCGGTCGACTTCCTGCTGGTGTTCGGCGACGACGACGCGGAGTCGCGGGCGCGGCTCCTGACCGACGACACCGGGCGGCCGGTGCTCCGGGTGGGCGGGTACGTGACCGGCCGGGGCACCGTCGTGCAGGAGCGGCTGTGGACGGTGCGGGAGATGGCGCCACGCGACGGCCACCTCCGGCTCCGGCTGGGCGACTCGCTCACCTGACCTGGACCACTCGCCGCCCTCCTGGCCTGCGACGTGGGCCAGGAACATGGGGCGCTGTTGGCGGTTTCGGTCGCCCGTACGGGTGGTTTGGGCTAGTTTCGCCCTGTGCGTGCTCTAACCAGACGGGCCGGTCGGCTGCTGACCGGGCTCGCGATCCTGGCGCTCTCGCCGATCGCGGGCCTGGCGGCGCTGGCCGGCATGGCGACGATCGGCGCCCCGCCGGACGTCTTCGCCGTCACGGGGCTCGCGGTGTTCGCGTCGGTGTTCTTCCTCGGCCTGCTGCTGTGCGTGCCGAGACCGCGCCCGGTCTGGGGGCGCTGGCTGCGGGCCCTGGCCATCCTATCGGTGGAGGCCGCCGTGGTCTGGCAGGTCACGGCCGCCACCCTGCACGCCCCGCCGGACGCCTCCGCGCCGCCGCCCGCCGTGGCCGGGCAGCGAGAATGGCGTCTGGCGACGGGCTCGGAGCTGGCCTACGTACGGCTGACGCCCAAGCGGGCCACGCGGCCGGATCCGGTGGTCTTCCTGCACGGCGGGCCGGGCACGGCCGACCTGGCGGGCGACTCGGCGTTCCTGGCCGGGCTGAGCGCCGACGGCTACACCGTGTACGCCTACGACCAGCTGGGCGCGGGCCGGTCCGCGCGGCTGACGGACCCGCGAGGGTACGGCCTGCCTCGCGACGTGGCCGACCTGGAGGCGATACGGCAGGAGATCGGCGCCCGGCGGCTGATCCTGATCGGCCACGACTACGGCGCCCGGCTGGCCGCCGCCTACCTGGCGGAGCACCCGGATCAGGTGGCCAAGGCCGTCCTCACCTCCCCGGCCCCGCTCGACGGCCAGGAGGCCGCCTCCCCCTTGCCGCTCAACCCCTCGGCGACACCCGTCGGCCCTCCGGAGACGACCTCCCCCTTGGCCTCGGAGGCGGCCTCCCTCCTCGGCCTCAGCCGCCCGCCGTCGCCGCGGCTCCTCGCGGTCTACACGCTCCTGCGGGCCGACCCCCAGGCCGCGCACGCCTTCGCCGGAGACCGCGAGGTGGAGGCCGCCTACGGCAGCGGCTACGCCGGCCTGGCCCAGCGCGCCGCCCCGGACGGCCTGCGCCGGGGCCTGGCGGCCTCGACCGCGCCCGCCCTGATCGTCAAGGGCGTCCACGACCGGCGGACCTGGTCGGCCGCCGCCGACTACCGCGCTGCCCTCCCCCGGGCCGAGCTCGCCTACGTGGCGACCGGCTCGTACCGGGGCAAGCCTTACCTGAACGTCCTGCGCGCCTTCCTGGCCGGCCGCCCGGTGCGGACCTACGACGGCGGGGGCCCGCCACCCGGCTACCTGGGCCCCCGCTGACGGCTCAGGTTTTGGGGGTGCCCGTGGCGCAACGCCCGACCTTGGTCCCCGCCACCTTCCACTCGGCGCCGGGGAACGGGGACATGAAGTGCGTCAGCAGGTCCACCGCGTAGTCGGGCACCTGGCCGCCGGGGTCGAGCAGCGACACCATCTGCGGGCCGTCCGCGCCGCGCAGCGTGATCGAGTTCGTGCCGTTCGCGGCGAAGCCCGGCTTGGCGTCGACGGTCAGGCAGGCCAGCTGCACGCCCACCGCGCTGATCGCCTGCTTGGCGCCGATGCGGCGCATCCGCTGGTCGTAGCGGCGCAGGGCGAGCGAGGTCACCGGGCCGATGCGGACCGTGTCGCGGAAGATGTCGTTGCCGAGCTTGCGGCTCAGCTTGACGTTCACGTTGACGTCGGGGCGCAGGCTCACCCCGCTCGCGGCGAGGGCGAGGCGCTCATAGTTCCCCTCGAAGCCGGGGGCGATGTAGCCCAGCGCGGGCGGCGCCTTCATCCCGAACGGGATCTTGCCCGGTCTGATCCGCAGCCACGCCATGCGGCGGATGTCCAGCGACAGGTCCTTGATCGTGCTCTTGCCGAGCCCGAAATCGCCGCCGACCTGGTAGGAGAGGAAGCCGGTGGTGTACGGGATCTCCTTGCTGACCGCGATGCGCTGCCGCGCGACCGGGTCGACGGTCAGCCCGCCGCGCACCTGGACCCGTCCTGTCGGCACCGGCCGGGACACCAGGTCGAGCGACTGGTCCGGGTTCAGCCGTACGGTGGTGTCGGCGGCCAGGTCGGTGACGTCGAGCGACACGTCGCCGAGCCGCCCCGTCCGGTCGATCAGCCCGCCTTCCACGCCGAGGTGGCCGTCGAGCGTGTTGACGCCGCCCAGCGCCTTGTAGGTGAGCGTGGGTACGCGCAGGTTCGCGCCGGAGGCGTCCGCGTCCACGCCGAATCGGGCCGGCACGTCGCCGAAGCGCAGCTCGCCGGTGCCCGCCCCGTCCACGGTGACCTTCGCGCTGAGGCGCTTGACGGCCGCGGAGTTCGTGACGCGGATGCGGGTCTGCGCGCCATAGCTGCCCTGTACGGCGACGGCGGCCGGGACCGGGTCGATGGCCACGTGACCGCGCAGGGTGCCCGCCTCGGCCAGCAGGTCGAGCGAGCCCAGCGTCGCGGCGGGCTCGATCCGGTAGTTCGCCTGTACGGCGTTGCCCTGCGTCACGTCGAACGGGCCGACGGACATGCTGGTGATCTTGGAGGGCAGTCCGGTGAGCGTGGCCCGCGCCTTGATCGGCACTGGCGCCAGGATCGTACTGGCCAGGTAGACGCCCAGCGAGCGGCGCTTGGGCGTGAATCCGGCGAACGTGAACGCCTTCTTCGCCAGATCCACCGTGACCTGGTCCGGCAGGCCGGACACGTCGAGGTAGCCCTGGACGCCGAAGCAGCCGCGCTCCGTACAGAAGGCGCCCTGCCCGCACCCGGCGGACCCGGCGACGCAGCCGCCGTCCACCAGCGAGATGCCGCCGGGCACGGCCGGTGCGGCCGCCATGTTCTTGAGCGCGCCCGCCTTGCCGAGCCAGGCGCGGGCCGTCACATCGAGCCGGGACCCCGAGTACGTGAGCGCGCCCCCGGCCGCCGAGACCGCCAGGCGGCCGGGCAGCGGGCCGAGCCTGCCGAGCAGGCCGAAGCGCAGGTCGCCCCGGGTGACGTCGGTGTCGAGGGCGAGGGTCTGCCGGGCCGCCTTGAAGTCGGCGGTGAAGCCCTGGTCCCCCGGGCTGAATTCGACCGTGCGCAGGCCCTTGACCCGCACGCTCGCGTCGAGGTCGCCGGTGGCCTCGTCGTAGTGGGCCGACAGGTGCGGCCCGGCGGGCACCTTGGCGCCGTCGTGGTTGGCGAACGCCACGGCCGCCGAGCCCACCGGGCCCGACAGCCCGCGGAAGCGGTAGGCCGCGCCGCTCCAGGAGGCGTCGAAGCGGGCGGGCACGCCGCTCACCTCGGCGGCGGCGGTGATGTAGCGGCCCTGTACGTTCGCGCGGGCCAGCGCGGAGACCGAGCGCACCGGGCCGTCCGAGGTCCAGGTCAGGGTCTTGGCGGCGGTGTCAGCCACCAGCTGGACGTGCTTGCGCACCCCCGACACCTCGGCCTGGACGTCCTCGCCCTGGGGCTTGGTGACGTACGCCTTGTTGGCGTAGATGCGCGCCTTGGCCAGTGTGGAGGAGGAGGCGATGTTGACCGTCGAGCGCTCCCCCAGCTCCCAGCCGGCCTTGACGTCGTCGTGCACGCCCTGGATGGTGCCGTCGATCGTGGGCCCCGACCGGGTGTCGGTGTAGGCCGCCCTGATCTTGTCGATCACGCCGCTGGCCTGGTAGACGGCCTTGCGCGCGGCCGGGTCGAGGGTCACGTCGACCTTGGCGGGCGTGTTGGAGATCTCCAGCCTGGCCAGGCGGGTGCCGTCGATGCTGGCCGCGCCGAGGAAGGACCGGCCACTGGCGCCGACCTCCAGCTGGGCGTGGGGGGCGGCGCCGTACGTGACGTCGAATCCGGACAGGCCGGTCAGCAGCCCGGACACGCCGACGGCGTCACCGTTCTTGATCATCGTGACGTGGCTGCCGCGCGGGCTGGAGACGGCGCCGCCGTCGCGCTGCAGCACGACCGCGAACCTGCCGATCTTCGAGCTGGTGGTGTGCGTCACGCGGTGCTCGGCCAGGTCGTTCACCAGGCGTACCTTGGCGGGCAGCCCGCTGAGTTCGGCCCGCAGGACGGTCTTGGCGGCGGCCCGGTCGAAGTAGAGCAGCTTGGCCGACCCGGCCCGCGGGTGGCCCGAGTCGACGGTCAGGATCTGCTTGCCGTTCGTGGCGGTGTAAGCGGCGGTCATAGACGGCGGGGCGCCGCGCACCTCGACGCTCGCCGCCCGGGCGAGAGCGCCGTCGGCGTAGACGTAGTTGTGCAGCTCGGCGTGGCGGATCGAGGTCGTGCTGCTGAAGCGGAGCCGGGCGCCGTCCTTGTCCCGGGTCAGCCCGATCTTGGCCTTGGTCGGCATCTTGTCCAGCGTCGCCTTGGTGTAGCGACTGCCGCTGACGGCCAGCGCTTCCAGCTTGGCGGCGGCCGAACTGGTGACGTCCAGGGCGGTCGAGTCGAGGTCCACGTCGACCGCGAGCTTCTCGGTGGCGGGCGTCTGCCGCAGGCTCACCACGCTGCGGCCGGTCAGCCCGGCCACGATCGCGGCAGAGGCTCCGGGATCGGTACGGTCGACGCTCGCCTTCACCCGCTTGCCCGTGAGGTCGACGGTGAAGGTGCCCCAGTCGGCGCCGGACAGCGAACCGCCCCGGTGCAGCCCGTCGAAACCGACCGACACCCGGCCGTCGTACTCCGCCCAGACCTGCGCCTTGAGGTTCGTCTCGGCGCCGGGCAGCCGCCTGACCGCGAAGCCGAGCCCGACGGAGGAGTCCTTGGGACTGGCCGTGGGCACCAGGTCGGCGGCCAGGTCCGGCATGCTGTCCCCGGTCACGTCGGCGGCGGCGGGCACGCCCACCGGGCGGGTGACCGAGCAGGAGACCGGTACGGCCTCGCTCTCCACACAGAGCCGGTAGGTCAGCGCGGAGACGACCTTCTGGGCAGCGAGCCGGTCGAACAGCCCGGCGACCGGATTCTTCACCGCCAGCGTGGCCGCCTGACCGGTGTCGGGCAGCAGCCGCTTGGGATCGGGCCGCGACGCGCCGACGCGCTTGGCCGCCTCGGCGGTGATCTCGTTGACGAGCGCCGGGCCGGCGGGCGTCGTCACCTCCGGCGCCTGCGGGCCGACGGCCTCCGAGCCCGCGTCCCTGCGGGCCGGCGACGCCTCCATCGGCACGTTCACGGCCGCGGGCGCCGGCTGCCGTACGGCGGGCACCGGGCGGATCTTGGGCTTGGCCACCTGTTCGTCCTGCGGCCGTTCTTTGCTGTACGGCCGTTCGTACGACGGCGCTGCCGCGTGCGCGGTGACGGGCACGACCGCCAGGGTCGCGCTGATCATGGAAGCGGAAACGAGCACGCGCCCCAGGGCGTGCCATGGATACCGCACGGAACAGTTACCCCCGAAGCGGTCTCAATCATCCCATCAGAAACATAAGTCACGAGACGACCACACTTCATCACTCACCGTCAAATCGGATCCGACATGGGACCCCAACCTCGGCAAATGTCCGGACGGATGTTCTGGCACGACCTGGCATAACCGGAAAACGGGCGAGTGGGCAAGGAAAGCGGCCAGGGCGACGAAGGCCCGCTCACGCGCTATTCGGTGAGCGGGCCGTTCGGGGAGTAGGTCGTTCGGCGAGCGAGACGTTCGGTGAGCGGGCTGTGCCGGGAGCGGGCCGGTGCCGGTTACGCGTGGCTCAGGGACGCCTGAACCCGGTGATCTCGCGGCCCCCGATGGTGGTCGGCCGGCTGGCGTCGGCCATCCGGTACCAGGCGAGCGCTCCCGCGGCCACCGCCGGCGCGAACTGCGCGCAGGAAAGGATCACCATGGCCAGCCGCGTGCCGAGGAACTCGGTGACGGGGCGCAAGGCGGGGTTGATCCGGGCCGCGATTCCGGCGCCCGCGATGGCGCCCAGGCTGACGGCGGAGAATGCCAGCGCGATCTGGTGGATCCGGTCGAGGTCCTGGACCGTATCGGACAGCGCGGCGGACAGCCGGCGTGTTCTCTCGGTCAGATGGTTGCCCGCGGCGATGAACTCGACCAGCCCGTCGCCGCCACGCTCGCACCACCGGTGAACGACCACGGAAAGGGCGTGTCCAAACTATAGGGATCATGGTCGTAGTAGGGTTCGGGAACGTCGGTGGGCTTCGCCTCCTGGGATTCGGCCACGGCGGCGAGCACCGTGCGGGCGTTCTCGCTCTCAGCCGTGCTGTAGCCGTCCTCGGTCTTCTTCAGCAGGCCGGCCAGGGTTGTGGCCTCGTTTTTACCGTGGCGGAACTCCTGCTTGAGGTCTTCCCAGGTGTTCATGTACTCGTGCCGGGCAGGCCACTCACACGCCGCGCTCAGGGCGAACATGCCGAGCGAGACCTCATTTCCCGCGTGATATTTCGAGCCCAGATCTTCCGCCGCCGCTTCCAGGCTCATCTTCGCGTTCGCGAAGCCGCCCTTCTCGAAGGCGAATCCGTCACGAGCCATGTGATCATCCCATCGCGTAGCGGCTTCATCGCAACTGTGATCACACGCTATCGGTTCGGGGGAGGTCCGCTCGGACGGCGCGGTGGCCGTCGTCGCAGCCGTCCGCGGCCGAGATGTAGACCTGGCCTGCTGCGCCGCTTCCGAGCAGGCGGGCCTCAATCACCCGGAAAACCGGTCGAGGGACCGCGGCCCCGGTGGCTAGCGTATGCGCGTGCACATGTACCTGGAGACCGATCGCCTGACCCTGCGCCGCTTCACCGAGGCCGACGCCGAGCGCCTCGTCGAGCTGCACAACGACCCCGAGGTGATGCGATACCTCAACGGCGGGAAGGCCACCCCGCGCGAGGTGATCGTCGGCGAGACGCTGCCCGTCTTCATCAGCAGTGGCCACTTCTTCGCCGCCGTCGAGCGGGAGACGGGCGAGTTCCTGGGCTGGTTCCACCTGCGGCCCCCCAAGGACGGCCCCGAGGACGAGCTCGAACTGGGCTACCGGCTGCACAAGTCGTGCTGGGGCAAGGGCTACGCGACGGAGGGCTCGCGGGCCCTCATCGACAAGGCGTTCGCCGAGCTGGGCACCCGCCGGATCTTCGCCCAGACGATGACGGTGAACCGCGGCTCCCGGCGGGTGATGGAGAAGTGCGGGCTGCGCTTCGTACGGACGTTCTTCCAGGACTGGCCGGACGTCATCGACGGCTCCGACCAGGGCGAGGTGGAGTACGAACTGCTCAGATCAGACTGGGCGGCCCGCCCGAAGCGCTAGGCCCGTGATGGGGGCATCTCCAGCGTGGCGTCGCCGGCTCCGCCGTGGGCCGGAGTATCTGCGGGCCGGGTGGGGTACGTGATCACCTACTACAGCGGCCGCACGATAAGGAATCCCCCTGTGGCACACACCAGTCCACCCGGCCATCTCGCGACGAACAGCGGCGAGCAGCCCAGCCTGAAGCAGGTGATGGGCCCGGGGCTGTTGCTGCTGTTCATCATCGGCGACATTCTCGGAACCGGCATCTACGCGCTGACCGGCCAGGTCGCGGGCGAGGTGGGTGGCGCCGCCTGGCTGCCCTTCGCCATCGCCTTCTTCGTCGCGTTGATCACGGCGTGCTCGTACCTGGAGCTGGTCACCAAATATCCGCAGGCCGCCGGAGCCGCGCTCTACGTGCACAAGGCGTTCGGCACGCACATCCTGACCTTCATGGTGTGCTTCGCCGTGATGTGCTCCGGCATCACCTCAGCCTCCGCCGCCTCGCGGGCCTTCGCCGCGAACCTCAGCACCGGGTTCGGGCTCGATGCCGGCAACGGCGTCATCCTGATGATCGCTCTGGGTTTCATGCTCCTGGTCCTGGCGGTCAACCTGCGCGGCGTCGGCGAGAGCGTCAAGATCAACGTTGTGCTCACCGCGATCGAGCTCTCGGGACTGCTGCTCGTCATCGTGATCAGCCTGTACTTCATCTCCGGCGGGAACGCGGACTTCTCCCGCGTCGTCGCCTTCGAGACCCCCGAGGACAAGAGCGTGTTCCTGGCGGTCAGCGCCGCCACCTCGCTGGCGTTCTTCGCGATGGTCGGGTTCGAGGACTCGGTCAACATGGCGGAGGAGACGAAGAACCCGGCCCGGATCTTCCCCCGCATGATGCTCACCGGTCTCGGGATCACGGGTCTGATCTACGTGCTCGTCTCCATCTGCGCCGTCGCCGTGGTCCCCGTCGGAAAGCTCGCCGACAGCGAGACCCCGCTGTCGCTGGTGGTGCAGACCGCGGCCCCCGGCTTCCCGATCGCCGACCTGCTGCCGTTCATCTCGATGTTCGCCGTCGCCAACTCGGCGCTGATCAACATGCTGATGGCCAGCCGGCTGCTCTACGGGCTGGGCAGGCAGGGCGTGCTGCCGGCCTTCCTGTCGAAGGTGCACCCCACGCGCCGCACGCCGCAGGCGGCGATCCTGTTCACCACCGCCATCGCGGGCGGTCTTATCACCTTCGTCTCGCTGGACCCGGAGAGCCCGGTCGTGGCCCTGCTGGGCGGGACGACGTCGCTGCTCCTGCTCGCGGTGTTCGCGCTCGTCAACCTGTCCGTGCTCGTCCTGCGCAAGGACCGGGTGCCCGAGAAGCACTTCAAGGCGGGCCGAATCCTGCCCGTGGTGGGCACGTTCACGTGCCTCTACCTGGTGCTGCCATGGTCCTCCGGGCGTCCGGCCGGCCAGTACCAGATCGCGGGTGTACTGCTGGCGATCGGCCTGGTCCTGTGGATCGTCACCTGGTACGTCCGGCAAAAGGAAAGCGTGAACCGGTCCGCGTGATCTGAACCGGTCGGCCAACGGATCGCCGAGGCTCGCTTTCGCCGTGGCAGCCTCCTGGCCGTTCATCGGGCGTACGGCGCACCTTGCCGCTATCAGGTCCACCCACCGGGGCGTGGTCGTCGCCGGACCGCCGTGTACGGCACACGCGGCGACCACTGCCCGCCGTCACCGCGCACCATCACATACGCGGTGAGCGGCGGCGCGAACGAACTGCCACCGCACAGCACCCGCCCCGTGTCGAGCGAGTAACTGCCGGACGGTCCGTTGCCGCCCGCCTGCGCCGTGGTACGGCCCTGCCACAGCACCCGGTCATCCGAGGCGCGCTTGACCTGGACGGTGACCTGGGTACCCGGCGTCAGGTAGTAGCCGCGGACGGCCGCGGTCTGGTACGGCCCCTCGTTGGTGGTGGAGCAGCTTTCACCGTCGCAGGAGGGCCCGCTGCCGGCGTGGTTGCGCTTCGCCATGATGACCCAGGCCAGCCTGCGGGCCGCCATGGCCTCCTCCACCATCTCTCCTTCGGAGGTGATCGCCCCGGCGCCGCGGAGCGCGGTAACGAACGGCGGTACCGACGTGGTGGTGTGGGTGGACGCCGAGACGGGGCGGATCGTCACCGGTTACTCCGCCGCGGCCCTCCGCGTTGGCGCGCCCGGTGCGCTGGGGCAGGACGCCGAGTCCGACGCGCAGGCTTTTCGGGACTGGCCGGCTGTCACCTCCCGGTCATACACCTACGCCCCCGTCTACCTGCGCGACCGTTTCGCCGGCACGCACATGGTGCACCCTGCAGCCCGAACAGCGCAGCATCGACCGGCTCGCCACCTTCGCCTGGCTCACCGGCGGGGTGGCCGCGGTCGCCGACGTCCTCGACGGGGAGGCGGCCGAGCCCGCCCGGTCGCGGCCGTGACACGACCATGACACGGCGCGCACGAGGTGAGGACACCGCTGGCCGACAGTGGAGGGCGTTCCGGCGATGTGATCACGAAAGGGAGAAGGCGTTGGCTGACGACGGAGGATGGGACAGGCGTTCGGTGTTGCGGGGCGCCGCGGTGCTGGCCGGCGCGGCAGCGACAGCTCCGCTGCTGGGCGGGGCGGCCACGGCGCTGGCCGCCGGCAGTGACGCGGACGCGCTGTTCAAGGCCGGGAAGTTCGAGCAGGCCGCCCGCGCGTACGAGGAGATTCTGAAAGCGGACCCGAAGAACCTGCACGCGGCCCGGCAGCGCGGCTACGTGGCGCTGCTGTCCAACCGGTTCCCCGAGGCCGAGAAGTACTTCAAGCTGGCCCTCACGCTGGCCCCCGACGACAAGGAGACCAACTCCTACCTGGGCGACTGCTACATCCGGCAGGACAAACTAGCCCTCTCCGCACCGCACTGGAAGGCGGCCGGCGAGGACGGCTACGCCAAGTGGTTCGCGGCGGTCAGCGGCGAGGCGTACCAGGTCCATGGCGACTCCGCGCAGCTGCCGATCCAGCAGATGGACCCGATCCCGCTGGTGGAGGGCTCGGTCAACGGCGGGCCGGCCAAACGCTTCATGTTCTATACCGGAGCCCCGAATCTGAGCCTGCGGGGGTCGGTGGCCAAGGAGGCCGGGCTGAACCCCGTCGCCAGCCAGAAGGTCGAGTACGAGAACGGCACCGTCTGGGCGTACTACGGCGTGCTGGAATCCCTCAAGCTGGGCGGCATCGAGCTGCGCAACGTCCCCGTGGGCTGGTCGACGACGGAGTCGGGCGAGGACGTCGGCACCGACAGCGACGGGCTGATCGGCACGTGGGTCTTCTACCACCTGCTGACCACCTTCGACTACGCGGGCCGGTCGCTGATCCTGCGCCGCAGAACCGCCGAAGCGGCCAGGAAGGCGCGCGCGGGCGCCAAGGCCCTGCCGCTGTGGCTGGCCCGTGAGCAGTACCTGCACAGCGTGGGCAGCTTCACCGGCAGTACCGGCTCCCGCACCGGGGTGGTGGGCGTGAACTTCGGCGGGACCAGCGAGATCGCCGCCGGCCTGCGCGGGAAGACAGGCGAGGAGCTGGGGATCCGCGCCGACTACGACCGCGAGATCGGCACCTTCGGCAGCAGCCACCCGGCCGTCGTCTACCCCTGCTACCCGAAGGAGGTCCGCCTCGGCGACGCCGTCGCCAAGGAGGTCTACTGCTACACGAACCCGAACTCGGCGATCAACGTGCCGTGGCCGTTCGGGACGGGGTTCGACGCGATGGGCTGGTTCTCCCACTGCTTCTGGAAGCCCTACAACATCACCGTCGACTTCACCGACATGAAGCTCTACCTCGCCCGCGGCAAGGCCACCTGATCACCGCCCCGGGCCGAGCCAGGTCGTGAGGGCCGCCCGGAGCGCGTCCAGATCCGTCCGGCCGTTTCGGGCGACCCAGGCGACGTACCCGTCGGGGCGGATGAGGACGGCCCGCCCACCACGGACCGCGGAACCTGGACTTTCGACGACACCGGCCGCGTCCCGGCGCTCCTCGCCCTGGTCCTTGGCCCACAAGATCTCTCAGTGGTCTTCTAGGCGCTCAGCGCCGGCGTGCCGGGTCCGCGGCCGAGCAGCAGCGCCCCCAGCCACAGCACGGCCATCCCCACCGCGACCAGCGCCGAGTCGCGGCCGACGCCGAGCATCGCCACGGCCAGCACCACGACCCCGGCCGCGACGACCACGGCGCTGAGCGAGGTGACCCGGTGCAGCACCGCCATGATCCCGGCCAGCACCAGCAGGGCCACGAAGAACAGCTGGGCCCCCACCGAGTACACGACCAGCTCCACCCCGGGATACCCCTGCACCTGGTCGAACACCGCCCGCATCGCCGCCCCGTCCGCCGAGGTGAACCCGGCCACCAGGTCGATGACGAGCTGCGCCACGTTGGCCAGGACGCTGAACAGCGCCACCCCCGTCGCCGCCCACACGGCCGCCTTCTGCCCGCCGGTCGTGGGCGCCGCCATCCGCCGCAGCTCCAGCACCATGACGCCGAACAGCAGGAACCCGAGCAACCACACGGCATGCGCGGCTGTCCACCACGGACCGGGCACGAGATCGCCGTCGATGGGACGCATGAGGAGCCAGCCACCGAGGAAGGCGGCGGGTCCGGCGGTGAAGGAGGCCCTGGCGACGCTGTTCGCGAGGCTGTTCGCAGGGGTGTCGGTGGAGATCATGCCACCACGATGCCGCGCCGCCCCGGCCCGCATCATCGGTGATCGCCCCTGACGTGTCCCTGGGAATCGCCGACACCATCTCAGGGCAGACCTGGTGTACTGGTCAGACCAGTTGCTAGGCTAGCCGACATGACGGCATACGACGCGTTGTTCCGCCTGGATGGGCGGCGCGCAGTGGTGATCGGGTCCGGAAGCGGGATCGGACGGGAGTCGGCGCTGGCGCTGGCCGCGCACGGCGCTGAGGTGGTCTGCGCGGACCTGGATCCCGCCGCCGCCGAGGAGACCGCGAAGCGGTGCGGCGGGGCGGCGTCGCGCGGGGTCGATGTCCTCGACGCGGACGCGGTGCGGGCCCTCGCCGCCGAAGCGCCCGCCGACGTGCTGGTGTTCACCGCCGCCACGAATGTGCGCAAGCGGCTGCTGGACTACTCCGGCGAGGAGTTCGAGCGGGTCGTACGCCTCAACCTGCGAGCCTCGTTCGACGTGGTCCGCGCGTTCGGCGCCGGGATGGTGGAGCGCGGGCGCGGGTCGATCATCGGGTTCGCGTCGATCCGGGCATCGGTGACCGAACCCGGCCAGGGCGTCTACTCCGCCACCAAGGCCGGGCTGGTGCAGTTGCTGCGCACCGCCGCCGCCGAGTTCGGCCCGTCCGGCGTGCGGGTCAACGCGGTCGCGCCGGGCGTGGTCGAGACGCCGCTGACCCGGCAGATCAAGGACGACCCCGCCTGGTACGGCGCGTACGCCGCCAAGAGCGCGCTCGGCCGCTGGGCTCAGGCGGAGGAGATGGCGGGCGCCGTGGTCTACCTGGCGAGCGACGCGGCGAGCTTCGTCACCGGCTCCGTCCTGTACGTGGACGGCGGCTGGACCGCCGTGGACGGACGCTTCGACCCACCCAACTGAGCGTCCAGCGCGCTGGACCGACATCACCAGACCAGGACCGGCGTCACCAGGCCAGGACCGGCGTCGCCGGGTCAGGACCTGTGGCACCAGGAGTCAGGACCAACATCGCCAGGGCACGACCGGCGTCGCCAAGTCAGGACCGTCCGCCGCCAGGTCAGGGCTGGCAGAGTCGGCCGCGCAAGGTCTCGCCGACCCAGCTCTCCCAGCGTTCGCGTGACCAGCCGCGCTCCCGGACGAACAGCAGGTACAGCTCCGGGCTGAGCAGCCCGTACAGCACGTCAGCGGCCTCCTCCACCGGCAGGTCCGCCCGTGCGCCCGGCTTGCCGGCCAGCGCCTTGGCCGCCCTTTGCTGGACGACGTAACGCGGGTCGACGTCGTGCGGCCACAGGGCGGCGACCTCGGGGTCGCTCGCGGCCGCCGCCTCCAGCACCTTGCCGATCGGCGCGATCCGCTCCAGGACCGCGGTCGCGCCCGCGACGTAGGCGCGCAGCATGTCCTGGGCCGTGTCGGCGGCCAACGCCGCGACGTACCACGGCCGGTCCATCGTCGCCACCGGCTCGTCGTCACCGGCGATCGTCACGTCGACCAGTTCCTTCAGCAGGGCGCGCTTGTTGCCGAAGACGAAGTAGATCGTCTGCACCGCGACCCCGGCCCTGTCGGCGACGTCCTGCAGATTCGTCGCGCCGTATCCGTCCTGCGTGAACAGCTCCAATGCCGCCGTACGGATGCGCCGGCGCGTCTCCTTCGCCTTCTCCGCCCGTTTGTTCGGCCGCTTGACATCGCTCATGGATAGAGTCTATCTCTAGATCCAGTCACTAGAAGTCAACTCTAGAGAAATGGTCCAGCCATGTCAGTCATCAGCGTCACCCGTTTCCAGGCCGATCCCGCCGAGGCCGAACAGGTCCGGGCCCGGCACGCGACCCTGGTCTCCGCGGTCAGGGACAAGCTGCCCGGCCTCACCGAGGCGCGCCTCGGCCGGCTCGACGACGAGACGTGGGTCGGCGTCTGGCGCTGGGACTCGGCCGCCAGCCTGCAAGCGGCCCGCCAGACACTGCCGGGCACCGCCGCGGCCACTGCGGCATTCGGGGTGGCCCGCGAGGTCACCGCGGAGGACATCGAGATCCTCGACGAACTCTGACCCCTGTCCCGACCCCGGAACCTGAGACCGGACTTGAGACCGGGATCCCAGATAGGGACCCGAGCCCGGGGTCGGGGTCGAGGGTCGGGGTCGAGGGTCGGGGTCGGGTCGGAGCCCGAGCCCCCGACGCGCCCACCAGGCGACCGAACCGGTCTGTCCAACCCCGCGACGCCCGACGACCCCATATCCCCTCAGGGGCGAATGATCGCCATCCGGGTCACCGTGAGCTCCTCGATGGCGAACCGGGGCCCCTCCCTGCCGGCGCCCGAGTCCTTGACGCCGCCGTACGGCATGTTGTCCGCCCGGAACCCCGGCACCTCGTTGACCACCACCCCACCCGCCTCGATCCGGTCGATCGCGGCGAAGGCCGTGGCCAGCGAGCGGGTGAACACGGCGGCGTGCAGGCCGTACCTGGAGGCGTTGACGGCGGTGAACGCGGCGTCCAGGCCGGGCACCGAGCGTACGCACACCACTGGGCCGAAGATCTCCTCGTCCCAGGCGGCGGCCCCGTCGGGCACGTCGGCGAGCACGGTGGGCGCGATGGCCCGCCCGTCGAGCCCGCCGCCGGTGACGAGCGTCGCGCCCGAGCCGCGGACCCAGCCGAGCACCCGCTCGGTCGCGGCCGGGTCGATCAGCGGCGCCACCCGGGTCCGCGGGTCGCGGGGGTCGCCCACGACCACGTCCTTCATCCGCCCGGCCAGCAGCGACAGGAACTCCTCCCGCGCCGGCTCCTCCACCAGCACCCGTTGCACCGAGATGCACGCCTGCCCGGAGGCGTAGTAGCCGCCCCGCACCACCGCCGCGGCGGCGGCCTCCAGGTCGGCGTCGGCCGCCACCACGAGGGCGGCGTTCGAGCCGAGCTCCAGCAGTACCTTGGTGGGCGCCGCGCTCTTCGCGATGGCGTGCCCGGCCGCCGCCGAGCCGGTGAACGACACGGCCCCGATCCGCCGGTCCTCGACCAGCGTCCGGCCCACCTCGACGTCGCCGGTGACGAGCTGTACCCCGGCAGGGGGCAGCGCGCCCGACTCGCGAAGAAGATGGACGAGCCAGAGCGTCGCCAAAGGCGTCGCGGGCGCGGGCTTGACGATCACCGGGCAACCCGCCGCCACCGCCGGGGCGATCTTGTGCGCGGCCAGCAGCAGCGGGTAGTTGAAGCCGGTGATCCCGACCACCACCCCGATCGGCCGCCGCGTCCAGAACCCGATCAGCCCCTCCCCCGACGGCAGCAGGTCCAGCGGCACGGTCTCGCCGTGGAGCCGGCCCACCTCCTCGGCGGCGGTGAGGAGGGTGACAAGCGTCCGCGCCACCTCGACCTGGCAGTCGACCAGCGGTTTCCCGGTCTCGAGTACGAGCAGGCGCTCGAACTCCGTACGCCGTGCGGCCAGGGCGTCATGGGCGGCCATGAGCGCGGCGCGGCGGGCGTGCGAGGGGAGCGCGGCCATGGCGGGGGCGACCGCCAGCGCGGCCTCGACGGCCTGCCGGGCCAGCGCGGCGGTGCCGACGGGGGCGGCCGTCACCACCGAGCCGTCGTACGGGAAGACCACCTCGGCGGTGTCCTCGACCTCGGCCCACCCGTCACCCACGGGCAGCCCGCCGGGCCAGTCCCTGGACCAGTTCCCCGGCCAGTCCTGAAATGTCACGCTACTTCCCCCAAGCGCTTGGAAACACGTCTCGATAGGCGGGCGCGCCGTCACGGCCGGTGGCGGCGAGCATGGCGTGCGCCACGGCCCGGCTGAAGACATCGGCCCCGGCGGCGAGCACGTCATGCAGCCCAGCGGCACCGGGCGCATTCCGCCCGGCACCCACAGGCGCCGGCCCGGCCGCACCCTCAAAGCCCTCGGTGCTCCCGGCAGCGCCTCCAAGGCCCACGGTGCCGGGTTCCGGGCTGTCCAGCGCCGTAGGCCCGAGGAAGGGGAAGGGGAGGGCACAGGTGGAGAGGCCGAAGATGGTGTCGCCGTCGACCATGGTGTGGGCGGGCCTGATCGCCCGGGCCAGCCCGTCGTGCGCCACGCCGGCCAGTTTGCCGCACTGCGCCTTGGTGAGCGTCAGATCGGTGGCCACCACGCCGATCGTCGTGTTGAACGACGTCACCGTGGCGCCCGGCCAGGCCGCCACCTCGTCCTCACCGGGCTCGCGGAGATGATCGAACTCGCCGGGCAGCCCGTAGCGGGTGCCGGACAGCCGTCCGCCGGTGGGGTCCAGCACGGACCCGACGGCGTTGACGACCGCCATCGCGGCCACGGTGACCCCGGAGGGCAGGACGACGCTGGCCGTACCGATTCCGCCGGCCAGCCCGCCCGCCACCGCGCCGGTGCCCGCCCCGACCGACCCGCACGTCCATGGGTCCGGGCCGTGGGAGTGGGCGGCGGCGTCGTACGCCTCGGCGCCCAGCGAGCCGTCCGGTACGGCTCGGAACGCACCGCCACGGCCCAGGTCGTAGATGACGGCGGCGGGCACGATCGGCACCACGCCGCCCTCCACCGGGAAGCCGATCCCCGCGTCCGCCAGCCGGTCCATGACCCCGCATGCGGCGCTGAGCCCGTACGCGCTGCCGCCCGTCAGGACGATGGCGTGCACCCGCTCCACCAGGTTGCGCGGGTCGAGGAGCTCGGTCTCCCGGGTGCCCGGCGCGGCTCCCCGCACGTCCACCCCGGCCACCATGCCGCCGGGCGGCGCGAGCACGACGGTGGTCCCCGTGCGGTAGCCGTCGCCCACCCGCTGCGCGTGCCCGACCCGCAGCCCGGCGACGTCGACCAGCGAGTTCGTCGCCCCGGCCGTCACACGGACCGGGTCTGACCCGGCCGTCATGACGCGGACCGGGTCAGGAAGCGCCGGGCCGCCTCGGCGAACACGCGGGTGCACCGCACGATCTCCGCCACCTCGACGTACTCGTCCGCCTGGTGCGCGATCCACTTGCCGCCCGGCCCGTACACGACCGACGGGATCCCGCCCCAATGCGTCAGCACGGTGCCGTCCGTGGACCCGGGCACTCCGCCGTACACGGGCGCGGCGCCCGTCACGTGCTGGTGCGCGACGGCCAAAGCGACCACCACGGGGTCGGAGACGGGCACGTCCACCGGCGGCCGGTCCACCAGGATGGACACCTCCGCCGCGATCCCCTCGAAGGCCGCCAGCGCGGCCACCCGCTCGGCCACCGGCTTGTGCTCCACGCCGGGGATCGTCCGCACGTCGATGAAGACCGACGCGGTCGCGGGAATGACGTTCACCTGCTCCTCGGTCCCGGCCCGCACCACGGTCGGCGTCACGTACACCTCCCCGAGGTGCTCGTGCGCGGGGTGCAGCCCCTGCAGCTCCGCCTCCAGCGCCCGCAGCGCCACCAGCAGCGCCCCGACCGCCTGGACGGGGTTGCGGCCGTGCTGCGGCATCGCGCCGTGCGCCATCTTGCCGGTGAAGTCGACCCGCAGCCGCAGCGCGCCCTTGGCGACCGCGCAGATCTCCCCGGCCTCGGGCTCGGCCACGATGGCCCCGTCCACGTCGGCGGCAAGGCCGGAGGCGACGAAGTGGTGGGCGCCGAGCATCAGGCCCTCCTCGTCGGCCAGCGCGCACACCTTGATCCGCCCGGGGAACGGCCCGGCCAGCTGCAGGGCACGAGTGGCGTAGAGAGTGGCGGCCAGGCCCGACTTCATGTCCGCGCTGCCGCGCCCCCACAGCCGCCCGTCGCGGATCTCCCCGCCGAACGGGTCCACGGTCCACGTCGACAGGTCGCCCTCGGTGACCACGTCGGTGTGTCCCTCGAACATCAGCGTCGGCCCGTCACCCCCGCCGCCCTCGACCACGGCCACGACGTTGGGCCGGCCGGGCGCGGCCTCGTCCACGACCGGCTCCCACCCCCACTCGCGCATCTTGGCGGCGACCAGCTCGGCGGCGGGCCGCTCGTCGCGGCCGCGCGCCGGGTCGTTGGTGCTCGGGATGCGGACCAGCGCCTGGGTGAACTCGACGACCCCGACCTCATCCACCTCGATCACAGCAATCCCTCCAATGTCGGTACGGCCCGGGGCAGCGTCCGCGTGTAGAGGTTCTGGCCCCCACGGGGATCCAGGTGCCGATTCGCCTCACGCCTTACGGCCTCCTGGCTAGTGCACTGGTCGGACCAGTAGGCTACGCAGATTGCCAGTCCGCGACGGCTCGGGTCAAGGGGACGAGCGGCCCGCTCTGCGTGCGCTACTGGTGCAGCCAGGTGTTATGTTGCGGTCGTGGCGCGCGAGGATCCCGATGGACTGACGGAGGCGTTCCTTCGCGAGCCCCGTCGTTACACCAGCCACCAGGTCGCCGACATGGCCGGCGTCCCGGTCTACCGCGCCCGCAGGTTCTGGCGCGCGCTGGGTTTCGCGAACGTCGCCGACGACGCCGTCGAGTTCACCGACTCCGACGTGGCGGCTCTGCGGACGCTGCTCGGCATGGTGAGCGACGGGGTCTACGACGAGGAGCATGTACTCCTCATGGCCAGATCCCTGGGCCGGGCGACGGCGCGGCTGGCCGAGTCGCAGGCCGAGCTGGGCGCCGACGCGCTCGACCAGGCGGGCGTGCCGCTGAGCGAGCGGCCGCGGGCGTGGCGCAGGCGGGCGGATCGGGTGATGCCCGACCTGGCCCGGCTGCTGGTCTACGCGTGGCGGCGCAACCTGGCCGCCTCCGCCCACCGGCTGGCCGAACAGGAGACGAGCGCGGCCCGGCTGACGGTGGGGTTCGCCGACCTGGTCGGGTTCACCAGGCTGAGCAGGCAGATCACCGAGACGGAGCTGGCCGGGCTGGTCGACAGGTTCGAGGGCCGCTCGGCCGACGTGGTGACCTCGGGCGGCGGGCGCATCGTCAAGACACTGGGCGACTCGGTGCTGTTCGTGTCCGGGAAGGCGCACGAGGCGGCGGAGATCGGCCTGCGCCTGATCGAGACCCACGCCAAGGACAAGGGCATGCCGCAGCTGCGTGTGGGGCTGGCCGTGGGGCCGGTGCTCGGCCGGATGGGCGACGTGTTCGGCACTCCGGTCAACCTGGCCAGCAGGCTGACCGCGCTGGCCTATCCGGACACGATCCTGGCGGGCCCGGAGATGGCCGAGGAGCTGGAGGGCGACCGGGCCTTCGAGCTGCGCCCGGTCAGACGCCTGTCCGTACGAGGGCTGGGCGAGCTGGTCCCCTTCACGCTCAGCCGCCAGACGGACGGGGCAACCTAGGTCCGCGCTCGATGCGTCCCTACCGTCGACAGGCGACGACAGGAGGCGGTACGTGGCGGACCGGGGGATATATCAGGACTTCGTGGTCACTCGATCGGATCGGCTGTTACGCACGGCGTACCTGCTGACCCACGACTGGGCGACCGCGGAAGACCTGCTCCAGGAGTCGCTGGCCAAGGCATGGTTCGCCTGGGCCCGTGTGGAGGAGCCAGAGGCGTACGTGCGCAAGGTCCTGGTGACCACCTACACCTCGTGGTGGCGCAGGAGATGGCGACGTGAGCTGCCGAGCGACGACCTGCCGGACACCCCGGCCAGCGATCCGGTCTCCGACGACCGCGACGCGCTGTGGCGGGCCGTCGGCCGGCTTCCCGCCAGGCAACGGGCGGTGGTGGTGCTGCGCTTCTACGAGGACCTGCCGGTGACGGAGGTGGCCCGGCTGCTGGGCTGCGAGCCCGGCACGGTCAAGAGCCAGAGCGCCAAGGCGCTGGCCAAGCTGCGCGTGGACGAAACCATTGTGAAGGAGCTGCACCGATGACCGTTCATGACCTGCGGGACGTCCTGCGCGAGCACGGTGACGGCCCCTCCCCCGCCAACCCGGCCCGGCACGAAGAGATAGCGGCCCGCATCCGGCGGATCCGCCTGCGCAGGCGGATGCTGGGCGGCGGCGGGGTGGTCGCGGTGGCGGCGGCCGTCGCGCTGGGCGTCTCCCTCCTCCCCGGGTCCCTCGCCGAGCCGACGGAGCCGCGGCACGAACCCGCCGCCGAGGCCACCGCCATCCCCACGGGGCTGGCGGGCTTGCTGCCGGAGCAGTTCATCGCCTCAGACGGGACGAAGTACCGGCGGATCGCCATCACGTCGATCAAGAGGACTGGGCCGACCAAGGTCTCGGTGACGATCCCGGTCTCCGGCAAGCCGCTCGACGTCGGAGCGGTCTGCGCGGGGCCGGACAGCAGCGCGCCGAGGATATCCGCCGGCAACAGGTCCATGACGGCCCACTTCAGCGGGTGCTCAAGGCGCATGCGGCTGCAGCCGCTCCAAGTGCCGGCCGCCACGCGTGGCAAGCTCACGATCACCTTCGACACGACGACCAGCGGCAAGGTTTGCCTCATCCGGAACGGCAAGTGCGTGCCGCGGGAATTCACCCGCGGCGCCTGGTCACTGGCCGTCTACGAGTGGACGCCGCCCGCGCGACCGGCTGAGCCGACGACGCTCGCGGCCATGCCGGACCACGCGGGAAAGGCACGGCTCGCGGAGACGAAGGCCGGTGTCTGGCCTCAGGAGGGCTCCGCCACGTTCAAGGTGCGGGGCAAGGTCGGCTTCGACACCTCGTGCACCGGCGATCTGGCCGATCGCCTGTGGTTCAGCTTCGTGGTGAACGGCCGCCCGCAGGGGGGCAGCGGCGCCTGCGGCGTATGGGAGGGCGGCGCCTTCCCCTCGGCGGTGAGCGAGTTCAGCTTTCCCACGAACAAGACGACCACCGTCAAGGTCACCTGGAAGCTGCTGGGCAGCGACACCAACCGCCCGGTCCGCTGGGCTGTCGGCCTCTACCAGAAGTAGCCCGGAAGCAGCCACGCCCCGGCGCTGTTGCCGACATATGTGATGAAGCTTTCGATCCTCGATCGCTCCCTCGTCCGCGAGGGGCACGACCCGGCGACGGCGCTGCGCGACACCGTCAGGTTCGCCCGGCAGGCGGAGGAGCTCGGCTACCACCGGTTCTGGGTGTCGGAGCACCACAGCGTGCCGGGGGTGGCCGGCTCGGCGCCGACCGTGCTGGCCGCCGCCGTCGCCGCGGCCACCGACCGGATCCGGGTGGGCACGGGTGGCGTGATGCTGCCCAACCACCGGCCGCTGGTGGTGGCCGAGCAGTTCGGGGTGCTGGAGGCGCTGAACCCGGGCCGCGTCGACATGGGGCTCGGCCGCTCGGTGGGCTTCACCGGCGGCATTCGCCGGGCGCTCGGCCATGGCAAGGAGGACGCCGACGAGTTCGGCGGGCAGCTGGAAGAGCTGCTCGGCTATTTCACCGGGGACCAGCGGGGGCATCCCGGTGTGCACGCGCTGCCCGCCGAAGGGCTGCGGCCGCAGGTGTTCGTGCTGGCCATGGGCTCGGGGGCGGACATCGCCGCCGAGCACGGGCTGCCGATGGTGATCGGGGGCGGCGGGGCCCGGCTGCGGGAGGCGATCTCGCGCTACCGCGCCGGGTTCCGCCCCTCGGCCTGGGCGGCGGCGCCGTACGTCATCGTGGCGGCGAACGTCGCGGTCGGTGAGACGGCCCGCGAGGCGGAGCTGCTACAGGTGCCGGAGGCGTGGGCGACCGCGCGCTCGCGGACGAGCGGCGCCTTCCCTCCGCTGTCCCCCGCCGAGCGGGTGCTGGCGACGGCGATGACCGAGCGGGAGCGGGCGCTGTTCGAGGAGTCCCGCAAGGGGCAGATCCACGGCACCGCGCACGAGGTCGAGATCGAACTCGGCGCGCTGGTGGAGCTCACCGGCGCGGACGAGGTCCTGGTGACCATGAACAGCTTTGACCTGGAGCGGAGGCTCGATTCCTACCGGCGGCTGGCTCGGATAGCCGAGCGAGCACGAATTCAATAAAGCTTTTTGGCAATTGACTTACTTGCGCGCCCATCCCTTGGTCAGATAGTCACATTTTGTCACCCTCGCTGACCACTCCAAGGGGGCTTCATGGGGCGCACCCGATTCATCGGAATCGCGGCCTTAATCATGGCATTACCGTTTTTGTCCGCCATACCGGCGCAGGCCGATCCGAAGGCTCCGCCGGCCAGCGACATCCGAGAGCTCTCCCGCAAGGATTTCAAGCTCGACGGCAAGCCCGTGGACGTGCCCGCCAAGTACGAGGCCAAGGCGCGGGCCAAGACGAAGGCCGCCGCCGACACCCCGCCGGTCGGCACGGTCCGGCAATGGCTCGGACTGGACGACTTCAACGGCACGCTCTACCGCAAGGACTACACGCTGCGCGGGGTCGGCAACAACATCGAGGTCTGGGTCGCCAACGACCTGTCCTTCCCCGCCGGTGACTGCCGGGCGCAGATCGCCAACTCCACGCAGGTCACCGACGCGCAGGTGGCGGACCTGGTCACCCAGTTCGACACCAACATGTACCCGAAGGAGACCGCCACCTTCAGCACGCCGCCGGACCGCGACGGCACCAACGCCGTCCTCGGCCCCGACGCCAACGGCAACGGCGGCGTCTACACGGGCGGCGGCAACAAGACCGTCACCCTGGTCGACAACGTCAGGGACGACAACTACTACAGCTTCCCCGCCGCTCCGACGTACATCGCGGGCTTCTTCTCCAGCCAGTTCAACGAGCTGCTGGACCGCAACGTCATGACGATCGACGCCTTCGACTGGGCGCACCGCACCGGCGCGAACCCGCCCGACGAGCCGACCGCCGACCTGTGCACCTCGCGCCCGGCCCGGCCGCGCCAGTACGAGGGCACGTTCGCGCACGAGTGGCAGCACCTGGCGCACTACTACACCGACCCGCTCGAGACCACCTGGATGAACGAGGGCCTGTCGGACTTCGCGATGTCGCTGGTCGGTTACTCCAACCCCAAGGCGACCGTCAACGAACGCGGCACCGACAGCCACATCTACTGCTTCCAGGGCTTCGGCATCGTCCAGACGCCGTACAACACCAACCCGCGCGACTGCGGCGGCCCGGAGAACTCGCTCAACATCTGGGGTGAGGGCGCCAACGCCAACGGCGTGCTGGCCGACTACGGCAACGCGTACTCGTTAATGGTGTTCCTGTACGACAGATACGGCACGGCGTTCATGTCGGGGCTGCACCGTGACGGCACGCTGCAGGGCCTGGCGAGCCTGAAGGCGAACCTGGCGGCTGCGGGCGCCAAGAACATGTACCAGGTGATCCACGACTTCCAGACCTCCACCCTGGTGGACCGGATCGTCGGCGGCACCAAGGGCGTCATGCTCGGCGTGCCCAAGAAGCGCGTGACGACCGCCAGCCTGAACTCGACCGTCAACCTGGCGAACCCGGCCACCTACAAGACCGCCGGCGCCGCCCCCAACGGCGCCGACTACGTGCCGCTGCAGAAGGCGGACGGCAAGTTCCTGCGCGGGGTGGACCTGCGCTCGCTGTCGTTCGAGGGCGCCAAGGCCCTGCCCGCCCAGCCGCTGACCTGGACCGTCGTCTCCGACGACCCGGACCGCGCGGGCAACCCGGTGCTGTTCTCCGGCAACGCCAGCAACACCAACGCCGCCGCCGTCACCAAGGTGACCGTCCCGGCCGCCGACCCGACGCTGCGCTTCCTCGCCAAGTACGGGGCGGAGCAGGGATTCGACTACGGTTACGTGATCGTCTCCACCGACGGCGGCAAGACCTACACCTCGATCCCCGGTGACAAGACGGTCACGGGCCCGCTCGGCCCCGGCGTCAACGGCACCACGACCGGCTTCGAGCCGCACACCTACAGCCTGTCGGCCTACGCCGGCAAGGAGATCCTCCTCGGCTTCCGCTACGTCAGCGACGGCGGGGTCAACGAGGGCGGCTGGAAGATCGACGACATCACGGTCGGCGCCACGGCGGTCAGCGACGGCTCGTCGCTCGACCCGTTCGACTCGCCGACCGAGGTCTTCCCGACTCCGGTCGAGAACTGGAACGTCCGGCTGATCGGCCTCGACGAGAAGCACTCGGTGGCGCTGCAGCTGGAGTCCAACGGAAAGAACAGCGTCAGCCTCAACCGGCTGCAGCTGGCCACGATGCTGCCGTTCCCGACGGTGGTCGCGGTCGTGGCCTACGACGACTCGACGGAGCAGGTCGGCCAGTACGCGCCGTACACGCTCAAGGTCAACGGCGTCGTCCAGCCCGGCGGAAAGTGACCGCGTGATCTGAGAGCGCCCGCCGCGTCTCGCGGCGGGCGCTTTCGCGTTTCCCCTGCGGGTTAGGATCGCCGAACATGGTTCGGTCCTTGGTCCGGTGGAGATGAGGATGTGCTCATGACGACTCGACAGCATGCCATCGGTGACCTGCTGCGGCGCTCGGCCGCGCGGTTCCCCGCCAAGACCGCGATCGTGTACGGCCAGGAGCGGTGGACCTACGCCGAGCTGGACCGGGCGGTGAACCGCATGGCCAACGCGCTGGCCGCCCGGGGTGTGGGCACGGGCGACAGGTTCGCCCTGTTCAGCCATAACAACGACGTCTTCGTGGTGGCGTACTTCGCGCTGGCCCGGCTGGGCGCGATCTCCGTACCGATCAACTTCATGCTGGGCACCGATGAGGTCTCCTACATCCTGCGGCACGCGGGGGCGACGGGCCTGCTGGTGGAGGAGTCGCTGCTGCCCGTGGCCGAGCGGGCCGTCTCCGACGGGGTCGCGGTGCGTGGGGTGATCGGGCACGCAGAAGGGTGGGAACCGGTCACGGACTGGCTGGCGCACGGCGACGACACCGAGCCGCGGGTGGAGATCGCCGACGACGACCCGATCCAGCTCATGTACACCAGCGGCACCGAATCCAGGCCCAAGGGCGCCACTCTGTCCAGCCGCGGCCTGATCGCCCAGTACACCTCGTGCGTGATCGACGGCGAGATGAGCCCCGCCGACGTGGAGGTGCACGCGCTGCCGCTCTACCACTGCGCGCAACTGCACTGCTTCCTCACGCCCGGCCTCTATCTCGGCGCCACCAACGTGATCCTGCCCGGCGCCGATCCGGCGGCGATCCTGGCGGCGATCGAGGCGGAGGGCGCCACCAAGCTGTTCTGCCCGCCGACCGTCTGGATCGGCCTGCTGCGCCACCCCGACTTCGACCGCCGCGACCTGTCGTCGCTGCGCAAGGGCTACTACGGCGCGTCGATCATGCCGGTCGAGGTGCTGAAGGAGATCGCCGCGCGGCTGCCGGGGGTGCGGCTGTTCAACTTCTACGGCCAGACCGAGATGGCGCCCGTGGCCACCATCCTGGGCCCGGACGAACAGCTGACCAGGCTCGGCTCGGCGGGCCGGCCCGCCCTGAACGTCGAGACCAGGATCGTCGACGACAACGACGAGCCGGTGCCGCCCGGTGTGGTCGGCGAGATCGTGCACCGCGGCCCGCACGCCATGCTCGGCTACTGGAACGACCCGGACAAGACCGCCGAGGCGTTCCGCGGCGGCTGGTTCCACAGCGGCGACCTGGGCGTACTGGACGCCGACGGCTATCTGTCGGTCGTGGACCGCAAGAAGGACATGATCAAGTCCGGCGGCGAGAACGTGGCCAGCCGGGAGGTCGAGGAGGCGATCTACCAGCACCCGGCCGTCGCGGAGGCGGCGGTGTTCGGGGTGCCCGACGCTCGGTGGATCGAGGCGGTGACGGCCGCCGTCGTGCTGCGCGAGGGCGTCGGCCTGACCGCCGACGAGCTGATCTCCTTCCTGCGGGTACGGCTGGCCGCCTTCAAGACGCCGAAGACGGTGGTGTTCGTGGAGTCGCTGCCCAAGAACGCCAGCGGCAAGGTGCTGAAGAGGGAGCTTCGCGGGCTGTGGTGACAGTGCCCGGCTTGACTATTCGCCGAGCCGGTCGGCGGCGATCTGGCGGATGACCACGCGCTGGATCTTGCCGGTGGCGGTCTTGGGGAGCTCTTCCAGCACCAGCACCTCGCGCGGCCGTTTGAAGGAGGCCAGCCCGTCGCGGCAGAAGGCGATGAGCTCCGCCGCGTCCACCGTCTTCCCAGCGGCGGGCACCACGCAGGCGACCGGCTTCTCCAGCCCGTTCGCGTCGGTGAAGGCGACGACCGCGGCCTCGCCGACCGACTCGTGCTGCAGCAGCCGGGACTCGACCTCCATCGGCGACACCCAGATGCCACTCGCCTTGATCATGTCGTTGGAGCGGCCGAGGCACTGGTAGACGCCGTCGGCGTCGCGTACGTAGGTGTCGCCGGTGCGTAACCACTCCCCCTGGAACACCTGGCGGGTGGTGTCGGTCCGGCACCAGTAGCCGGTGGCGATGGAGTCGCCGCGTACGTACAGGTGGCCCGGCTGTCCGTCGGCCACCGGACTGCCGGAGTCGTCGAGCAGCTTGCATTCGTAGCCGGGGACGACGGTGCCCGAAGTGCCTGGCCTGACCTGGCCCGGACGGTTGGAGATGAAGATGTGCAGGGCCTCGGTCGAGCCGATGCCGTCGATGATGTCGACGCCGAACCTCTCGGTGAAACGCCGGTAGATCTCCGCCGGCAACGCCTCTCCCGCCGAGGCCGCCAGTCGTACCGAGGAGAAGGTGTCGTCGGGCGCGTCGGAGGCGAGCAGGCCCGCGTAGAACGTCGGCCCGGCGAAGAACAGCGTCGGCCGCTCGGCCACCACCCGCGCCACCACCCCCGGCGGCGTGGGTCTGAAGGGGTCGAGCACTGTCGTCGCGCCCACCGACAGCGGGAAGAACAGCGAGTTGCCGATGCCGTAGGCGAAGAACAGCCGGGCGACCGAGAAGCACCGGTCCTCCGGCGTGATGCCCAGGACCTGCCGGCCGTAGGTCTCGCAGACGTCCCTGATGGCGCCGTGCCGGTGCATGGCCGCCTTCGGCGCGCCGGTCGTGCCCGAAGTGTAGAGCCACAGCGCGGGGGAATCCGTCCAGGTCTGGTACGGCTCGCCCACCGTACGGCCGGCGTCCACCACGTCCGCCAGCGAGCACACCGGGACGCCGACGTCCGCGTCGGACGCCGGGACGACGTCGGCCGCCCGCTGGCCCACGTTGCCGGTCAGGACGAGCAGGGCGACCTCGGGCGCGTTGGCCAGCGCCACCCTGACCGCCGGCTCGTACTCGGGCGTCGCCACCACCACGCGGGCCCGCGAGTCGCGGATCAGGGCGCCGAGCTCCACGCCGTTGTACATGGTGGACAGCGGCACCGCGACGCCGCCCATGCGCATGACGGCCAGGATGGTGACGAGCGTCTCGGGCCGGTCGGACATGACGAGCGCCACGCGTTCCTCGGGCCGGACACCGACCACCCGCAGCCCGGAGGAGAGCTCACCGACACGGGCCGCGAGCTGGGCGTATGTGAGTGTGCCGGCCGAGCCGGCGACCGCGGTGTGCGCACCGCGACCGGCTTCGACCTGACGATCCACGAGATAGAGACTGGCGTTGAACGACTCCGATGACATGGTCGTCCTTACAGGGAGGGAGACACGCCGTACGAGAATCTTCTATACAGAATTGATGCATCGTCAACTACTTGTAGCATTGAATCAGACTCCCACCCCGAAAGGAGCATAAATGGCCAGGCTGCCCCGCCACCATCAGTCGAGCGCGAGGTCGATGCTGCTGACGGTGCTGGGCGAGCACGTGCTGCCTTCCGATGAGCCGGCGTGGACGTCGGCGCTGCTGCACGTGATGGGCGGGCTCGGGGTGGAGGAGAAGTCGGCCAGGCAGGCGCTGGCGCGGATGGCCGCCGACGGGTGGATCGTGTCGGCGCGGTCCGGGCGGCGGGTGCGGTGGTCGCTGACGCGGCGCGGCCGCGAACTGCTGACGGAGGGGGCCGAGCGAATCTACGCGTTCGGCCGCGACCGCGAGCCGTGGGACGGCCGCTGGGTGGTGCTGATCGCGAGCGTGCCGGAGTCCAGGCGCGAGCTACGCCACCGGCTGCGTACCGGTCTGACGTGGGCGGGCTTCGGCAGTCCCGTGCCCGGGGTGTGGGTCAGCCCGCACACCACCCGCGAGGCCGAGGCCAAGCAGGTGGTCGAGGGGCTGGGGCTGGACGCGGCGGTGTTCTCCTTCAACGGGCCCTACGCGGGGATCGGCTCCGAGCGGACGCTGGTGGAGCAGGCCTGGCATCTGGGGGAACTGGCGGCGCACTATCAGGAGTTCATCCAGGAGTTCGCCGGCATGCGGCCCGAGCCGGGCGATCCGGTGCTGCTGGCGCAGGTCCGGCTCGTACACGAGTGGCGGCGTTTCCCGATGCTCGACCCGCGCCTGCCCCTGGAGCTGTCGCCGCCGAACTGGATCGGGGTGCGCGCGGCCAACGTCTTCAATGACCTGCACGGCACCTGGCTGGCGGGCGCGCGGCGGCAGTGGGACGAGCTGCGGAACATGTGACACTTCCCTTGCGGGGCATCACGCCAGTGTCGACTCTTGGCAGACCAGCGACGCTCTCAACGCTCTGGAGTCCATCCGTACAGCGCGAACGGCTCCTTCTCCAGCACCCTGGCGATGGCCGCGGCCGGGTAGCCGATGGTGTCGTCGGGCAGCTGGCCGAGCGGCCGCCAGGCGAGCGCGGCGCACTTGTGCGGCTCGGCGTTGTAGGGCTCGCCGGTCCACTTCCTGGCGACGAAGAACAAACCGACGCGATCGGGGGCGCGGTGCATGACGTGGGCGAACTCCAGGTCCTCCGGCCGGATGGTGACGCCGACCTCCTCGCGGGCCTCCCTGACGGCCGCGCCGACCACCGACTCACCGGGCTCCAGGTGCCCCGAGGGCAAGTGCCATCGGCCGTCGCCGTAGCCGGTGCCGGCCCGTTTGCCGAGGAGCACCGTGCCGTCACGGACGAGCATCACGTGCACGTCGACGATGGCCCGGAACCGCTCGGGACGCGGCTCCCCGACGGCCTCACCGGCAGCGTCCGGACGCGGGCTCCCAACGGTTTTCGCATCCGCCTCACCGGCGGCCGCCACGGTTTTCGCATCCGCCTCCTCAACGGCCTTCGGGACCGTCTCGCCGGGGCCTGACGGTGGCTTGCCGGTGTCCTCGGGGCGGCGGTCGAGGGCCTGGGCCCATTTGACGGCGACCGCGGCCACCTGGATCAGCTCGGTGCGCAGCGCCTCGGGCTCCGATTCGGCGAACGCCTCCAGAACCTCCTCGCGCAGGATGTGCCGCCAGGTCAGCTCCCCGCGCCGGGCCGCCTCCTCCGTCTCCAGCCGCGCCCGGTCGGCCTCGGCCACCGCGCCCTCGGCCCCAGTGCCGTCGGGTACGGTCTGCATGCCCCACTTGGCGTCCTGCGCCGCCCGCTCGGCCGCCACGTCGCCGAGCACCCTGGCCAGCGACCCCGGCACACCCGCGTCGCCATCGTGCGCCGCCCCGTCGTCATCCCTCGTCATGGACGACGAGTCTGCCCGATCCCTCTGACAGAACCCACCGACGACACCACGGGGCGGCGGTCACACCGGGCGGTCGTCCTCCTCCTCTGCCGACAGGTCCACCCCCGGCAGGAGCCGCCGCCAGCTCGCCCCGGAATCCTGCTCCAGTACGGCCAGCAGATCGCAGAACGCCTTGAACGTCGCCCGGGGCATCCGGTAGTACCACTCCCCCACCCGCCCGAAGCAGTGGTGCATGAAGGCCACCAGCGCGTCGTCGTCCACGAGGTACCGACCGTCCTCGCCGGAGGCGTAGACGAACCGGATCTTGGCCAGCGCCACGTACAGCTCCTCCGCCGTCAGCGCCGCCAGCCGGAGCACCGGCCCACCGTTGTTCACCGGCCCGGCGTGATCCATCAGCCCGGGCTCGGCGAAGGCGCGCGCGCCCAGCCGCCGGCGCAGCGGCACATGACTGAAAAGCCCGCTGTGCCCGTCCATGAGGAACTCGGGAGTGCCGCCGAACACGAACCCCAGATGCGGCACTCCCCCGATGACGATGCTCAGGATCTGCTCGTAGTTGGCGTCGCGAGCCTGCGGAGAGGCGAGCCTGAACAGGTTGACCAGCTCGTCCAGGAAGACGAACACCCCGGCGTACCCGGCCAGCCGGACGAACCGGCTCATCAGCGCGAGATGATCGAGCACGGTCGAGTCGCCGATGATCGACCGCACGCCGAGCGCCGATCTGGCCTCCGCCGCGGTCGGGTACTCCGCGCGCAGCCAGCGCAGCGCGGCCGACTTGAGATGCTCGTCGCCCGTGTCGTGGCCGCGCCAGTACGCCCCGACGACCTCGGCGAAGTCGTGGCCGCCCGGACGCGCCTCCAGATGGGCCAGGCGTTCCCTGATCGCCTCGCCGGGGTCGGTGCCCGCCTGGCGGGCCTCGTCGAGCACGGTGGACAGGAAGCGTTCGACGACGGCGGCCAGCGCGCCGCCGGTGGGCCTGGCGCGGGTGGCCATGCTGCGGGCCAGCTCGGTGTAGAGGGCGCGGGCCTGGCCCTCCTCCGAGTGCAGCCGATGGTCGGCGGTGATGTCGGCGTGCAGGGTGACCAACCGCTTGTCCAACGCCACGGAGCGCGCCAGGTGCAGCAGGAACGTCTTGCCCGCCCCGTGCTCGCCGATGACGAGCCGGACGGCCGAGCCGCCCACCACGACCCGTTCGATGTCGCCGGTCAGAACCGCCAGCTCGGCGGTACGACCGGCCTGGATGTGGCGCTGCCCGATCAGCGGGACCACCCCTGCCCGCAGCGCCTTGAGGAGGGCGTCGCGTTCGCGGGCCCGAACGGTCACTTCAGCATCTCCCCCAGCAGTAGCCGGTCGATCAGGATCGGGTCGTCGCCGTCGAGCAGCGGATCGCCCGCGCTCTCGTAGGCGGCCTCGTTGACACGGTCCATCGCGCCCTCCGGCAGCAGTTTCCAGGCGTCCGCGAGCATCTCGAACTGACCCCGGGTGAGTTGCGGCTGATCGACGGCGGCCAGGGCGCGGACCAGGCCGGAGTGGCGGCTGTCCAGTCCCGCCACCGGGGGCACCGGAGGAGGCGGGGCGGCTGTGAGGAGCGGCTCATCACCGGCGAGCAGTGAATCGAGCAGCGTCCCCACCCTGGCCGTCTCGACCAGCCGGGCGACGGCGCGCCCGTTGGACACCGTCGGGGCGCTGAGGACGGGCACACCGAAGACGGGCGCTCCCGGAACGACCTGCCGTACAGGCATGTGGAACCCGGACGGGTAAGGCATGTCGGGGCCGGACAGATAGGGCATGTCGCCGCGTGGCGGAGGCACCTGCTGGGCGGGCGCGTGCGGGAAGTACGCCAGCTGGATCGGCGCATGCCGCACCGCGACGTACGGGGAGCCCCCCGCACGCCCGGCGGGCTCGGGATCCCGATCCAGTCCCAGCAGCCAGTGGATCCTGGTGAGCAGTTCGGCCTCGGCCGGCGTGAGGTGCCCGTTGGCGCCGGTCACGTCCCTCAGGAACTCCGCCACATAGCCACGCTCGGACCGGTCGATCTCCTGGACGCGAGCGGCCAGACCAGCCAGCGGCACATCCGCCGCGAGCACCCACTCCATATGCGCACGCAACCGGACCCGCTCACCGGGCGTGAGACTCAGCGCCCGCTCGAGATGCTCGCTCAGCCGACGATACGCGGCCTGACGTGCCTGGTCCCTCGCATGATCCGGCGGATTCAGCGCGTCCTCGCCCGGGGCTCTCGCGACGGCGGCCAGGTGCAGCAGTACGGTGGCCGCCCGGTACACCTCGGACGCCGCCGCCGTCGGGCCGTCCGGCGCCGCGAACAAGGCCATCACCCCCGCGCCCGGCACCGGACCCCCCAGACGCGGGTCCGGCTCGATCCCCACCCCGGCCCGCCCGAGGATCTGGGCCAGCGCGATGACGTCCTTCCTGGCGGGCTCGGGCGTGGACAGCAGGGCGACGAACTCCTCGGCGGGCACGAGCGCGGTCTCCCGCCCCGCGAGCCGGCCCAGCGCCCACCGCACCGCCCGCCCGGCACCGCCGGAGCCCAGGTCGAGCAATTCCGCGGGCAGCAGCGCCTGGGCCCGTACGCTCTGCTTCGCGCCGGGCAGCCGGCCCAGGAAGCGGCTGTACGCCTCCAGCTCGGAGCAGCACTCCTCGGCCAGCGCGAACAGCTGCCGGGTGGGCGCGGCGAGCGTCAGCACATCGGGTACGCCGGGCAGCACCGGCGGGGCCCCGGCGAACCCGGAGCTCGCGGGCCGATACTCGAAGGCCAGCTCCTTGGATCCGGGCCGGACGACAAGCCCTTCGCCGTGACGTGCCGCGTACCGCCGCTGGAACAGCGCCCCGAACTCCGCCGGGCACCGCGTCGCCGGCGCGCCCGGCCGGTAGGCCGGGTGGCCGCGCAGCCAGGCCAGCGCCCAGTCGGCGGGCACCGGTTCGCCCCGCGCGGCCAGCTCCCCCAGCCGGGCCCGCATCGCGAACGCCGCGCCGGTCACCTCGGGCTCGCACAGAGCGGCCAGCAGCTCCGCGAACGGCCCCGCGTGCCGCTGGAAGGCGTCGTGCCGGGAATAGACGCCGAGCAGGCGGCGCACCTCCTCGTGGATGACCGGCAACTCCTCCTGCGCCGTGGAGCGGTCCAGGTGCAGGTCGTGTAGCACGCGACGTTCGAGGCCGTAGAAATAGAGGAAAACGTAGCCGAGGGGTGTCCGCGAATAGCATCGCCCGTCGGCGAGCCAGCTCAGATAGGCGGCCCGCGAGGGCGGTGGGAGGGCGGCGTAGCTGGGCCAGCGGTCGAGCCCCTGACCGTCCCAGTCCGGCTGCGTCATGTCCACCGGCAGTTCAGGGTCGATCAGCGACGGCTCCACCGACATTCCGGACGCGGACGGCAGCTCGGAGCCCACGTAGAGCAGGCCGCCGATGATGTTCAGGCCGGCGAGATGGATGGCGCTGCCGGCGGGCAGCCACGGCCCCTCCGGCGACGCGGGTGAGGCGGCTTTGGCCTGGCCGGATGACGCATGGCGGCCACGCGCGCGGTACACCACCGGCCCTCCTCCACCTCACCACGAAATAGACAGGGATTGCACCCTAACGCCCCCGCCATTGCCCGACATATCGCTCCAGGCCCTCGTTACAATCTTGAATCCCGGCCCCGCCGGTCATTTAGCGGACCGGCCGAAAAACCTTTTCTAACCGCCCTGATGACCAGGGTCCGCGGCCATTGGTAATGGAGCTTCCACGACCAGGCGCTTCCCCCGCCGAAACGGCTTACACGCCCGCAGCCGGAGGGGCCGCCGACGGTCCCGACGCCCGCCGAGCGCCGCACCGAATCGCCGCTGACGCTCCCGGCACGCGCCGAGGGGCGGCGCCGGATCCTGCCGACCGGCCGCCTTTTATAGTGGCCGGGTGACCGACGACCAGCACGGGCTGGCGATGAGCGGCGCGGGCGGTGCCGCCGCCCGCCACTACGACCGGGCGATCGACGAGCTGCTGCACTTTCGCGCGGAGGTCGACGTCGAGGCCGCCGCCGCCCTGGCCGAGGCGCCCGACTTCCCGATGGGCCAGGTCCTGACCGCCTACCTCGGGCTGCTGACCACGGAGGTGGAGGACGCGCGCACCGCCAGGCAGCGCTTCGCCGCCTGGCGCGGCCGTAGCGACGCCGCCGCGCTCCTGCCCCGCGAACGCGCGCACGTCGAGGCCGTCCAGGCGCTGCTCGACGGCGACTTCCTGACCTGCGGCAGGCTCCTCGGCGCGATCACCGAGCAGTACCCCCGTGACGCCCTGGCGCTGGCGGCGGGGCACCAGGTCGACTTCTTCACCGGCGACGCCCGCTCGCTGCGCGACAGGATCGGCGGCGCGCTCAACGCCTGGCACGAGGACGACCGGCACTACGGCCACGTGCTCGGGATGTACGCGTTCGGGCTGGAGGAGGCCGGGCACTACGACCGGTCGGAGGATGTGGGGCTGCGGGCGGTCGAGCTGAACGCGCGCGACGTCTGGGGCATCCACGCGGTCGTGCACACCTACGAGATGCAGGGCCGGTTCGGCGACGGCATCCGCTACCTCGACGCCCGGCTCGGCGACTGGTCGACCGGCACGTTCTTCAACGTGCACACCTGGTGGCACTACGCCCTCTACGCGCTGGAGGCCGGCGACACCGGCCGGGCACTGGCCATCTACGACGCGGCGCTGGCCGACGGTCAGGGCTCGATGGAACTGCTCGACGCCGCCGCGCTGTTGTGGCGGCTGCTTCTGGAGGGCTCCGGCCAGCACGAACGCTGGCGGGCGCTGGCCGACGCGTGGCCCGCCAAGGTGGCCGAGCCGTTCTACGCCTTCAACGACATGCACGCCGTCATGTCGTACGTGGGCGCGGGCCGGGTCGCGCAGGCCGAGAGACTCATCGCGAGCCGGGAGACCTACCTGTCCGAACCCCACCCGAACATCACCAACCACGCCATGACCGCCCGCGTCGGCCTGCCGGTCTGCCGGTCGCTGGTCGCCTTCGGCCGGGGCGACTACGACGCGGTCGTGGACCTGCTCTATCCGATCAGGCATCGGGTCAACGAGTTCGGCGGCAGCCACGCGCAGCGGGACGCCGTACAGAAGACGCTCCTGGAGGCGGCGCTGCGCGGCGGGCGCCGGGATCTGGCGCGGGTGCTGGTCAGCGAGCGGATCAGCGTGCGGCCGTGCAGCCCGTTCAACTGGCTCAAGCAGGGCGCCCTCGCCGAGGCGCTCGGCGACCGCGCGGCGGCCGCGACGGCCCGCCTCCGAGCCGGCGAACTGACCCGCCGCACCTGACCCCTCGGGACGGCCCGCCTCCGCGCCCACCAGCCGGACCGGACCCATCGGGAGCAGCCGCTGTCCGCTCCGTCCGCAACTGTCGGTGCCGCCCAGTAGGGTCTGCATCATGGATCGGCAACTCACCCTGATGGCCGTGCACGCCCACCCCGACGACGAATGCCTGAGCACTGGCGGCGTCTTCGCTCGTTATGCCGACGAGGGCATCCGCACGGTCCTGGTCACCTGCACCAACGGCGAGCAGGGCGACGGGCCCGGCGGCGTCAAGCCCGGCGACCCCGGCCACGTCGCCGAAGAGGTGGCCGAGCGGCGGCTGGCGGAGCTGCGCGAGTCGGTGGAGCACCTGGGCATCGACCACCTGGAGTTGCTCGGCTACCGCGACTCCGGCATGGACGGGTGGGACACCAACGCTCACCCCGACGCCTTCGCCAACGTGCCCGTCGACCTGGCCGCCGGCCGGCTCGGCGAGCTGATAAAGCAATATCGCCCGCAGGTCGTGGTCACCTATGACGAGACCGGCGGCAGCGGCTACAACCACCCCGACCACGTCCAGGCCCATCGCATCACGGTCGCGGCCGTCGAGGCGACCGGTGTCGCCGACAAGCTCTACTACACGGCCCTCCCCCGCTCCGCGATGAAGCGCATGTTCGAGCTCGTCCGCAGCAGCGGCATCGACCTGGGCGACTTCGAGCCCTCCGACGACTTCGGCACCCCCGACGAGCTCGTGACCGCCGTCGTCGACGTCGCCCCCTACGTCGAGCGCAAGCTCAAGGCGCTGCGGTCGCACGCGAGCCAGGGCGACAACATCTTCCTGTTCCAGATGCCCGAAGAGGCCCAGCAGGCGGCGTTCTCCGCTGAGGCGTTCACCCGGATCGTCAATCGCGTGGCGGCGGCACCGGACCAGGAGGACGACCTGTTCGCGGGGCTGCGCTGACCTGAGCTGACATGGAAAGCCCCGGCCGACCTCTAGAGCCGACCTCTGGGAAGGTGCGCGGGGCCTTTCCCTTACAGAAACAGGATCGGCGCAGAAACAGGGTCCGGGCTCAGGAGAGCGCCGGCAGCTCCCCCGACCCCCGGACGATCAGCCGGGTGGGCACCAGTGGTCGCCGGGCGCGGGAGCGGTCGCCGTCCAGGCGCGACAGCACCAGCTCCGCCGCCACCTCCCCGATGGCCGCCGGATCCTGCGCCACGACGGTGAGCGGCGGGTCCAGGACCTCCGCCAGCGGCAGGTCGTCGAACCCCACCAGCGCCACGTCCCGCCGCCCCGCCCGGGCCAGCGCGACCACCGCCCCCATGGAGGCCAGGTTGTTGGCCGCGAACAGGGCCGTGGGCGGGCGGTCCAGGGCGAGCAGGCGCAGGGTGGCCGCGCGGGCCGCCTCCTGGTCGTGGCCCGTCTCCACCAGGGTGCGGTCGAACGGCAGGCCCGCCTGCTCCAGGGCGTCGCGGTAACCCTGGAAGCGTTCGCGGCGGGTGTAGAGGGTGGCGGGCAGGTCACCGATGAAGCCGATCCGGCGGTGGCCGTACCCGATCAGGTGCTCGATGCCGGCCTGCGCGCCGGCCCGGTTGCCGCTGACCACGCTGTCGGCCGTCAGGCCGACGGCCGGGCGGTCGAGGAAGACGATGGGCAGGCCGGCGACCCGCTCCGTACGCAGGTACCGGTGGTCGCTGCCGGCCGAGGGGACCACGATGAGGGCGCTGACCCGCCGGGCCAGGAAGGTGGCGATCAGGGACTGCTCCAGTTCGGCGGTCTCGCTGGAGGAGCCGACGATGAGGGTCAGGCCGCGGGCCCGGACGGCGTTCTCGATGCCGCCCGCCACCGTGCCGAAGAACGGGTTGCCCATCTCGGGGATGACCAGCCCGATCGCGGCGTCCCTGGCGCCGACCCGCATGTTGCGCGCCATCAGGTTGGGCTGGTAGCCCAGCTTGCGGACCGCGGCCATGACGCGTTCGCGCGTCTCGATGGCCACGGGTCCGTCGTCGTTGAGCACCCGTGAGACGGTCTTGGCGGTGACGCCCACCTCACGGGCCACGTCTGTCATGGTGGGACGCCGCATTTCGCCCATGCTAGAGGCCGATCGCCTCCGCCGCGTCCTTGTCCGTCACGACCGACTTGCCCTCCGACACCTGGAGTGCTCCGGTCATGATGGCGACGACCTCGGCCATGCTGTGGTCGCCCGGCTTGATCTGGGCGACGCGGCGGCCGAGCCGCTGGACGTGGATGCGGTCGGCGATCTCGAAGACGTGCGGCATGTTGTGGCTGATCAGGACGACGGGCATGCCGCGGTCGCGGACCCGCTTGATCATGTCCAGCACCTGCCCCGACTCCTTGACGCCGAGTGCGGCGGTCGGCTCGTCCATGACCACGACGTGGGAGGCCCACGCCACGGCCCTGGCCACGGCCACGCCCTGCCGCTGGCCGCCGGACAGCGACTCGACGGGCTGGGTGAGCGAGCGCAGGCCGATCTTCAGGTCGGCCATGTGCTTGGCCGACTCCTCGCGCATCCGCTTCTTGTCGAGCATCCGGAAGATCGTGCCGAGCGGTCCTGGCTTGCGGAGCTCGCGGCCGAGGAACATGTTCGTCGAGATGTCGAGCGAGGCCGCGACGGCGAGCTCCTGGTAGACGGTCTCGATGCCGAGCCGGCGCGCCTCCAGGGGGTCGCGGATGCGCACGGGCTTGCCGTCGAGCAGGATCTCGCCCTCGTCCGGCTGCAGCGCGCCGGTCAGCGCCTTGATCAGGCTGGTCTTGCCGGCGCCGTTGTCGCCGATGACGGCGAGCACCTCGCCGGGCATCAGGTCGAAGTCGGCGCCGTCGAGCGCCACCACGTGGCCGTATCGCTTGACCAGGCCGCGGGCCTGGAGCACGGGGGTCATCGGGTCCTCCTGCGGGAGAGCTGGTCGACGGCGACGGCGAGGATCACCAGGATGCCGGTGATGAGCGTCTGGTAAATCGACGGTACGCCCATGAGCTGCAGGCCGTTACGGAAGACCCCCACGATGAGCGCGCCGATCAGCGTGCCGAGCACCAGGCCCCGGCCGCCGAACAGGCTGGTCCCGCCGAGGACGACCGCGGTGATGCTGTCGAGGTTGTCCGTCTGACCGGCCTGCGGGTCGCCCACGCCGGTCCTGGAGACGAGCAGCAGGGCGGCGATGCCGTACACGAGGCCCGCGACGGTGTAGACGCCGATCGTCAGCCGCTGCGTGCGGATGCCGGTCAGCCGCGCGACCTCCTGGCTATTGCCGAGCGCGTACACGTGGCGGCCCCACGCGGTGTACCCCAGCAGGTACGCGAAGAGCAGGAACAGCAGGATCGTGAGCAGCGACCCGTAGGTGACGTTCGTGCCGCCGACCTTGAAGGTCTGCCCCAGGAAGGTCAGCGTGTTCGGGAGGTCGGTGACCGTCTGGTCCTCGGAGTAGATGTGGGTCAGCGCGAACACCACGTTCAGCATGCCCAGCGTCACGATGAACGGCGGCAGCGAGATCCGCGTCACCAGCAGCCCGTTCGCCAGCCCGAACGCGGCGCAGACGGCGAGTCCGGCGGCGACCGCGAGCAGCGGGGGCAGCCCGCTGCCGACGGCCAGCTTGGTCATCACGATGCCGCCGAACGCCATGATCGCGCCGTTGGACAGGTCGATGCCGGCGGTCAGGATGATGAGCGTCTGGCCGATGGCGAGCGTGCCGACGACCATCACCTGCTGGATGATCAGCGAGAAGTTGCCGCCGGTGAGGAACTGGTCGCTGTTGACCGCGAAGAACACGCAGGCCAGCACGAGCGCGGCCAGCGGTCCCGCCGTCGGTGTGGTGATGATGCGGCGCGGCAGCGTCGCTTCCATGACGGCCATGTCAGCCCCAGCAGTTGGCCAGGCCGAAGGTGGTGTCCTTGGACTCCACTCCCGGAACGGCCTTGTCGGTGATCAGGGTGACGCCGGTGTCGACGTAGCCCTTGGGCTTGGCCCCGCCCTTGGCGAAGTCGGCGACGGCCTTGACGCCGTCCTCGGCCATCTTCAGCGGGTACTGCTGCGAGGTCGCGGCGATCTGCCCGCTCTTGACGGCCTTGACGCCGGTGCAGCCGCCGTCCACCGAGACGATCAGCACGTCCTTCTCGCGGCCCTTGGCCTTGAGCGCGGTATAGGCGCCGAGCGCGGCGGGCTCGTTGATGGTGTAGACGAGGTTGATGTCGGGCGCCTTCTGCAGGCAGTTCTCCATCGCCTCCTGGCCCTTGGACTGGTCACCGCGGGTGTCCTGGGAGCAGGCGATGGACGGGTCGCCGTTGGCGATGCCGAAGCCCTTCAGGAAGCCGTCGTGGCGCAGCTGGCCGACCGTGATGCCGGGCGCCAGGTCCAGCGTGGCGATCTTGGCGGTCTTGCCGGCCATGGCGCCCTTGGCGTACTGGCCGATCAGCTCGCCCGCCTTGAGGTTGTCGGTGGCGAACAGCGCGTCGGTGGCGTCCTGCGGGTCCGTCGGCGTGTCCAGCGCGATCACCACGACGCCGGCGTCCCTGGCCTTCTTGATCGCGGGCACGATTGCCTTGGTGTCGTTGGGCGTGATGAGGATGCCCTTCACCCCGGCCGCGACCATGTTCTCAATGGCAGTGAGCTGGGAGGCGTTGTCCCCGTCGAACTTGCCCGCCGCGGTCATCAGCTCCAGACCCGACGTCTTGGCGGCCTGCTGCGCGCCTTCCTTCATCTTGACGAAGAACGGGTTGGTCTCCGTCTTCGTGATCAGCCCGACCTTGTTGGTGCTGGTGGAGGCCTTCTGCTCGTTGCCGCCACAGCCGGTGACGAGGAGCGCGGCGGCCAGAAGTCCGGCCGAGAGCCTAGCAATCATGGTGGCTTCCTATCAGGGATGATTCAATGTCATCGTTGACATATGTCAACGTTGACATTCGCCGTGCTGCGATGATGGACTCCGTTTCTAGAAACGTCAATGCCCCCTGGGTGTAACAAATCTGCAAACATGGCTGAAAGGTTGGCCCTGATGATCGCTGTCCTGGGCGAATGCGTCGCGGACGCCTTCGCCGACCGGCGCCCCGGCGAGCTGGAGCTCCGGGTTCTGCCGGGCGGCGGCCCCGCGAACACGGCGGTGGCTCTGGCCCGGCTCGGCACCCCGACGCGGTTCCTGGGGCGGGTGTCGGCGGACGTGTTCGGCGAGCTGTTCCGCGAGCACCTCGCCTCCTCCGGGGTGGACCTGTCGGCCATCGTGCCGGCCGCCGAGCCGAGCACGCTGGCGGTGGCCTCACTCGACGAGCGGGGCCAGGCGGCCTACAGCTTCCACGCCGAAGGCACCGCCGACTGGCAGTGGACGGCCGAAGAGCTGGCCGCCGTCGACCCGAGCGGGTGGTCCTGCCTGCACACGGGGTCTCTGGCGCTGGTCAGGCGGCCGGGCAGCGCCGCGGTGGAGTCGTTCGCGGCGGACGCCCGCGCGCACGCGACGGTCTCGATCGATCCGAACGTACGGCCCAGCCTGGCCGACCGGGACGCCTACCCGGTGGAGCGGTGGTGCGCGGTGGCCGACATCCTCAAGCTCAGCGACGACGACCTGTCCTTCCTGATGCCGGATCAGCCGTTGGAACGTGCCTGCGACACCTGGCACGCGGCCGGGGCCAGGCTCATCGTGATCACCCGGGGCGCGGACGGCGCGCTGGTGTCGCTGGACGGGGAGCGCGCGACGGTACGGGCGCCCCGGGTCGAGGTCGTCGACACCGTGGGCGCCGGTGACTCCTTCACCGCCGGGCTGCTGCACCGGCTGGGCGTGCGGGGGCTGCTCGGCGGCCGGCTGGACGGGCTGGACCTGGAGACGGCCGCCGACGCCGCCGCCTTCGCGGCCCGGGTGGCGGCGCTGACGTGCTCGGTCGCGGGGGCCAACCCACCGTGGGCGCACCAGCTCAACGAGACCGCCGGGCGGTGACGTCGTACAAGACCATCAGTTGGTTCAGGAACCGGCGGGCCAGGTGATCTGCCCGGAGTGGTAGTAGTTCACGCCCAGGACGCGCCAGCGCGGCCCCTGCGCGCCGAGGCGCTTCTTGAAGGCGGTCCAGTCGTGCTTGGCGTATGGGGACCAGCCCAGCTCGGCGATGGCGGGCAGGCGCGGGAAGGCCATGTACTCGATGTCGGCGGGAGTCCTGATCGTCTCGGTCCACAGCGGCGCCTCCACGCCCAGGACCTGCTGGGCCGGCAGGCCGGTCAGGTAGGCGCCCGGGTTCCAGCCGTAGGCGTCCTTGACCTCGATCAGCCCGGCCCAGTCCTGGCCGAGCTTGGTGCGCGAGTTGTACTTCATGTCCAGGTAGGCGCGGCTGGCCGGGGACATGATGACCTTCCGCCCGGCACCCGCGACGGCGCTGTCGTCCGGCGTGGTGCCCCAGTATTGAGCGACCGTGGAGGGCAGCGGCGTCGCCTTGACGATGTCGTGCCAGCCGATGACGGTCTTGCCGTGCGCGGCGGCGATGGCCTGCGCCCGGTTCATGAACGCGGCGTAGTCGGCCGGCTTGGTGGAGCTGGCCTCGTCGCCGCCGAGGTGCAGGTAGGGGCCGGGGGTGAGCGCGGCCAGCTCGCCGAGCACCTGGTCGATGAAGGTGTAGGTGAGCTCCTTCGACGTGCACAGCGAGCTGAAGCCGACGTCGGTGCCGGTGTAGAGGGGCGGCGCGACGCCGTCGCAGTTCAGCTCGGCGTAGGAGGCCAGGGCGGCGTTCGTGTGGCCGGGCAGGTCGATCTCGGGCACGACCGTGATGTTGCGGGCCGCGGCGTAGGCCACGAGCTCCTGGTACTGGGCCTTGGTGTAGTAGCCGCCCGGATCGCCGCCGACGGCGGTGCTGCCGCCGTAGGTGGCCAGTCTGGGCCAGGAGTCGACGACGATCCGCCAGCCCTGGTCGTCGGACAGGTGCAGGTGCAGGTAGTTGATCTTGTAGAGGGCGATCTGGTCGATGTACCGCTGGACGGCGGCCAGGGGGAAGAAGTGGCGGGCGACGTCGAGCATGGCGCCGCGGTAGGCGTAGCGCGGCGCGTCGGTGATCCGCCCGCCCTGCACGGGCCACGGTCCCGGCTGGACGCTCGCGCTGTCGGCCGCGTACGGCAGCAGCTGCCGCAGCGTCTGTACCCCGTTGAACAGCCCGGCGGCCCCATTGGCCAGCACGGTGATCCCGGTGGCGGTCACGTCGAGGCGGTAGGCCTCCTCGCCACCGCTCACGCTGCCCAGCCGCAGCGAGATCCCGCCGGCGGGCGGCGCGGCCACGATCGGCACGGGGTAGCCGGTCGAGCGCCGCAGCTGCCGGGCGAGCTGCTCGCCGACGGCGGGGACGTCGCTGTAGAGGCTGGTGGCCGAGGTGATCCGGTAGGTGACCCCGGCGGTGGGCGTCGCGCTGACCGGCGCGGGGACCACCCCGCCGAAGCTCAGGGGCGCGGCGGCGCGCGCGCTCGGGGAGGCGGAGACCGACGTGGCGACGAGCGCCGCCACCAGGATCAGCACTGTGCGCAGGCTCATGGCCTCACCATACGGACGTGATCCGCGCTAGTAAAGAAACTTTCCAAATAACGCTTGCACGCGCTCGGCCAGCGGCCTTCAAGAGCCTCGCAACCACCGCGCCCAACCATCGGAGAGTCACTAAGCGATATCCACTCGGCCGCCAGACGAGGACAGAGATATGCGACGCCTTCTCGGGGTCATCACCCCGTTAGTCATCGGCCTGCTCTCCGCGGGTCTGGTCACCGCCGAGCCCGCGACGGCACAGCCCGCGCGGACGGCCGACACACCGCCCGGCCTGAGCGCCTACCACGGCCAGCGGCTCGCCTGGACCCCCTGCAAGGGGGGTTTCCAGTGCGCGAAGCTCAAGGTGCCGCTCGACTACACCAAGCCGTCGGGCAAACGGATCGAGATCGCCGTGATCAAACTACCGGCGAAGGGCGCCAAGCGCCTGGGCTCCGTGGTGATCAACTTTGGCGGACCCGGCGGGTCGGGCGTCGACCTGCTGAGAGGTGCCGCGAAGGTGAAGTTCACCGCCGCCCTCCGCTCGCGCTTCGACCTGGTCAGCTTCGATCCGCGCGGCGTGGGCGCCTCCACCCCCGTGCGCTGCATGCCCACCCAGGTGGCCGACTGGTACCACTCCGTCGACGACACCCCGGACTCGAAGGCCGAGGTGAAGATGTACAACTACGCGCAGCTGCGGCTCGCGCAGGCGTGCCAGGCCAACTCCGGCGCGCTCCTGCCCTTCGTGGGCACGCCGAACGCCGCCCGCGACATGGACGTGCTGCGCGCCGGTCTCGGCGAGTCGCGCATGACCTACCTGGGCTTCTCGTACGGCACCCTGCTCGGCGCCACGTACGCGAACCTGTTCCCGGCCAGGGTGCGCGCGATGGTGCTCGACGGCGCCGAGGACCCCACCACGACGGCGACCGAGTTCGGCGCGGGCCAGCAGGACGGCTTCGGCGTGGCCTTCGAGTCCTTCGCGCGGGACTGCTTCAAGCACAAGGACTGCCCCTTCAAGAAGCACACGGTCACCGCGGTCACCAAGCAGATGCGCGCCCTGCACGACCGGACCGAGAAGGCGCCGCTGGTCAACACCTACGACGGCAGGCAGGCCACGCAGGCGATCGTGTACACCGGCCTCTACAGCCTCCTGTACGACCAGCGGTCGTGGCCGGCCCTGCGGCAGGCGCTCGGCTCGGCCTTCAAGGGCGACGGCACGCTGCTGCTGCAGTACGCCGACCAGTACAACGAGCGCGGCCCCGACGCCACCTACGCCAACATGATGGAGGCGCACGCGGCCATCGACTGCCTCGATCACCCGACCTGGCGGCGAGCGGTGCGCCAGGCCAAGGCGATCAGCTCCGGCAAGGCCGTGGCCAGTGCGTGCGACTTCTGGCCGGTCAAGAGCAAGACGGTCAACAGGGCCATCCACGCCAAGGGCGCACCGCCCATCCTGGTGGTCGGCACCCTGCGCGACCCCGCCACGCCGTACAAGTGGGCCAAGGCACTGGCCTCTCAGCTGTCCTCGGGCGTGCTGCTGAGCTTCGACGGCGACGGCCACACCGCCTACGGCACCGGCTCGGCCTGCGTGAACACCTCCGTCGACCGCTACCTGATCACCCGGGTACCGCCGCGTGACGGGAAGATGTGCCCGAAGATCTGACCCGGCCCCGGTCGCGCGCGACCGGGGTCAGCTCGTGTCGTCGTCGCCCTTGGCCGAGCGGTCCATCGCCGGTTGCACGAACCAGGTCCACACGGCCAGCGCGGCGACGACGACGGCCGTGATCACCGCCACCGTGCTGTGGAACAGGTAGTCGACCACCAGCATGGTGGCCGCGGTCATCGAGACGGCCAGGGCCAGCGCCCCGGCGATGCCGTACAAGTTGGAGCGGCGGACCAGCATCTCCTTCAGCCCTTGGCGGAAGAGCACCCGGTGCTGGGCGGCCGGGGCGATGTAGCAGATCGAGGCGATCGCGGCACTGACCAGCGCCACGTAGAACAGCCGCCGATCGGCCAGGCTCAACTTGTCGAACCCCTGCGAGAACGGGACCGTCAGCAGGAACGCGAACAGCACCTGGACGCCGGTCACCGCCACCCGTGCGCTCTGCAGCAGCTCCACGAAATTGCGATCGGCCCGCTCCTTATGAGTTTCCCTGTCCGGTTCCATGTGCCTTCATCTACCTAGATCAGGAAATTTCATGCAAAAGCGCGATCAATTCGCGTAGGGCCAGCTTCACGTGAGCAGGCGGGCAGGGGTGATCGGCAGGTCGCGGACGCGGATGCCGGTCGCGTGATAGACCGCGTTGCCGATGGCGGCCGCGGTGCCGACGATGCCGATCTCACCGATGCCCTTGGTGCCCATGGGGTTGAGGTGCCGGTCGTCCTCCTCGATCCAGGCCGCGTCGATCCGTTCGATGTCCGCGCACACCGGCACGTGGTATTGAGCCAGGTCGTGGTTGCTGAACCCGCCGAACTCGTCGTCGATGACGCTCTCCTCCATCAACGCCATGCCCACGCCCATCGTCATGCCGCCGACGAACTGCGACATGGCCAGTTGCTCGTCGATGATCCGCCCGGCGGCGAAGATGCCCAGCAGGTGCGACACGCGGATCTCGCCGGTGTCCATGTCCACCCGTACCCGGGCGAACTGGGCGCCGAAGGCGTGTCTGGCCAGGTCCTGCTGCGCCTTGATGGCGTCGGTGGTGTCGGCGGCGCCGTGCTTGCCGTCGCGCAGCGCCTCCTCGCAGGCGGCCACCACGGCCGAGCCCCAGGAGGCGGTGCCCATGGAGCCGCCGGCCACCGGGGCCGGGGGCAGATCGCTGTCGCCCAGTTCGATCCGTACCTGGTCGGGCGGGACGCCGAGCGCGGTCGCGGCGATCTTGGTCAGCGCGGTGCGGGCGCCGGTGCCGAGGTCGACGGCGGCCACGCGGACGACATAGCCGCCGTTCTCGACGGTGGCGGTGGCCTGGGACGGGCGCCGAAAGGCCGGGAAGGTGGAAGAGGCGACGCCGGTGCCGATGAGCCAGCGCCCCTGGCGGCGGACGCCCGGCGTCGGATCGCGCCCCTCCCAGCCGAACCGGCGGGCGCCCTCCAGCAGGCAGGCCACCAGGTTGCGGGAGCTGAACGGCAGGCCGCTCTCCGGCTCGGTCTCCGCGTCGTTGAGCACGCGCAGCTCGACGGGGTCCAGGCCGGTGGCGATGGCCAGCTCGTCCATGGCCGACTCCAGCGCGTACATGCCGGGGCATTCGCCCGGTGCGCGCATCCACGACGGGGTGGCCACGTCCAGCCGGACCAGCCGGTGGGCCGTGCGCAGCGCGGGCGTCTCGTACATGGTGCGGGCCGGGGTGGCGGTCTGCTCGGCGAACTCGACCAGCGTCGAGCTCTGCTCGGCGACCTCGTGCTCGACGGCGGTGAGGCGGCCGTCGGCGTCGGCGCCGAGCCGGACTCGCTGGATCGTCGGCGTCCGGTAGCCGGTGACGTCGAACAGTTGCTGCCGGGTCAGCGCCACCTTCACCGGCCGCCCGACGGCCCTCGCCGCCAGGACGGCGAGCATGGTGCCGGGGCGGATGGTGCCCTTGGATCCGAAGCCGCCGCCGATGTGGCGGCACACCACGCGCACCCGCTCGGCGGGCAGGCCGAGCGTCTTGGCGATCATGACGCGGGCCGTGGACACGCCCTGCGTCGAGTCGTAGACGGTCAGGTCGCCGTCACCGCTCCAGACGGCGAGCGTGGCGTGCGGCTCCATCGGGTTGTTGTGCACGGCCGGGGTCGTGTACGTCACGTCCACGGTGACGGCCGCCGCGGCCAGCCCGGCCGCCAGGTCGCCCTTCTCGGTGTCGGCCGGGTAGAACGGGTTCACCTTGTCCGGCCGGTAGAGCCCGGGGTGGTCGCCGCGCAGCCGTACGTCGTGCGGGTCCTCCTCGTAGGTGACCCGCACCTCCCGAGCGGCCGCGCGGGCGTTCTCGTAGGTGTCGGCGACGACGGCGGCGACGAACTGCCCCCGGTAGGCGACCTCGCGGCGCTGGAACAGCGCCAGCTCCGGGTCCGCGTCGGGGGCCAGCTCGGGCGGGTCCTCACTGGACAGTACGGCCAGCACGCCCGGCAGGACGAGCGCCCCCGTCGCGTCGATCGAGGTGATGCGGCCTCTGACGATCCCGGACTGAACCGGGTAGGCGTAGGTGACGCCCTCGATCGGGTATTCGGCCGAGTACGTCGCGCGGCCGGTGACCTTGTCGTGCCCCTCGATCCGGGTCATGGTGCCAGCTCCAGCAGGGTGCGGACGATGAGGTTGCGGGCCAGCGGCACCTTGTGCGCGTTGCGCGGCAGCGGGCGGGCCTGCTCCAGTTCGGCCTCGGCGGCCCGGGTGAAGCTCTCCTCACTCGCCGGGGCGCCGCGCAGCGCCCGCTCGGCGCGCTCGCACCGCCACGGCGCGTGCGCCACCGCGCCGAGCGCGATCCGGCAGTCGCGTACGCTCCCGTCGTCTGCGACGTCGAGGACGGCGGCGATCGAGACCAGCGCGAACGCGAACGAGGCGCGCTCGCGGACCTTGCGGTAGCGGGAGGCGCCCGGCGGCGGGGCGGGCAGGTGCACGGCGGTGACCAACTCGCCGGGCGCCAGCACGGTGTCGCGTTCGGGCTCGTCACCGGGCAGCCGGTGCAGCCCAGGCATCGGGATCACCCGGTCGCCGCCGGGTCCGGTGACCTGCACGCGGGCATCGAGCGCGGCCAGCGCTACCGCCATGTCGGACGGGTGGGTGGCCACGCATGCGGGGGAATGCCCGAGGATGGCGAGGTTGCTGTGGTCGCCGCCGATCGCCGGGCAGCCGGATCCGGGCCGCCGCTTGTTGCACGGCTTGGAGACGTCCTGGAAGTACGAGCAGCGGGTGCGTTGCAGCAGGTTGCCGCCCACGGTCGCCATGTTGCGGATCTGCCCGGACGCCCCGGCCAGCACCGCCCGCGCCAGCATCGGGTAGCGCTCGCGGACCAGCGGGTGGGCGCCGAGGTCGCTGTTGCGGACGGCGGCACCGACTCGCAGCCCGTCGCCGTCGGGCTCGATCCGGTCGAGCGGCAGCCGGCTCACGTCCACCAGGAACTCGGGCTCGGCCACGCCCAGACGCATGAGATCGACGAGGTTGGTGCCGCCGCCCAGGTACATCGCGCCGGGCCGGAACCTGGCCACGGCGTCGGCGGGGTCGCCGGCTCGCGCGTACTCGAAGGGTCTCATCGCGCCACCTCCGCGATCGCGGTGACGATGTTCGGGTAGGCGCCGCACCGGCACAGGTTGCCGCTCATCCGCTCGCGGATCTCCTCGGCCGTCAGCGCCGGGTCGGCGGCCAGGTCCTCGGTGACGGCGCTCGGACCGCCCTCGGCCAGCATCCCGGCGGCCGAGCAGAGCTGGCCGGGGGTGCAGTAGCCGCATTGGAAGGCGTCGTGCTCGATGAAGGCGGCTTGGAGCGGATGCGGCCGGTCGCCGTCCGCCAGGCCCTCGACGGTGGTGATGTCGGATCCGTCCTGCGCCACGGCCAGCGCCAGGCAGGCGTTGGCCCGCCGGCCGTCGATCAGCACGGTGCACGCGCCGCACTGGCCGTGATCGCAACCCTTCTTCGAGCCGGTCAGCCCGAGCCGCTCGCGCAGCAGATCCAGCAGCGAGACGCGCGGGTCCACCTCCACGGTCCGCCGCGAACCGTTGACCTGCAGGGTGATCTCCATAGGCGCTCGCCTACCCGGTGCGCGGACGGCTCAACCCCACGTCGTCCTCGTTGCCTTGGTCGGCTTTGTTCGGAGAAATGCCCGGTGGGACACTGAAAGGTGACGAAGGGGGACGTCATGATCGAGGTCAAGAGCATCGACAAGCCCGACGAGCGCCGGGACTTCCCGATGGGCCACTTCGAGGTGTGCAACCTGACGGGCCTGAGCTTCGGTGTGGCCACGTTCGAACCCGGATGGCGCTGGTCGGCATCCATCAAGCCGATCGTCGGCACCGATTCGTGCCAGGTCCATCACAACGGGTTCGTCGTCCGAGGCCGGCTCCGCATCCGGATGGACGACGGCGCCGAGGCCGAGATCGGCCCGGGGGAGGTCTTCGTCGCCCCGCCCGGACACGACGCCTGGGTGGTCGGGAACGAGCAGGTAGAGGTGTACGACTTCGCGGGCGGCGCCGCGGAGTACGCCAAGGCGCGGAGCGTCTGAGGCCTGCTTTTGCAGCGGGGGTCGCCGGCGGGCACGTAGCCGGCGGCCCTCGGCCCTTTCGTTCAGACCGTGATGACGACCTTCCCCACGACGTGACCCTCTTCCTGGTAGCGGACGGCCGCCGGGATCTCCTCGAACGGGTAACCGCGGTCGATGACCGGAGTGATCTCGCCGTCCTCGATGAGCCGGGTCAGCGTCAGCAGATTCTGCCGCTTCTGCGGGCAGTGGACCACGTCCGTCATGACGATCGTCTGGGACACGAACGGCCCGAGCGCCAGTGCCGCGAACACGTGAGCGGCGGGCTGGAACCATCGGCCGGGCGGTCCGCCGATGGCGACGTGGGCGCCCTTGGGGGTCAGCGCCCGGCGGCAGGCCGCTGCTGACTGGCTTCCCGCGATGTCCAGCAGCAGGTCGTAACGCTGTCCGTTCCGGGTGAAGTCCTCCGTGGTGTAGTCGATGACCTCGGTGGCGCCGAGCGACTTGACCAGGTCCACGTTCCGCGCGCCGCAGACGGCGGCGACCTCCGCGCCGAGCGCTCGGGCGATCTGCACGGCGAACGTCCCTACCCCGCCCGACGCCCCGTTGACGAGGACCTTCTGCCCGGACTGGACGCGGCCCTGGTCGCACAGGCCCATCAGGGCGGTGTTGGCCGCCATCGGCACCGCCGCCGCCTGCTCGAACGACAGGTTCTTCGGTTTCGGCGCCAGGTCGCTCGCCCGGACGCACGCGTATTCGGCGAAGCCGCCCTGGTTGGACTGCGCGAAGACCTCGTCGCCGGGGCTGAACTCCGTCACGTCCTTGCCGACCGCCTCGACCTGCCCCGCCAGGTCGGCGCCCAGGATGTGGATCTTCGGCCCGCGCAGCCCGAGGCTGCCGGGCATCAGGCGCGCGATGTACGGCTCGCCTCTCATGTGGTGCCAGTCGTAGGGCTGGATGGAGGTGGCACGGACCCGGACCAGTACCTCGTCGTCGCCGGGCAGGGGCTTGTCGATCTCGGTGATGGCCAGGTCGTCGGGTGAGCCGTACGTGCGTAAGACGATCGCCTTCATCGCAGGTGCCTCCGATTCGTACAACGTAAGTCGTACGTCGTAAGGTACTCTTACGGCGTAAGGCAGTCAAGGGCATGGCGAAGCGCCTTATGAGGCGAACGCGGAGGTCAGGCGGTCTCGCGCATCCTGTCGAGACCGTCGAGGATCAGATCCAGCCCGAACTCGAACTCGGTCTGGTCGTCGCACCACCCCAGCGTGGAGTCGGGGTCGTCGTGGGCGATCTCCCGCAGCATGCCGACGAGGTGGGGCAGCTGCTCGGCCATGGCGTCGAGCATGGCCGCGGATTCGTCACCGGTCCCGTCACCCGGATCGAACATCTCCTGGGTGAACCCCAGAGCCCGGCTCCCCAGGGCATGCAGCGCGTGGTGGGCCAGGTCGTTGGAGAAGCCACCGTCTCGCATGAGCCCGATCAGGGCATCGAAGTACTGTACGACGGCCGGACTCACGTCGGTACGGGTCTCGAAGACGCGCGGCGCCCAGGGGTGGCGGAGGAAGACCTGGCGGGCGGTCAGGATCCGCTGCCGCACGGCCGTCTTCCAGGCGGCACCCTTGGAGGGCACGTCGATCCGGCCGACCGCCTCGTTGATCTCGCCGGCGATGACGCCGACGATGCCGTCCAGGACGTCTTCCTTCTTGGCCACGTGGTAGTAGAGCGACATCGCCTCGGCGCCGAGCTCTTCCGCGAGACGGCGCATCGTGAGCGACTCGATGCCGCTTTCGTCGGCGACCTTGATCGCGGCCCGGAGCACCCGGTCTCTGCTCAACGGGGTGCGGGGCTCGGTCCTCGGTCCATTCCGCGTGGCCACCTAGATCAACCTCCGCGCCATATCGTACAAGTTGACCTGCTCCCCGCCCTGAAAGGGCGGGGATTCCCGTGCCGCTATGCGGCAGCTCGTGCCGCTTGCGCGGCCCGTGCTGTGGGACGGGGTGCTTGACGTTTCGCGGACCCGGGTGG